>JAKAMR010000117.1 GCA_021812785.1 Nitrospirota bacterium
AAGCCGGGCGTGTCCGTGGCGCAGGCGCAGGCCGAGATGGACACGATCACGGCCCGCCTGCGTCGCGACCACCCCGACGTGTATCCGCCCAACGGCGGGCTCACCTTCAGCGTCGTGCCGCTGCTCTTGCCGGTGTACACGTTTGTGTACGTCTTGTCGTCCTGCGATACCGACACTACAAAGTTGGCCTGCCTTTCGTTGCCCTTGTACCATGCGATGTCAAGGTCGCAGACGGTCATGCTCTGTCCAAGATCGTACCTTATCCAGGACCCCTTGCCAAGGTTCGACCACCTAGTCGAAAGGTTATTGTCAAGGGTGTTGACCGGCTTGTTGCCGTCGTCGGCATTGGCCATCCAGCCTACGACCGTCTGTGGGGCGCATGAAAGCGCAGATGTGCTTGTGCTGCCTGTGTTGTAGATGGCTGTGATAGAAGTCGCAGAGTTGAGCGTCAGGGTCCTTGTCCGTGCGGTACTTCCGTCCTCCCAGCGGGCAAAGGTTATGCCGTTGTAGTCGCTAGGAGTTATCGTGTATGTAGTTCCTGTGTTTCCTGTGATGCTAAGCGGCGTGAACCCAGAACTTATTGTGCTGCCACCCGACTGGATGGTAGCATACATGTTGAGTACGCTGCCGCTGGTAGAACTTGCATTCACGGTAAGGTTTGCCGGAGCCGCGTTAGCGACGCCTGCCGCCATCAAAGACGGGAGGGCGCCGTAAGCTGCCAGCATAGCCGCAAATGCAATTCCCAAAATTGCATTTCGTCGATGTGAATTGAGTCCCATTTTCAATTCTTGAGTCCGAGAAGGAGATCATTTAAAGTCCTTATGGAAGCGCACAGGGTAACTTAATCCGCTGCGAATGTAACATAACGCTTCTACATATGACGCGGTACAATTCCGTGTTTTACGCCGCATTCATCGCCGGAGTGACCGCAATTTCTCTTATGCTCACGTTCTTGTAGAGCTGCTTGCCGACGCTGTCGTTTCTGACGATTATCGCCGGGCCCCCCTCAAGGAGTTTTTCGTCTGCCGAGTAGCCGCACAGAGCCGCCGGCTCGTCTGACGATATCGCCCAGTCGCCCCTGTCGACGTATTGCATCACCTTTTTCCAGTCGCCGCCTGCCCTCCCATCTGTCGTGTCAATCCAGAGCTCCATCTTGACGTCCTGGCCGCCGTTGACGTTGTAGACGACGTATTTCATGCCTATCCACTGGTTTTTCGGCATGCCGTCAGGGTAGAGGGTCGCTATCGGGTTCTCCTTTGTGTAGGTAGGAAAATGTATCTCTTTTTTAAAGTCCACTGAGCCGTTGTACCGGATGGCCCCGGAGTAGCCGCTTCCGTCGCACTGGATTGGATAGCCTTCCGCATTGGTTCCCTCGTTTTCGGTGTGGCCGGCCCCTGTGCGCCCCTGGACTGCAAAGCCGGCGTATGACGGGGGCGAGCGTTCGCTTACTCTCATGCTGTACATCGTAAACTCGAAATTCTTCCACTCTTTTCTTTCTTCAGGGTCGGATATGTAGTAACGCACTACATCGCCGGACGATTCCGCGATGCCGTCGCCCCTTATGAAGAGGGTGTTTGAGGAGCCCCGGACCTGCAAATATGGATCTTTTGGATCAGTTTCAATCGACAAGAGAGTTCTTTCAGACGCAAGCCAGCTTCGGCTGTCCCAGTGCTGGCCCCCGATGTCGGGAGGATACAGGCGCGTGATGCCAAAGGTGTCATACGGAGAGTGCAGTTCCAGAAAAACTGCGATTGGCCCGGACAGGGCCGCGACGATGATTATCGCAGTCGCCGATCCCACCATTACGGCTTTGTGCGCCAAGCTCGGCCTGCGCAGACCGGCTGTGGCCAAGAGCATGACGCAGGTTATTTGCCGGCGCACGATGGCTGCCTTTGACAGAATAACCGAGACGATGCGGAGGGCAAGCCTGACCATCAGGATGTCAAGACCGGAAAGAGACCATTTGCTCATAAAGATTCGGAAAGAAAAAACTGTTACTCTGTACTATGTTTCATAGTACCAGTCTCCTGCCATGTCCCGGGTTGTGCTGTTTGTGTACGAGCCGCTTGTCTTGCGCGCCACGAAATAGGTGTTGGTTCCGTCAAAGGCATCTACGGCGGCCCTCTTGACGCTCACCACGTCTGCAAGCGAGCCGGTCCCGTACCACTCGACGAGCACGACGTCGTTGGCTTGCAGGATGTGGGCAGAGGAAGCAGTCAGCGTGAACTTTTGGTCGGCCGCCGTCAAGAGAGAGGCGTCTATCGTCCCTATCTCCTTCGCTATCGCGCCGGTTGAATTCCTTATGCGGATGAATATCGTCCCTGTCGTGGTGCCGGACTTTTTGAGCCAGACCTCGATCCTCTTTATGGCTGTGCCCACGAGCGACGAGGCCGACAACAGCTTTTCCCCTATGCCCGTGGTGTCGCCGGCGGCCCCCGTCGACGACATTGTGCCATAGCTGTTGGTGCCCGTGGCCGAGTAGATGGTGACAAAGTTGCCCGACGTCGGGACTTCTACCGTGATGTTGACTATAGGGGCATTCGAAGTGTTTCCCGCGTTGTCCTTGGCCCTTGCAGCTATCGTGTGGGGCCCTGCGGTAAGCACTGGCGTGGTAAACGTCCATGAATCGGTGCCGGTTGCTGCAGCGAATGGGCCTGAATCGACGCTCACCTCGATCACCTGCAGGCCGCTCTCGGCATCGGCTGCCGTCCCCGTGACCGTCACCGGGAATCCCGGCGCAGCGCCTGTGAGAACCTCGTCGGGAGCAGGCGTCAGGACGCTTATTGTTGGAAAGATGGTATCAAGCGGCGCCGAGTCTTCGTAGTACCAGTCGCCTGCAAGGTCCCGGCTGGAGTGGTTCGTATATGACCCGTTTGCATTGCGCGTCACAAAATAGGTGCTGGCGCCGTTGAAAGCGTCGACGTTGTGCCTCTTGACGCTCACCACGTCCGCGCCAGAACCGGTGCCAGCCCATTCGACGAGCACGACGTCGTTGGCCTGCAGGATGTGGGCAGAGGAGGCGGTAACCACAAAGGTCTGGTCGGCGGAGGTCAGAAGCGACGCATCTATCGTCCCTATCTCCTTCGCTATCGCGCCGGTTGAATTCCTTATGCGGACGTTTATGAGCCCGGTGGGGCTGCCGGATTTCTTTAGTATGACAGCGACCCTCTTTACTGCAGTCCCTACGAGCGAAGAGGTTGACGACAACTTTTCGCCGGCGCCAGTGCTTCCGCCGGAAAAGATAGTGCCGTAGCTGTTCTGCCCGGCGACCGAATAGACGTTGACAAACGTGCCTCCAAGCGTGAGGTGTACGCTAAAGCTCACCACGGCGATTGAGGAGACGTTGCCGGCGTTGTCTTTTGCCCTTGCGTTTATCGTGTGGAGCCCTTCTGCCAGCGGCGCAGTGACAAACGACCATGAATCGGTGCCGGCTGCGGCAGAGTAGGGCCCGGCGTCGACACTCACCTCGACCACCTGCAGGCCGCTTCCCACGTCCGCCGCAGTCCCGGTCACCGTGACTGCGAGCGAGGGCGCCGGGCCAGTCAGCACCTCGTCGGCCACAGGGGATGTGATGTTGATGGTCGGGACGGTCGTGTCCGGGGGCGGCGTGAACCCGGGTATCTTGATCGCCTGAGCAACGGACGGGACCTCCTGCTTTAGGATAAAGATATAGTAGTAGCCCGGCGGCGCAATGTTGGCGTTTATCGGCGCCGAGACGATTACCTCCGTCGCGGTCTTGTTCTGGATCTGCAACCAGACCAGTCGCTGGTCAGAGTTGTAGGCATGCGTCTCGGTGCCCACAGTGACAAGCGACACGGCGTCTATATCCAGGCCGTCAGGCGTGGGGATATTGATGGTCCCGCCGTACGGCCCCATCTGCGGCGCTCCCGAGATCGTCGGCCGGACTGCCGAATAATAAGAAGGAACGAAATATTCCACCCTGAGCTCCCTTGACGATTTTGAATACGTCGTCCCGGCTGCCCAGACCCTCCCGTCGGCAAGCAAGAGCGCAGAAGAGTGGTACTGCCTTGGGACGGTCATCGCCGGAAGCGTCGTCCACGTTTCGGTCACGGGGTCAAACAGCTCGGCCTCCATGATCTTGGTCGCGCCCGAGTTTTGAAAAGCCGTGCCGCCAATGACCAGAATCTTGCCGTCGGGCATAATGACGGGGATTGGGTGCTTTCTGCCAAACGCTGACGAGGTGGTCCATTGCGGCTGGAGCGCGGCGCCATTGGGCGTCAGGATTTCCGCGGTGTTTGTGGCAAACGAGTCGTCGGTGGCAGTGCCGCCAAAAATCAGGATCTTGCCGGTCTCGGCGGGCGTGTTTTGCAGCGGCAGGAGGACAGAGGTGCCGTAGCCCCTTGAGGCTCCGAACAGCATGTTGCCGGCAAAACTCCACACCTTGGTCGCGGGGTTGAACGTCCTCAGCGTCTTTGACGGCCCGCAGACGGCGACGAGGCCGTTGGGCATGAGGTGCATGCGAGGATAGAGCAAAACGTTTGGTGCGACGCCGGGCCCGTAGCAGGGCTGGCCCGCCCCGGGCATTATTGCGGGGTCCTCGCCTTCGCCTACGCAGTAGGTGGTAGGCGAATTGGGATCATATGCAATGCTCCACGTCTCGGTGGCGGGATCAAACAACTCTGCCAGCCTGTTGTAGACGCCGTATTCGTCGTACCCTCCCACGACGAGCACCTTGCCGTCAGGAAGAGGCACCTGCGTTGGGTACCACCTGCCATGGCTCATCGACGCGATGCGCCTCAGGTTGTTTGAAGGGACGTCATAGATCCACGCGGCATTGAGGCCCAGCCACTTGCCGTTTGCGGACCTGTTGTTGTACGTGAGCGTGCCTCCGGTCAGCAGAATGTTGCCGTCCGGAAGCGGGCTGTGGCTGCAACAAAAAGCGTCCTCTGTTATGTCCGGCAGTGGCTCTGCAGTATCGGTAACTGGATCATACCTTCCCTGCTGGAATGGCCCGAGCTCGTTCTGCGAATAGAACCCCGACCCTGCAACATAGAGTATTTTGCCGTTGTAAAGCGAAGCCGCGTGTATCGCCGTTGCATGCGTCTGCCCTCCCAGCTGCCACGAGCCATAAGCCTGCGCTGACGCGCGGTTTGCGGACTTGCCGTCCTTTAGAAACGTCGTAAAGCCTAAACTTCCTAGCGCCAGTCCTGCCCCAGCTGCGCCGACAATCTTTAAAAAATCACGTCGCGAGATTTTCGCGGTCATGAGGTGGACAGCGAGCGATAGCCGTCATAATTATAAAAGTATGTTTGACTCTATAACCTGCCCACATGGCATTTATCAATCATATCTTTGACATTAATGGGAACAAACTTCATTCCTAGTTATTTGATCTAGGCTAATTCTTTTATCTTTCGCGGCGAACCCAAGAATATGGTAGGCTTGAGGGCGCCTCCAGTTTTTCTCCTGATAGCTATAGCCGCGGTCGTTTCGAGCATAATCTTGGCAAGCACGCTCGTGAGCGGAAGCCCGATCGCGCCGCAGGAGCAGGTTGCCGTGGCCGCCAGCATGCCTTTCCCGGTGGACCTCCATACCGAGCCAAAGGTAAAGACAGGAGATGCAGGACTTAGCTCCCCGTATTTCAGGCTCGAGACGCACTGGATGGACAATTTTGGCGAGAGGCACTGCGAAGAGTGCACCATGATAGAGTATACCCCAGGCCAGAAGGGCTTTGCAGCGGCGGCGTATCTTGCTGACAAGGTCTATGATTTT
>JAKAMR010000118.1 GCA_021812785.1 Nitrospirota bacterium
CGTGTACGTGCAGACAGCGGACTTGAAAGCCGCGCAGAAAATTGCTATCAAGTAGGCAGTGAACATCATCAGGGCGTGGCTGGCGCGGGGAATCAGTCTATCTTTTAAGTTCAGATGGACGGGGTGTAGTGATGTCGAATCTGGAAAAGAGAATTCAAACCCACATAAACCGGCTACTGCTGAAACTGGTGGCGTTGAGAATAAACACCCTGAAGGAAATATCGGGAACCCTGAAGAAAAAGGACGGAAAAAAACATGACCATAATCACGGGACTGCTGGCTAAAATCGGACTGGGCAAGGCACTGGGCGCGCTGGGCGCGGCCGTGGTACTGCCTTTCCTGTCGAAGACCATACGCGGGAAGGTCAGCACCATGCTGGCTTCCTTCATCGGCAAGAACATCGCCACCGTGGAGAACTTGACCACCGGCGACACCGCCATTGACGGCCGCCTGAATCTGGCGATCCTGTGCCTGATGGACGTGGCCAACCGCAAGATGCCCACGGCCCCCGGCGCGCAGAAGAAAGCCTACGTGATGACGTTCTTCGCCAAGATGTCGCCTGCCCTTCAGACCTTCATCGCGGACACCATAGATGCGCTGTGGGCCACCATGAAGGCTTCCGTGGATGCCGGCGTGACCGCGCCACAGGAATCCATCATCGAAGAAGCCATAGGCAAACTGAAGGCCCTGAAGCCCAGATATAACCCGCCGGCCGCTGATGCCCCCACACCATCAGCGCCGGCCCTTTTATGACATGGACACCTGACCAGATACGCGCGGCCTGTGATCAGGTGCGCGTCATGCCCGATCTTCGGCCCAACCAGCCACAGCCGGGTGACACGCACTGCAATTCCAACGCGTACCGGGTGGCTACGGCTCTGGGCCTTGACCTATTCTATGAAACCCAGAAAAAAAGAATCATGCTGGCCAACGAAATGTATTCTGCGCTCTCCGCGGCAGGATCGGGCTTCAAACGCACGGAAGACCACGGGGAAGCCTTCAGGGCCGCGAACGCTGGCCGGCTGGTCTTTGCCGCGCAGGCTAACCCATCCGGGCATGGGCATATAGCGCCGGTCTATCCCAGCAAGGGCATGGTGCTGTCCGGGCACTGGGGCGCGGAATGCCCCTATGTGTCCAACGTGGGCAAGACCGTGGGCGTGATGGGCGCGAACTACGCCTTCGCCACGCCGCCCACGTATTTCATCTATGACCTTTAATTTCCGCGTATCGATCACCGGCGGCCGCGTGGCGCTGACCATAGGGCAGGCCACCATGTACCTGTCCCAGCCCGCGGGCAAGGTGCTGGTGATGTGCATCAACAATATCGTGGACGGCTGTTCCGTGTACACCGGCGACAAGCCGCGGCCGGCCGTGAAGGCCGCGTGGATGCGGCCGCTATGAGCGAACGCACCGTCGCGCTGATCCACATAGGCATCGAAGTCACGCAGGAAGAAGGACAGCGCCCGCACGTGGCGGCGCGCGTCTTCACCACCACCAAGAACACGCCCTACGAATTCGAAGCCACGCCTGAAAGCGTCGCCCAATTTCTGGAATCCCTGCGCGCGCTGATTCCCATTTCATAACCCCAGCGGCGAGTGTATACAAAGTCACATTGAAAAAAGTGCATAGGCCATAATTGGGCCTTGACTTTTGCGGATAGTATGGTATAATTTTAGTATAGAAGTACGACAGAAGAACAGGGAGATACTAAAATGGAAAAAATAAAAGTGTTCATGCAACTAAACGACGACACCGGCGCGGTGATGGGATTCTTCGTAAACGCGGAACCCCAGAAGATAGTGGGCGGCGTGTTTAATGGGGAATGGGCCGAAAAACTTCACGGGAAAGAATTCCGCGGAATGAACAAAGGCGACAAGAAACAGTTCACCGGGCATTCGTCCCTGTACTGCGTCAGATAAATTTCAAGCGCCGCCCGGCGCGCACAAGCCGGGCAAAGGGAGAACCGAACGTATGAAAAAGTTAATGAAGATGCTGGCAGAAAAGAAAGTGCAGTCCGTTGACAAGGATTCGGACGGTATCTGGGTATACCTGAACTGGGGCCGCTGTCTTGACTTCCCCAACAGCGGCGGCCATCTGGTTCACGAAGACACGCAGGAAGCCTGCCTGATGGCGCTGGGTAACACTTTCCCCTGCAACTGCAAGGAATGCACGTCCGCGCTGGCGAAGGCCAATCAGGCCCCCGCGCCTGCGCCGGCCGCCCCTGCGGTGGCGCACTGCGTGTCCTGCATGTGCGAAGTTCCTGCCGGCACACGCGCCTGCCCGGAATGCGCGAAGACTACGGCGGCGCTGAAAGATGAAGTCTTCGAACTTCACGCTGATATACAGAACCAGAAAAGCGTGTCCGCTTGCCTGCGGGACGAACTAGCGGTCACGCAGGCCAAGAACGTGGAACTGCTGGCCGCGCTGGAAGATATAGACGCTGGTATCAAAAAGCATCTGGCCCCCGGTAGTCTGTCCACGTTTATGACGCTGGTCAACTTCTTATCGGCGCAGTCTAAAATCATCCGCGCCACCATCACCAAGGGGGGAAAATGAACACCGAGAACGCAAAGCACACCGCGGGGCCGTGGAAAGCCACGCCGCTGTCAGTCTGCAAAAAGACCGGATATCCTGACGAATGGTCAATAGATGGTTCGGAAAGAAACCGGGCCTTGCCGTTCGCCCTTCCTTCTGTAAGGCGAAGCGTCGCCGAAGTACACGGGGAAGCCAACGCGCGGCTGATAGCGTCGGCCCCCGAAATGGCCGCGCGCATCGAACGGCTAGAAGCCGTCAACGCGGAACTGGTGTCGGCGCTTGAATATGTAGCGCGCGACCCCGCCAGAAAAGAACTTCGGTGTGGCGTGATGATAGAAATATTGCGCGCCTTGACCAACGCCAAAGCGAAGGCGGCCTGATGCACACGCTGAAACGCTGGCTGTCGTCCCGCGGATGGTTCCCCACGCTGAAGGTCTGCGCGCACTGCAAGCGCATCACTGGCGTGCGCTGGGGGGCCGCCCAGTATCCGACACGCCAGTGGATCGAGAAGTCGCACGGCATCTGCAACAAGTGCGGGCCGATCCTGTACGGTAAACTGTGGGAGAATATATGACGATCTGTCTGATAGCGGCTTTGATTCTGTGCGGGCTGGTGATCATCGGGGCGTTCTTAACTGACAGCCGGCCTTACCCCAGCACCCGCGACGAAGTGATCCAGTACATGGAGCCGGCGTACCAGTACACCACCATCACCATGACCGGGCATTCCCCGGTGAACGTGATCAACACCGTGAAGCCGAAGATCGTGGTCGCGTATACGAAACTGGAACTGCTGGTGATCTACTCCGACTTCAAAGCCGCGGACTATCACCTATGCGCGACCTTCCCCACGTCGCGGCCGCTGGCGGCGCGCGCCTGCGCGGAAGCGCTGGCCAACGCGTCAGGGCTAGAAGTTCAGGAGCATCGGGGATAATATGAAAAAAATTCTTGTTCAAGCGACATTCAATTATCTGACAGAAGTTCCAGATGATTTTACTATGGACGATGCGCTGTTCGTCATAGAAGAAAATTCATGTCCGGGAACCCGCGGTAACTGGGAATCAGTGAAGAAAAATATGGATTCGGCCGGTGTGTGTTTTTTCTGTGGTTCCGAAGGGAAGAATAAAATTGTGGCCGTCGGTGATGTCGAAATAGAAAAGGCGCATCCGGGAATCATAGATATGTACAAGAAGCATTCTGGCTGAAGGCCCTTGACAACCCCCGGTATTAGTATGGTATACTTTTAGTGCAGTGATACTACAAAAGGGAGAATACAAAATGAACGAAAAGAACCTGCCCGCTACCACGGGCGAACATCAGAAGGTGGACAAAGAACTGGTGAAGAAGTATTTCGACGCGATGGGGCTGGGCACGCACCTGACCCCGGCGCAGAAGGATCAGTTTCTGGAAGTGGCCATCGCTTTCAACCTGAACCCCTTCAAGCGCGAGATACACGCCAGCGTCTACCAGAAGTGGAACCCGAACACCCAGCAGAAGGAACCCGTGCTGTCCATCATCACGGGCTACGAAGTCTATCTGAAGCGCGCCGAGCGCATCGGCACGCTAGAAGGCTGGCACGCGCGCACCGAAGGATCGGTCAAGGACGGCACGCTGAAGGGCATCATCACCATCCATAAGAAGGGCTGGAAAGTTCCCTTCGAACACGAAGTGGACTACAGCGAGTACGTGCAGACCAAGAGCGACGGCACGCCGAACGCCATGTGGGGCGGCAAGCCGAAGACCATGATCAAGAAGGTCGTGACCGCGCAGGGTTTCAGGCTGGCCTTCCCGGACGAATTCGGCGGCATGCCGTACACCAGCGACGAACTGCCCGACAGCATGATCGGCGAAGTCCGCGACATCACCCCCGGCAAGCCGGCCCAGCCCGCGCAGGCCGGCGGCTTCAAGCGCGCCGAGGCCACAGACGCGGAGATCGTGGACGACAAGGGCAAGCCCGCGGCCGCCGCGGCAAAGCCCGCCCAGCCGGCCCCCGCGGCGCAGGAAACCGGCAAGCCTGCGGAACAGCAGGCCGCCCAGCCCGAAGCCAGCGCCGAAGAACTGAAAGCCCGCACCGAGGCCAAGCGCAAGGAACTGAAGGACAGGGAGCAGGCCGAAGCCGCCGGCGGCATCCAGAAGTACAGCGGTCTGGTGTCCAACGTTACCCGCGTGAAGTCGATCCCGAACACGTGCCGCGTGTTCATCGATGACCGCGTGTTCATGTGCATCGACATGATGCTGGCCGAACTGCTGAACGACCTGAAGGGCAAGCGCGTCATGGTGTCCTACGTCACCGAGGGCGATAACATCAACACCATCAAGGGGGTAGAAGAACTGAAGTAAAGGACGCGCGCGCCGGCTGGGATCGGCCCGGCCGGCGCATCGCGCGGTTAATAAATCATGGAAAATATCAACCATCTGCTCGGAAAAGTTCACAACTGCGACTGCCTTGAATTCATGCGCGGCCTGCCTGATAAGTGCGTGGACTTGGTGCTTACTGACCCGCCGTATGGGATGAGTTACCAATCAAACTACTACAAGAACGGAAATCCCTTCTCCCCAATAATAGGGGATGAGAAATACCCCGCCCACCTGATACCTGAATTTAAGCGCATATCCCGCAAGGGGGTGCTTTCTTTTTGCAGATGGGATAATCTAGGCGAAGTGGAAAAACCTAAATCTTTCATCGTTTGGGCTAAAAATAACTGGTCTGCAGGCGATTTAAACCACGAGTATGGGCGCATGTGGGAGGGGTGTTTATTCTATCCGATGGAGCAACATTCTTTTAAGACACGGCAACCAGACGTTATTGATTTTAAAAGAACGGCTCCTACAGATATGGTTCACCCTACGCAAAAGCCCGTCCCGTTGTTTGAAATGCTTATAGACAACAATACGGGGGGGGGAGATGTAGTCTTTGACCCCTTCATGGGTTCCGGCACTACCGCCGTAGCGTGTGAGCGTTTGGGCCGCAAGTGGTTCGGGTGCGAGTTGGAGCCGAAGTATGTAGATATAGCGAACAAGCGCATAGAGGCAGAGAGGGCGCAGTTGAAACTGTTTTAGTATT
>JAKAMR010000031.1 GCA_021812785.1 Nitrospirota bacterium
ATGAGAGTCCAAATGAAATGAAAAATCAAGAAATTTTGTAATATAATAGTTCAATTCACAAAAGGAGGAGCCGGAGAAAACCATGGTTACTGTCTACTACGAGAAGGACGTGAAGCTTGATATCTTAAAAAAGAAAAAGATAGCTGTCATAGGCTACGGCAGCCAGGGGCACGCCCACGCCAACAACATGAGGGAAAGCGGCATGAACGTAACCATAGGTGTAAGGCAGGGGGCAAGCTGGGAAAAGGCGAAAAAAGCCGGCTTCACCGTCAAGACCCCGGCGGATGCGGCAAAGGGGGCCGACGTGGTAATGATGCTCCTGCCCGACGAGACAATGGCCAAAACCTATAACGCGGAGATCGCGCCCAACCTGAAAAAAGGCGCTTATATTGCCTTTGCGCACGGCTTCAATATCCATTTCGGCCAGATAGTGCCCGAGGCCGGCATAAACGTCTTCATGGCCGCCCCCAAGGGGCCAGGCCACCTCGTGCGCTCCGAATATGAAAAGGGCAGCGGCGTGCCCTGCCTCATAGCGGTGCACCAGGACCCTTCAGGCGACACAAAGAAAGTCGCCCTTGCGTACGCCTCGGCCATAGGGGGCGGAAGGGCCGGGATACTTGAGACCACCTTCAGGGAGGAGACCGAGACGGACCTTTTCGGGGAGCAGGTGGTCCTTTGCGGCGGCCTCACATCCCTGATACAGGCCGGGTTCGAGACGCTGGTGGAGGCCGGATACAGCCCGGAGATGGCCTATTTCGAATGCCTGCATGAAGTGAAGCTGATAGTTGACCTCATATACGAGGGCGGAATAAGCAACATGCGCTATTCTATAAGCAACACCGCCCAGTACGGAGACCTCACCAGGGGGCCCAGGATAGTTACCGAGGACACCAAGGACGAGATGAGACAGATACTGGACGAGATACAGTCCGGGGAGTTCGCAAGGGAGTGGCTCCTTGAGTGCAGCGTGAACAAGCCAGTGTTCAATGCTCTCACCAGGCGCGGCGAGGAGCACCCGATAGAGGAAGTGGGCAAGAGGCTGCGCGGGATGATGCCCTGGATGAAAAAGAAAAAGCTCGTTGACAGATCCAAGGCGTGATGGGATTCGCTCCCGAAGGATATCCATATTTTGCCTTTTTCGGCGCGCTCACGGCTCTGGTATGGGCGGCCTGGGGCTGGCCGGCTGTTCTCCCGGGCCTGCTTCTTGCCTTCATGTTCTATTTCTTCCGGGACCCGGAAAGGCGCACTCCCGATGAGGAGGGCTACATCTGCCCCGCAGACGGCAAGATCATAGTGTCCGAAAACCTGTACGAGGACAAATACCTTAACAAGGACTCGATGCTCGTAAGCATATTCATGTCTCCACTGAACGTGCACGTGAACAGGGCGCCGTGCGACTGCACGGTCAGGCTTGTAAAGTACAACAAGGGCTCGTTCAAGTCCGCCTGGAGCGACCACGCCTTCCACAAAAACGAGCACATCTCCATAGTCATGGAGGAGGCGGGAGGCGGGAACATCCTTGTAAGACAGGTGGCGGGCTCCATAGCGCAGAAGGCGGTATGCCGGAAAAAACCGGGCGATGTGCTTAAGAGGGGCGAGCGGTTCGGCATCATAAAGTTCAGCTCAAGGGTGGATGTATACCTGCCCCCTGATGTTACCCTGCTTGTGGCAAACGGAGACAAGGTAAGGGCCGGGGAGACGATCCTGGCCAGAAAGGCCAGATGAAAGGCGGGCTGCCCCCGCGAGGGGCAGCCGGGTTTGATATGGTGTTTAATATAAGGGCTTGGGGCTTCCCCGGATGAAAAAGGGCATCTACATACTTCCCAATGCCCTCACGCTTACCGGCATGTTCGGGGGGTTTTATGCCATTCTTGCCGCCCTCCGGGGGGATTTCATCCTGGCCTCCTGGGCGGTCCTTGCGGCGATGATCTTTGACGGGCTTGACGGCTTTGTGGCCAGGCTCACGGGCAGCGCCTCGCGGTTTGGCATAGAGCTTGATTCCCTTTCGGACCTCGTGGCCTTCGGGGTGGCCCCCGGGGTCATAATCTACCGGTCCTCCATAAGCCCTTTTGGGCGGGTCGGCCTGATGGCGGCCTTCCTTTACGTGGCCTGCGGGGCGATGCGGCTTGCCAGGTACAATGTCCAGATGGTGACCGCGGAGCGCAAGTCCTTCACCGGGGTACCGATACCGGCGGGAGCGGTCATCCTTACGACCCTCGTCATCTTCGCAAGCAAAATGGGCATAGACCTCGCGGGCAGCTACCTGGTTCTGCTGCTTACCTTCGTCGTTTCGCTTTTGATGGTCAGCACTCTCAGGTTCCACGGGATGAAGGAGATAAATTTCAGCAAGAGGAAACCGTTCTGGTTCCTGGTGCTGGCGGTGACCGTAGTGGTGGTGGTCGCAATGCACCCGGAGGTCGCGCTTTTCATCTGCGCCATGGTCTACCTGGTCGCGGGGCTTATAGAAAACGCGTATCTTTTTGCCACGAGAAGAAAGAGGTACAGATCAAATGAGGCGCATTAGGATTTTCGACACGACACTGAGGGACGGAGAGCAGTCCCCCGGGGCAAGCATGAACGTTGAGGAGAAGGTGCAGGTGGCGCGCCAGCTTGCCCGCCTGGGTGTGGATGTGATAGAGGCAGGCTTTGCCATAAGCAGCGAGGGGGATTTTGAGTCCATAAAGAGAATCGGCGGCGAGGTAGAGGGCCCGGTGATAGCCAGCCTGGCCAGGGCCAGGGAAGCGGACATAAAAAGGGCCTGGGAGGCGTTGCGCGATATGGAGGAGTCCAGAAGGAGGATACACACCTTCCACTCGACCTCCGACATCCATCTCAAGCACCAGTTCAGGATAAGCCGGGAGGAGGCCCTGAAAAGGTCCGTCCAGATGGTGCAGCTTGCAAAGAGCCTGGTGAGCGACGTGGAGTTTTCCCCCATGGACGCAACGCGCACGGACCTTCATTACCTGGCGGAGGTCGTAAGCGCGGTCATAGCGGCCGGGGCCTCCACCGTGAACATCCCGGACACCGTTGGCTATACCGTGCCCGCCGAGTTTTTCGAGATCATAAAATACCTGATGGAAAACGTGCCCAACATCAAAGACACCGTCATATCCGTCCACTGCCACAATGACCTTGGGCTTGCGGCGGCAAACAGCCTTGCCGCCGTCTCCGCCGGGGCCGGGCAGGTGGAGTGCACGATAAACGGGATAGGCGAGCGCGCCGGCAACTGCTCCCTGGAGGAGATCGTGATGGCGCTCAGGACCCGCAGGGACTTCTTCCAGGCGGACACGAATGTGCGCTCTGAGGAGATCATGCGCTCAAGCAGGCTTATAACCAAGATAACCGGCATCTCCGTGCAGCCGAACAAGGCCATCGTCGGGGCCAACGCCTTTGCCCATGAGTCCGGCATACACCAGGACGGCCTGCTCAAGGAAAAGGCCACCTATGAGATCATGCGCCCGGAGAGCGTGGGGCTTGGGAGCACAAGGCTTGTGCTGGGCAAGCACTCGGGAAGGCATGCCTTCAGGACAAGGCTGCAGGAGCTTGGGTATTCCATGCCTGAAGACGAACTGGAGAGCGCCTTCCAGAGGTTCAAGCGGCTGGCGGACCAGAAAAAAGACATCTACGATGAGGACCTGGAGGTGCTGGTCTCGGAGACGGAGCTTTCAAGGACCCCTGAGATATATTCGGTCGTTGAGCTCCATATCTCAAGCGGTACATCGGAGAAGCCAACGGCAAGGCTCAGGCTTAAGATCAGCGGAAGCGAGGCGGAGCACACATCTGCCGGCGACGGGCCTGTGGACGCCACTTACAAAGCCATCGCGGCGCTCACCAGGACCAAAAGCACGCTCCAGAAGTTCGAGGTGAAGAGCATCACCGGCGGCATGGACGCCATCGGGGAGGTCTTCGTGACCCTGGAGGAGGACGGAAAGAGCGTACGGGGCCAGGGCGCGGACACGGACATCATAGTGGCCGCGGCAAAGGCATATGTGAACGCGCTCAACAAGCTGGCCGCGAAAAAGGCCCAGGGAAACGAACTCAGGCCGGAGCTCTAAAACAGGCTGCCCAGCCGGGGCCCAATAACCCGCGAAAGATTTTCCGGATTTCAGCCCCCCCCCAAAAAAACAGGCCGGGAATGTTCCGGCTTCCCTGGAGTGTATTTCCGCATTTCTCCGCAACGGATTTTGTGCCTACAGTCACTGACATTATCAACTGCAGGGTGGATAATTGACTAAGGTTTGCGATTTTTTTTAAAAAAAATTGCAAAGCCATCGAAAAGGCAAACCCCGGGTAACCGGGCGACGCAAAGCTACCTGTCCCGCCCAGGCGGGATCGAGGGGCCGTCGAAGTGGCTGAAGTGTTTTTATTCGCAAAAAGCCCGCCTTTTCGAAGGCGGGCTTTTTTATTCGTGAATTTTTTACGAAAAAAAAGGCCCTTACCTGCAAAAGTGATTGGTTTTAATACATATATGGAGGTATCGGGTCATGAGTAAAGCGTATGTGAAGGTAGGGGTTTCAGGGGATATCGTGCTCGACAGAAAAATTCCGGATGCCCTTATTCGCGGAGTATGCAAGGATTTGTCAAACGGAGATAAAGCCTTATATCGGCGGCTCCTGGGGTTATGCCGTGTTTCCCGGAAACTGGGCTGCAAGGAAATCCACTTTAGCGCATAAACATGCCCACTCAGTATTAAGGGCTCATAATAAAATTTACAGGCATGAGTCTTTTTATGTCATGTCCGGGCCCCCCCTCTTTATTCGTAATAAAGACAAAAATGGGGCGGGCATCAAATGGCGCTAATGTAGTGCGTCTCCAACGCTTCTTTACATTTGGTTCAGGATTTTTTGCCGTCATTCCCGCAACGAACGGAAATCCTTCCTCGCCTTTTACTGGACAAAATCGGGCGCCGGGGAAAATCGGCTCCTTTTCATCTCAAGTTTCCATGCCATACGAACCCCTGAAGAGCTTCTTTTTCAATGAATCGGGCCAGGATCCAGCCTTTTTTCCATTTGCCATTTGCGCCTCTGAATTTTATTTTGACCCATTCATGTTTTTTACCTAAAATTCTGACCTCGGCCTCGCCTTTTAAAGTTGCTATCAACAGGCTTCGCGCGGAAGGCGACAACATGACATCAACTTTCACGTATTGTTGCTTTATTCTGGTTACTGGCACTATTGCCCCGGCAATTTTGTGTTTTTTTATCGAACGGGCCTTTTTCCAGGACCTTTGGCCTTTATGTCCGCCATGTACGGGACTGTAAACCATTGCTGCATATTTCACATAGATGATTTCCTGCGAAGGATTATTGGCCAATCTTACAAATGACGGCTGTATCCTCCTGCCAAGGTCCCGATAAAAAATAAGACGAATCATATTGGCCCCTTTCGGCAGTTTCTTTCTCTCTAAAATAAAAAATTTTTCCTGCCAAAAACGGACAATCGTCCTCACCTGGACCCCTTCATTTACTTTTTCAACTGAAACATCCAGCTCATAATAAAAGTTTGCGCTACCCTGCCCTCCGCCCGTTAATGAAACGTCATTTAACCTTTTTTTAACCGTTCTAATGAGCCCGGCATCTTTATCCGCCATATAAATGCCTTCATGCATTTCCGAAAGAGCGCGCACCGTTGAATCCCAGATCGCTTTATGGTTTTGCCGGTAAATGGCCGCCACTGGCGCCGACCTGCCAAAATCTATATCCGGATATTGTTTCCGGAAATCAACTGCCCTGCAAGGCTTATCTGCCGTAATGCATGGATTTTTCGCCTTCTCACCGGTTTCATATCATGAGCGGCAAGCCTTTTTATTTTTTCCTTGCCCATCCAGGCATGTCCATAGAATATTTGCTGGCGTCGACCGGCAATATTTTCTGGATGCCAATGCTGAGTTCCAGTCTCTATCTCAGTCTCTATGTCGATGAATTTTTTGGAGTGTGCATAATCTTGCTGGCTGCATATTCCATATGGACCTTTCTTAAAGACAGAAAATACGGAAGCCATCCGTTGCCGGTCACTCTGATATTGTTTGGACTGTTATTTGAATTCGAACTGGTTGTCGGCCGGTCAGGATTTGGCGTGATGCAGGCTTCAAGCTCCAGATATACCACGTATGGCCTCGTTCTGCTTGTGGGCATTTACCTTCATCTTTCAGCCGGCAGACCGGCGAAGCATACTCTGCGATCATATATGAAAACAGCGGTTGTCATGCTGCTTTTTTTTCAAATGATCGCGTCATTTATGACAGGGTCCGTGATGGGACAATACCATAAAAACCAGGTCATTATTGCAAATGAGATCCTGGCGCACTACACCACGGCCGATCCGGCCCTCATACAGAGATATTTATATCCCAATATCCAACAGTTCTATGAATATGCATCCATGGCCAAGGAAAGCAAGCTTAGTATTTTCAGCTCCTTGCCGAAATGAGTGAAAAATACACATTCGGCATCATCGGCAACAACCGTTCAGTCCAGAATTCAGGTGCTTGTTTCCTCGCGGTCATATTTCGGCTCTGATTCCTAAGACTGACACCGGCATCCTCATTTTTCATCCTCCCGCCTCAGGATCTCCAGGGTCAGCACGTCGGGCTTCCCGCCAAAATATTTTTCAAGCGCGTCCCTGAATATACGGTTTCCCCTGGTGGCACACATGAACAACGTCATCGAAGAGCGGAACTTGAGGTCATCCGGATAGCCGAATATCTGCTGCGCGTTCCGTCCGGCCAGGCCTGCGACAATTCTGGTGCATTGCATCAGCCTCGCCCCCAGGACGTCATGGCCCAGATAAGCCTCCGCCTCCGGCCGCCCCGAAATGGCAAACCGCCTGGCCATGTCGCTTTGGCCAAGGCCCCTTATCTGCGGAAATATGAACCACATCCAGTGGCTGCGCTTTTGCCCGGCCCGAAGTTCGGCAAGGACTTCCGGATAGACCCCGTCCTGCGCTTTGACGAAGCGTCTCAAATTATAAATATCTTCCGGCTCATTCATAAAAAATATTGATATAAATAAAAAAAGAATTTAATATATTAAAGGTTTAATAATGATGTACTTATTCACAAAAAGAGGCTTTCGGCTTTCAGCCTGGCATGGCTATTTCTCTTGACTATAAAGGTTTCAGCTCCTTACTGAAGCGGAAGTTGGGCACGGACAGTCTCCTGGTAGCGGGCCTTAAACTCCTGCCTGTTCTCGCCGCTGCCTGGTTACTGGCCATACTGGCCCTGCATGCGCTCGGGGTGGATGCCGCGGTCGCAGCGTCCTCCCTTTTGCCGGTTGATATCCTTGCCCTTAGCGCCATCTCTTTCGTAGCCGTATATATGCTGCTCGTTTTCAATCCGTCCAGCCACACGGCTGAACAGGTTGAAACGAATAAGGCCTTGACAGAGGACCTGGGGAAGTCCGAGGCCATACTCTCGGCCATTGGCGATGCCATTTCGATACAGGACACCGGTTACAGGATAATTTACCAGAACAATGCGGCCGTTGACATGGCCGGTGTGCAAAAGGGCAAATACTGTTATGAGGCATACGAAAATAGAGGCGGAGTATGCGGCAACTGCCAGTTGAAGATGGCCTTTGAGGACGGCAAGGTCCACCGGGCGCTAAGGGAGATTGGGACAGGCAACGGTCTGAGATATCTGGAGATCACGGCCTCGCCCGTCAAAGACGCCGGCGGAAGGATCACTGCGGGCATCGAGGTGGTGAGGGACCTCACCATGCGCAGAAAATTCGAAATGGCGTTCCACAAGACCGACGGGACGCTGAGGTCGCTGGTGGATGCGTCGCCCCTTGCCATCATGGGCCTTACGCTTGACGGCGTGGTCACCACATGGAACCCTGCCGCCGAGCGCATTTTCGGCTGGAAAGAGGCTGAAGCGGCCGGGCTGGTGAACCCTACCGTTCCTGAAGACAAACGGGAAGAATTCGAAGAACACCTTGGCTTGATCAGGAGCGGGAAGAGCATAACCGGCATCAGGGTCAAAAGGAGAAAAAAAGACGGCTCTCACGTCGACCTTAGCCTTGCCGTATCGCCGGTCAGAGACGAAAACGGCATAACGGGGATGATCGCGCTCCTTGAGGACATAACGGACCGGGTGCGGATGGAAGACCAGATATTCCAGTCCTGGCATGACTGGGAAGACACGTTCAACCAGATGACCGAAATGATCACCATCCATGACAGGGAGTTCAACATAATACGGGCAAACAAGGCGGCCGGAAAGGTCCTGGGTATGCCGGAACAGGGCAAGGCCGCCGTAAAATGCCATGAGTATTATCATGGGAAGTCCTGTCCTCCTGAAGGATGCCCGTGCATGGAAACGCTCAGGACCATGCGCCCGGCGGTCTCGGAGCTGTACGAGCCCCGTTTGAACATGTTTTTGGAAGTCTCCACTGCCCCCAGATTCGATGCAAACGGACAGTTTACAGGCGTAATACACGTTGCCAAGGATATTACCGAAAGGAAACGCGCGGAAGAAAAGATAAAAAGCCAGCTTGAAAGGATAGGGGCCCTGCGGAAGATCGATTCGGCGATAGCAGGAAGCATGGACCTGCAGACCATCCTGGACCTGTTTCTGGATGAGGTCCTTTTGAAGCTGAAAGTGGATGCGGCCGATATACTTCTGCTCAATCCCCGCATGATGGTCCTGGAGCACGCCGCAAGCAAAGGTTTCCTTACGGACGGGATAAAACACGTAAAGCTGAAGCCCGGAGACAGTTGCGCCGGGCAGATAGTGCTGCAGCGGAAAAATTTTATCTTCCCGGACATCCTGGAGGCCAACTGCGAATACCTGACGGGCAGGGAGCACAATTTCCCCCAGACCTTCCTTGTCTCCAGGGAGGGGTTCAGGGCATATTTCGGCGTGCCGCTTGTGGCAAAAGGGCAGATAAAGGGCGTCCTCGAGATCTTCCACCGCTCGCTTCTAGCCCCCGACGAGGAGTGGCTCGAATTCCTGGATTCACTTGCGAAGCAGGGCGCCATTGCGATAGACAATTCACTGGTGTTCGAGGCGCTCCAAAGATCGCATAACGAATTGATGACGGCCTATGACACCACCATAGAGGGGTGGTCACGGGCGCTCGACTACAGGGACTCCGAAACGGAGGGCCACTCCCGGAGGGTGACCGGGATGACCTTGAAGATAGCCGAGGCCTTCGGAATCAGGGATGACGACCTCGTGCACATCAGGCGCGGCGCGCTTCTGCATGACATCGGGAAGCTTGGCGTGCCGGACAGCATCCTTCTGAAGCCCGGCCCGCTGACAGCCGAAGAGTGGGCGGTCATGAAAAGACATCCGGAGATCGCCTTTGACCTGCTGTCGCCCATACCGTACCTGGAGCCCGCCCTGGCCATCCCTTATTATCATCATGAGAGATGGGACGGCACCGGATATCCGGTCGGGCTTAAAGGAAAACAGATACCTCTTCCGGCCCGCATATTTGCTGTCGTTGACGTATGGGACGCGCTTAGCTCGGACAGGCCGTATAGAAAAGCCTGGCCCGAAGACCTGGTGATCGGGCACCTCCGTTCACTGGCCGGACAGCACTTTGATCCGGAGATCGTGAATGTATTTTTAAACATGCTGCGGTCAAGGTCAAGCCTATGCTGAGCTCTTTTGATCTGAAAAGAAAACAGGCCATGCCGGTCTTTTCCGGCTTGATACGGCAGAGGCGGTTGGAGGCAATATAAAATGAAGATATGGACAACAAAGCCCCTGGCCGATACTTTTTTTCAGGGCAGGAAATTCGCGCTGGAGGTCTGTCCGCCTGCGGCTATCCAGAGAGAATTCCTTAAAAATGCCCTCCCCGGCGATATGGCCGTCATGGAGCTGCCGGAAGATTACATTGAATTTCTGGCGACCGCAAAATCAAAGGGTGTTCTGGGGCCTTTCATATTGATCTCGCCTGAGCCGACGATAATAGACGACCAGCTTGGCAGATACAACGCGCTGATCCTCGATATAAAAAAAACAGAGATATCCGAAATACGGGAGGTCATAGGCTTTATCGCAAAGAACGCACTGGAATGCCATTCCAGGTCTGTCCCGGGCCTCATGGCAGACGAGACCGATGGCGTTGAGATAGAAGTCACAAGGGAAGTGCCTGTAACTGACCCTGCGCGGATCAGACAGGTGATCGAATATGTCTTCCGGGCAGGGGTCCCGGTCATCATTTCCATGCAGATACCGGAGCACGGAGAGCCCGTGACGGCCAGAGGGCTCTGCCACATTGAGGCCTTAAACGACAAGGGAATAATCCTTCACAGGTTTTCGCCCGCCGTTTTACCTGAAATACTGGGAAAAGACACCCGAGTCAACATAGGCCTGTCACACCAGAATGAAAATTTCAACATCGTCTCGGCCGTGCTTAGAGCTGGCTTGGCGGACAAATTGCTGGTGGCCCTGCCCGACGCACTGATCGTGGAAACGAGAAAGAACCTGCGCGTGGAGCCAAACGGCATGAAACCGGCTTTCGTCTATACGCTGCCGAAAGGCGAGTCCACGACCGTTTGCAGGATCGTGGATATCAGCCTGGGCGGCCTGTGCTTTGAGACGCCCCTGGAATTCAGCGAAGACGATGTGCGGCTGTTTACCGTCGTTCTTCCTGAAAAGTTCGGCATCTTTTTGAGCTACGGGAAAATAGTCCATCGCCGGACAGTGGCGTCGGCTTACCGCTACAACGTCCAGTTGAGCGTTCACCCCAAAGACAAGGAACGCATCGCCAGCTATATAATGAACAGGGAAAAAGAGATCGCGGCCCTGCTGTCCCAGTACAGCGTCCGAAAAGCAGGCATATAGACCCTAACGTTGCATTCCCTTGAAGCCGTCATTCCGGCTTGATTTATTCGGGTTGCAAATAAAAACGGGCGGAATCTTTCCTTGCCGTAAAAGGCGAAGAACGATACCCGTCGTGGCGGGAATGACGGCCTGGAGGAGTTCACTGACAGTGAATTCCTGCCGGTACTGGAAATCAGCCTGCAAACCGAAGGCTGGCAACATTTTTTTTGAAGACTTTCGCATGATAAATACGCAACCATAAGGTAAGAGTGTGCCGCAAAAGTTGCATCCTCCCGGCCTGCCGAATAAAATCTAAGAAAAAGGAGGACCAGCGATATGGCAAATGCGGCAAAGACAAGGCTTCTGAGCTTTAGCACCGAGGACAGGCCCGGGCTCCTTGCCCAGATAACCCAGGCGCTTTCGAAGGCAAAGGTGAACATCACCGCCTTGTGCGCGTACAAGTGGGACAACACGGCCTATGTGGACCTGTCGGTGGACGCGCCGCCCGCCGCCAAAAAGGAGCTTGCCCGGATGGGCTTCAAGGTGGAGACCGAGGACGTCATAACCGCGGAGATACCAAACAAGGTTGGAGAGCTGGACAAGGTCACAAGCGCCCTGGCTGCCGCGGGCATAGACATCTCATACATGTATGGCACCGCGTCCTCCGGCCGTACCTCCACAGCGCTATTCAGCACGTCAGACAACAAGGCGGCCCTTAAGGCGCTTTCGGCCGGAGCCGGGAAGAAAAAATAAATTAAAAATAGCTCTTACGGATTTTGTGCGGATGCACTTTTAGTCATGACTGCATCTGCCTGGCCCTTTTTGCGGTTCCGGGCGTATGCATAACATCCGTTAAGGGTGTCTTCAGGGCGAAGCGGCCAACTGCCGTCAGGACGCAGACATTCGTCATCCGTCCGCTTTACTGCCGCCCCTAAGGGCTGTCGGATGCCAATCTGACGCCGTCCTGCCCATGCCCCCGGGCATCAGGTCCGGTGCTTTATTTATTTCTATTTTTAAAGGAAAGACTATATAATAGCAGGATGATCTCCGTTAAAAAGCCCTATATCATCACCCGTAACAAAGTCATCATGGATTATGCCCGCGTGTACTGCGACACGCCGGAAAAACTCTTGAAGAGCCCTTTGTTCTCGGACCTGATGGAACGTTTTATAGAAAAGACAGCGGCCAGGGGGAGTTCGCTCTTTGCCTTTCTTCTGGAGACCATGCCAAAGGTAAAGAGGGACGACCTGCCCGCTCAGATGGTAAACCTTCTCAGGCTGCTTGCAAGCTACTCCCAGGCGGAGATCACCGCCATGAACAGCGGTTTCGGGCCGGTGCTTTCCCGCAGGGAGGAACTTAACGAGTTTGTGGAGGAGCTTTACAATTTCTGGCGCCGCTTCGAGCGTTTCATGTACCTTGAGGCCCCCAAAAGGCAGGAGGCCACCAACAGCGGACTTCACGGGGCGCAGTTCATAAAATCAAACGAAGAGTTCAAGAACCTGGTTCTTTATGTTTACAGACAGATAGCCGAAAATATCAACGGGGACACCCCCAGGGTCTACAGGCAGCTGCCATCCGGGGCCAACATGAGCATGCTCATAGAGCAGGTGGACTGGACGTGCCCCGGCCTGTACGGCAACCTTTCACAGGTGCCGTTCATCAGGCTTTCCCTTGTGAACCCTCCCGTAATCCTTTACCCCCGCTCCAACAAGAGAAAAGGCGCCTTCGAGGAGACCGGCAGCCTTACGCCGGATATGCTGCGCATTGACCCCTCGGAGTGGTTCTGCTATCCGGCAAAGGTCGGGGAGCTCACGGCCTTCATCTTTTTCCACCAGGACTTCATTTCCCTTGCCCTCTCGCTTTCAAACCTGTTTGAGACGGCAAGATACGAAGACATCCGGGGGCAGAAGCCGGACCTGATAATGGCGTTCGGCCTTGCGGGACAAGGCATGAGGTCCGAGACCCTGTTTTACGATGACAAGGACAACGGCATTATGACCGGCCTTGTAAAATATTCGGAAGATGTGGACTATTTCGGCTATTTCAAGAAGATGGCCCTTACCCTTCACAATATCTCCATGCTGAAAAGGGGAAGACTGCCTGTGCATGGCGCCATGGTGCATATAAAACTGAAGGACGGCAACCAGGCCAACATAGTTATCATAGGCGACAGCGGAGCGGGCAAATCCGAAACCATAGAGGCATTCCGCGCGCTAAACACGGAGGACATCTGCGACCTGAAGATAATCTTTGACGACATGGGCTCGCTTGGTCTTGATCCCATGGAAAAGGTCGCCGGATACGGGACGGAAACGGGGGCGTTCGTGCGGCTTGACGACCTGGAGGCCGGGTATGCCTATGAGGAGATAGACAGGGCCATCTTCATGAACCCGGACAAGGCCAACGCAAGGCTCATTATCCCGGTAACCAGGTATAACCATATTGTCAAAGGATATCCGGTAAACCTCCTTCTTTACGCCAACAATTACGAACAGATCGACGAAGAGCATCCGGTGGTCGAATTCTTCAGCTCCCCTGAAGACGCCCTGGAGGTGTTCCGGAGCGGGGCCAGGCTTGCCAAGGGCACAACCGATGAGAAAGGACTTGTCCACACCTATTTCGCCAACCCCTTCGGCGCTCCGCAGAGAAGGGACATCCATGAAAAACAGGCCGGGTTCTATTTTGACCGCATGTTCAAAACAGGTGTCAGGACCGGGCAGATCCGCACAAGACTTGGCATAAAGGGGTTTGAGCATACGGGGCCAAGGGCCGCTTCCATAGGGCTCCTGCAGATCGTCCGCGGCCTGAAAAGCTGACGCCTTTTTCCCTTCATCAAAGCCGGAAACGGAATTTTTTACTGAATTGCCCCTGCGGCAAGCTTCATGGGCGCCGGGCCAAAAGCAGCGCTAAAAAATGCCTGCCACCGGCACCCCGAAGGTCCTCGTAACGCCGACCGTGCATGTCCTGCCGATGAGCATTTCCCCCGGCACCGGGGTCTCGTCTATGGTGGTCCCCAATGCGGCATGAAAGAAGTACTTGCCCCACTTCCAGGCGTAAGAGATCGAAAAATGCTCATGGATGAAATGGTACAGGTCCTGGTTGAAGTCAGAGTTGAACGAAAAACTTTCGAAAGGCGCAAGCTTGCGCTGATATCCGGTGAAAACCTCGTAGCTATTGCCGTACCCGGAGTCCATGAGCCTTACGGTGCTTGCAATCGCATCGGCAACGGAAGGCCTCCAGTCGATCCCTCCCTGGTAGACCCGGCCGTCGTCCGGCGTAAAATCGCTTACCGTATATGTGACAGCCCCGCTTACGTCCACTTGCCGGGCCAGCCTGTATCCGAGGCCGCCTCCGAACCGGTGGACAACCGGGGACATGCTGTCCATGCCAGTGGAATCCGTATTCATCGAATAGTTCCCGGCAATAGTGGCCTTCTTGACGCTGGCGTGCGCCGAAAACTGGAAACCCAGGGGCACAATATTGCCAGGAAGATATCCGCCCGTGGTCTGCGCGTCAAGCACGACGGGTGACAGCCTGGTGGTCTCATACCGCCAGAGCGTATTGAAGCTGTAGGACTCGAGCCCCCTGTCCATCAGCCTGCCGCATGGGAAGTCATAGTTTCCGGAAAGACTGTAGAAGGCCGTGTCCTCATCTGACAGCCTCCACGTCTTCTGGCTTGCCCCGCTTCCGCTGTCCGGCCCCGCCAGGCCTGGAGCGCCCCGCCGGTCATCGTAATCCGCAGGCAGTCCGGTGGAAAAGCCCTGCGCCTTCTCCATCCATAAGGACCCCCTGTCGATCATCTGCCCTCCGGTCCACGCGGGACCCTCCTGTTCAGGCCCTTTGTCCTCTGAAAGGACCGCGGAGGCGGCGTTGCCGTATGAACTTGCTGCCGGGGGTGAGCCGGTATCCGCCTGCGCTTCAAGCGGGGTTTTTATGTCCGCGCCAAAAACCTCCCCGTCGAAATCAAGATGGGGGTTCCTGGCGGCCACAAGCCGCTCCGGCGGCTGCAATATCCAGCTTGACGGCACATAATCCGGAGGGGGATGGTAAGGCCTCAGGGCGCCCATGGACTCTTTCGCGGCGGAAAAAATGAGCATGGCTGACAAAATGGCCGCCGCCATCATGCACCCCGGTTTTTCCAGAACTCTCTTTTTATTTTTCCCGCTCAATTTGGACGTCATAAGAATGGACGGAATTTTTGATCTTCCGGTTTTTCCCGGTTGCTGCCGGCTTATGCATCGGGGACAAAACAAAAACAACAAAAACAAAAAAAACAAAAAAGTTATCAGTCATCATTTTCCCATATGCAAGCCGCCTTTTCTGTGATCACGGTCACGAAATTCCGCCTTTTCATGTTGTATTGGCCCGGCCTTCTTTGTATAATGGGCCATGGACACATCCATTGCCTTGACGATAGCGGGCTCTGACCCAAGCGGAGGGGCCGGCCTGCAGGCGGACTTGAAAGTCTTCAAGATGCTCGGGGTCCATGGGCTCTCCGCCGCCGCCGCGCTGACCGCCCAGAACACGAAGGCGGTGACCGGCCTTTCGGCCGTCGGGGCGGACTTCCTGCGCCAGCAGATCGAGTCTCTCCTTTCGGACATGACGCCGCATGCCTTGAAAACGGGCATGCTGTTTAGCGCGGAGAACATAAGGGTGGTGGCGGAAAGCGTAAAGGCGCACTCCCTTCAAAATCTTGTCGTGGACCCTGTATCCATCTCATCCTCCGGGACGTCCCTTCTGGAGGAAGGCGGGCTGGACCTGCTTAAAGACCTGCTTTTCCCGCTTGCGGCGGTGATCACGCCCAACATATACGAGGCCTCGGTCCTGTCCGGACTGCCGGTTGAGAACCTGGAGCAGATGGAAGAGGCGGCGCAAAAGCTGCGGCAGATGGGCCCCCAGGCCGTCATCGTGACCGGAGGCCACCTTGAGGATGAGGCGGTCGATATTTTTCATGACGGAAAGGTTACAATAAGGCTTGAGGGCAAGAAGCTCCCGGGGACTTTTCACGGGACCGGCTGTGTCTTTTCCTCCGCTCTTGCCGCGCATCTTGCAAGAGGCGAGACGGTGGAGCGCGCCAGCCTGGAGGCAAAAAGGTTCGTGGAGGAAGCTATCGCGGGCGTTTTTTATCCGGGTGGAGGTATGGGCGTTCTCGTCTGAGTTTTTAATTTAATTTTATTTTGTTTTGTTTCTACCTATGGCCAAATCTGAAAGAGCAAAAAGCGTATACAGGTGCCAGGCCTGCGGCTTTGAAAGCCCCAAGTGGCTTGGCAGGTGCCCCGATTGCGGCCAATGGAACTCGCTTGCCGAAGAGCTGGAGGCCCCGAAACCGGCCTTATCGAAAAGGGCCTCCAGCGTCTTTTCCGCGCCGGAGCCGCTCTCCCAGGTGCAGGGGATGGACGGCGGGCGCACCTCAACAGGGATACCGGAATTTGACAGGGTGCTCGGGGGAGGGCTGGTGGCGGGCTCGGTGGTCCTCGTGGGCGGGGACCCCGGTATCGGCAAATCCACCATTCTTTTGCAGGCGGCCTCAAAGATGCCCGGCATGACTCTCTACGTCTCGGCCGAAGAGTCCTCGTTCCAGATAAAGACGCGCGCCGACCGCCTGGGCATCTATCAGGATTCTATAATGGTGCTGCCCGAGATATCCCTTGAGCACGTCCTCATGGAGGCAAAGAGGTCCAACCCGCTTGCCCTGGTCATAGACTCCATACAGACCGTCTTCACGGAGGAGCTGGGCAGCGCGCCAGGCTCCGTAGGCCAGGTGAGGGAGAGCGCGGCCAAGCTGATGAGATTTGCAAAGAGCACCGGCACGCCGGTGTTCATAGTGGGGCATGTGACAAAGGAGGGGACGATAGCCGGCCCGCGGGTCCTGGAGCATATCGTGGACACGGTGCTCTATTTCGAGGGGCAGAGGGGGCATTCCTTCCGGGTGCTGAGGGCGGTAAAGAACCGCTTCGGCTCAACCAATGAGATCGGGGTGTTCGAGATGACCGACTCCGGGCTCAACGAGATAGCGAACCCATCAGAACTTTTTCTGTCCGAACGGCCGCTTAATGTCTCCGGCTCGGTGGTGGCCGCCTGCATGGAAGGCACAAGGCCCCTCCTTGTGGAGCTGCAGGCGCTTGTCACGCCCGTCACCTTTTCGGTCTCAAGAAGGTCCTCCCTGGGGCTTGACTCCCAGCGGGTGAACCTTATCCTTGCCGTGCTTGAGAAGGTGGCAGGCGTCCACCTTGCCGCAACAGACGTTTTTTTGAACGTCGTTGGAGGCCTGAAGCTGGAAGAGCCCGCGGCTGACCTGGCAATAGCGGCGGCTGTGGTCTCCTCCCTGAGGGAAAAACCGGTGCCCTCCGACACCTTCATTTTCGGGGAGACCGGCCTTTCGGGGGAAGTAAGATCGGTAAACCATGCTGAGGCCAGGGTGAGGGAGGCCTCCAAGATCGGCCTTAAAAACGCGGTAATACCCTGGGGAAACTGCGCCAAACTGAAAGACAAGTCGTGCGGCCTGAGGATCACAGGGGTCCGGAACATAGATGAAGCCATTGAAGCTCTCTTTGCTTAGCCTTCTGGCGCTGGCGGTTTATTCATGCGCTCCCGTGCGGCCCCCGATACCGGAGTACCACGGCAGCGTGCAGGATTTTATCGGCGCCGCCTCGCGGGATTTCGACTCCATGGCCTCCACACTGTCCGTCCACTTTGAAAAAAAGAGCGGACGCCGGATGTCCGCGGACGCCGTTGCGCAGATCACCCCGGAGGGTATGAGCGTCAGGTTCTACCAGATGGGCATGCTCGTCGGAGACCTCGATACGCTTGCGGGAAGGAGCGCCGGGTATGAGGTCTACGAGGGCCTGCTCAAAGAGGCGCTCATGTGGTGGCGGATATCAGGGTATAAGGCAGAGGTACTGCCCGGCGAGGTGCTTCTTTCCACCGAAGACCGCACGCTCATCCTGGACGCCCGCACATATGTGCCGCTAAGGCAGACCCTGAGCCTTCAGGGCTCCAAGGCCTTCGTCACATATTCGGATTACAGGAGCGTGGATGGGGATTCTTCCGCCTTCTGGTACCCTTTCAGGATAAGCGTCGCGTACAAGGGCGATTCACTTGAGATAAGGATGAGCAAGGTCTCGCTTACGCACAGTTGAGGCCCAGGTCCGCCGCCACGGCCTTTATGACCCGCTCGTCTATGACCTCCGATTTAAAGAGAAAGCCGTCCAGAAGCGCGTTGTCGCATATGGTGTTTATCAGCCTGGGGAGCCCTTTAGAGCAGTTATAGACGGCGTGGAACGCGGCCGGGGTGAAGAGCCCGTTTCTGGCTCCCGCCACCTCAAGCCTGTGGAGCATATAGCTTTTTGCCTCCTCCTCCGAAAGCGCGGAAAGCCTTATGCGCATGGATACACGCTGCTTTAGCGGCTCGTCAAGGCTCAGGATGTCTTCCATGCCGGTAAGACCGAAGAGCACCAGGTTCACCATCTTGCCCTCGGCGAACTCCATGTTCAGGAGGCCCCTGAACTCTTCCATTATCTCCCTTGACTTGAGCATCTGGACCTCGTCCATCAGGATAACGGCGATCCTGCCCTGCTCGTATATCTCCGCAAGCCTTCCATATATCTGGCCCAGGACCTCGACCTTGGACTCCTTTACTTCCTTTACCCCCAGTTGAAGGGCCAGCTTCTTAAGCAGCCACTCCGAGCTGACGGAGGAATGTATTATTACCAGGAGCGCGGCCTCGTAGCTCTTTTCGTCCAGCTCCTCCAGCAGCTTTCTGGCAAGCGTGGTCTTCCCGGCCCCTATGTCTCCTACGACGACCGACAGCCCGCGCCTGGCGTCTATGGCATGCTTAAGCTTCACGACCGCCTGCGAATGCTGGCTGCTGTTGTAATAGAACCGGCTGTCCACTATGTTGGAAAACGGGTGCTCCTTGAGATTGTAGAAGTCGAGATAGTCCATTTAGATATAGGATATCCTGTCTTTTCTGGATGCCGGCTTCCTGCCGCTGCTGTCCGGGGCCTCGCCGCCAAGCGCCGCTATCCGCGCCGCAACGTCCCTGAACCCGCTGTTCCACCGGTAAACTTCCATGTAAAGCCCCAATGCCTCCTTCGGCTCGGCGTTTTTCTCGCGGGCCTGGGCGAGGTCGTACTTAAGGCCCCAATGCGCATCCTGGTCCGGGCCGGTCTTCTGGATGGCGGACAGGAGCGTTTCCACCGCCTGGGGATAAAGGCGCTTTTCCATGTAGCAGCCAGCAAGGACAGAAGCCGCCCTTACGCCAAAGGCGGGGGTGTCCAGGATGGTCTGAAATTCCCTCACCGCGTCATCCAGAAGGCCCATCTCCTTGTACGCGATGCCAAGGTTATAACGGGTCTCCGCGTCCTCCGGGTCTATCTGCTTTTCCACGCCCTTTTTAAACTCATCAATGATCCTGCCAACATCATCTTCAAGCCCGGCATCAGAGATTTTTTCCACCTCGTCAGCCTGGCCCGCCGGTGCGCCGGGAGCCCACGCGTCCGTCTGGCCCTTCAGCGCCTCTATCTCCTCCAGCCTGCCCTTTATGGCCTCATCATCAGGGAAGCGCTCTATCAGTTCCCTGTATATCTTTTCAGCCTCCTCATAAAGCCCCTGGTCCAGGTAAAACGCGGCTTCGGAGAGTTTCTCTCCGGCCTGATCTTCCCTGTCAACTCCGGGGCCTTCAGCCGCCACGAAGCCGGGATCCTGCGGGAGCTCAAGGTCATAAGCCTGCCCGGCTGAACCAGTGCTTTCACTTTCGTCCTTTCCCGCTGCCGGGGGATTTTTTTGATTTTCTCCTTTTTCTTTTGTTTCCCGTTCGCCAAAGCGCTCCGGAAGGCGCTCGTCCGCGGGATCTATGGAAAATGCCTCATCTATGACACCGGCCCTTTTTTGCTCATCCCCTGCCCTGCGGTAAAGCTCCGCCAGGATTATGCATTCCGTGACCGCCTGTTGCCTGTCGTCCGCCAAAAGATAAACGGATTTAAGCTTCATATGGAGCCTGATATTCCCCGGGGCCTTCAGCTTGAAGGATTCAAGAAGCTCCGTTGCGCCGCTCACAAGACCTTCCGACAGCATCCTGTCGGCCTGGTCAATTATCTGCTGAACGGCCCTGTCTTCCTCTGTTTCCGCGTTTTTTTCTTTTTCCTCAGGCTCTTCAACCGTCTTTTCCTGCGCCACACTGCCGGCCCGCAGCTCCTGGAGCCTTTGCACCGTCTGCCCGTCATCCGAAGAGATGGCCAGCGCCTCGTCCAGGCAGGCGGCCGCGCCGCCCTGGTCCCCCGACGCCGTCAACAGCTCTCCCAGCTCTTTGAGCGCGGCAACTACACCCTCGCTGTCGTTTTTCTGTTTCAAAAGTGAGACAAGCATTTTCCTGGCCCGGATGGGCTCCGGGCCCATGAACGTCTCCAATATGTCTTGAGCCTCGTCAAACCGGCCCTCTGAAGCAAGCTCTTCGATCACCGTGGCGTATTTTGCCCAGGACCCCTTCAAGTCGCCTTCCTTCCGGAAAGACTCCGCCAATATCCGTTTTGCCTGCAGGTTGCCTGGGTCCATCTGCAGGAGCTCCCCGGTATATGCCCTCGATTCGCCTGTTTTCCCCATGTTCAGGCAGAGGGTTGCCAGCCACAGCAGAAACTCGGCGCTCTTGCCGGTGCGCGAGATGGCGGTTTTAAGCACCTCTGCCGCCTTCCCGGCATCGCCCATCTTTTCATAAAGGGATGCCGCCCCGGCAAGGGCTTCCCTGCTTGAAGGCTTTATCTCCGCAGCCCTCTCCAGGTAGCCTATGGCCTCCCGGCTTTCGCCTTTTTCCTCGAGCAAGCGGGCTATCCCCACGTACTCGTCCGAGGCCTCGTCAGCGAAACCCTCTTTCGAATATATGTCCGCTATCCGCTTCCTCAAAGTCAGATCCGCTGGGTTGAGCGCTACCATCTTCGCGTATGCCCGCACGGCCTCGGCCTTCCGGCCCTCCTTCATATAGATGTCAGCGGCGGAATGATAATAGTTCGCGGCGTCGGCCAGGATGTTTTTCTCCTCGGAGAGCTCTCCCAGGGCATAAAAGGACCTGGCATTCGCGGGAGCAATATTCAGGATCTTTTTGTACAGGGCAAGGGCCTTAAGCGAAAAGCCCTCTTTACGGAATATCTCCGCCGCGCGGTGGAACTTTTCAATTGCGGACTGCTGATCTTTTTTTTTCAGATAGAGATCGCCCAGGATGTTAAAGCAGTTGGCGTCCGGGGAGGACTGGAGAAAGTTTTCCCATTCGGCAATGGCTTTGTCTATCTGCCCTTTAGCTAGATATTTCTGTATTTCGTTAATGATCAGGGCCCTGTCAGCCATGGAAATTATGGTATCAAAGTGGTCAAAATACTGTCAAACGGCGGGATATGTCCAGGTGGAAGCGAAGCGGGGCGGCCTGATGCGCCGCCCCTTTTTTTTCTCTGTGTCCCGATCACCAGGGCCTTGAGCGTACCTGAGCCTGGCCCCCAAGGGGCGTAAGCCCCGTTTCAATAAAGTCAGCGCAGGCCCCGCGTCAATAAAGCCAAGCCGCAGAAGGGCTTACTTTGCCGCCCCTTTTTTCTTGTAGTCCTCTATCGCCAGCCTCAGCGCATCGGCGCCCAGGTTGGAGCAGTGCATTTTCTGCGGGGGAAGGCCGCCCAGGGCGTCCGCCACCGCCTCTTTCGTTATGGACATGGCCTCCTCCAGGGTCTTGCCCTTGACCATCTCGGTCACCATGCTTGAGACTGCTATCGCCGCGCCGCAGCCAAAGGTCCTGAACTTGGCGTCCGCAATCCGTCCGTTTTCCACCTTTATTGTGATCTTCATCACGTCGCCGCAGGTGGGGTTGCCTTCCTCCCCAACCCCGTCAGCCTCGGGTATCTCCCCTACGTTGCGCGGGTTGGTAAAATGGTCCATCAGTTTTTCGGAATACATTGGTCTGTCTCCTTTACTTTGCCCCAGCCTCCGGCATAGGGCGATATTTCTCTGAGCCTTCTGACCACCGCCGGGAACTCTCCCAGTGCGTATTCAATGTCCTCCACCGTGTTTTCCATGCCCAGGCTGAAGACTATGGAGCCCTGGGCAAGCTGCGCCGAGACCCCCATGGACAAAAGGACCGGAGAGGCCTTTAGGGCCTTGGAGGAGCATGCAGAGCCGCTTGCCGCGTATATGCCCTTTGCGGCAAGCATCAGGAGCATGGCCTCCCCTTCGATGAATTCAACGCAAAAACTGGCGTGTCCAGGCAGCCTTTGCTCCGCCCCCTGCCCGATGGCAGGTCCGGTAAGATGAACGTTCTCTATTTTTTCGAGCACTCCGCTTATAAGCCGGTCGCGCAATTGCGTTAGCTTCCCTGCCCTTTCAGGCAGCTCCGCCCTGGTGAGCTCCGCCGCCTTCCCCATCCCGGCTATCGCCGGGATGTTCTCCGTCCCGGCCCTCCTGCCGTTCTCCTGTATCCCCCCGTATATGAGCGGAAGAATCCTTGTGCCTCCCTTAAGATAAAGGGCCCCGGCGCCCTTGGGGCCGTAAAATTCATGCGCCGAGATGCTCACCGCGTCCACCCCCAGCGCCTCGACGTCTATGGGAAGGTACCCTGCGCTTGCCACCGCGTCCGTATGAAAGAGCACCCCGTTTTTCCTGGCGATGGCGGCCAGCTCCCTGACCGGCTCTATGGTGCCCACCTCCGGGCTGGCATGTATCACCGAGACAAGGGACGTCTCCCTGGTAATGGCGCTTTCGAGCGCGCCGGGATCCACCAGGCCGTGCTTGTCCACAGGCAGGTAGGTCACCGCGAACCCCTCTTTTTCAAGCGCGCGGGCGGGGTTCAGGACCGAATGGTGCTCCATTTTGGAGACAATTATATGCCTGCCCTTTTTTGCCTGGGCGCTGGCAAGCCCCCTGATGGCAAAGTTGTTGGCCTCGGCCCCGCTTGATGTGAATATTATCTCCTGCGGTTTTGCCCCCACTAGCTGCGCCACCCTGGACCTGGCCTCCTCGAGCGCCGTCTTTGCGTTCTGGCCCAGCTCGTAGAGGCTGAGGGGATTGCCGAACCTCTCTTTGAAAAAAGGCATCATGGCCTCCAGGACTTCGGGCCTCAGCGGATTGGTGGCCATGTAGTCAAAATACCTCGCGCCCATCCTGCTACCTTCCTTTCTTTCTGATAAAGAATTTATAAAAATCCGGAGCTTCCTCCACGCCCAGAAACTCGTTGCCCGTCTTTTCGCACCACTCCGGGATGTCAGTGAGCGCGCCGTCATAGTCGGTCATTATCTGAAGCACCTGCCCGGCCTCAAGCGTCTTCATCATCTCTTCCAGCTTCAGGAGGTGCATGGGGCACATCATGTACACGATATCGGCGGTAACGTCCGCCTTTATCCCTTCCACAAACTTCATTGAAGGTTCATGCCCCTGCCTTCCCCGTTTTTTCAAAAAACATCTGCTGCCCGGCCTTTTGCGCCTCACCGGAAGCATACTTGTGGCCGTAAAGGTCTTTTTGTTTTTGTTTTATGCTATTTCCCGTAAGAAGGTCCCGGAGCGTCATGGCGTCCAGGAAACCCTCTATTTTCTCGCCAAGCGCCTTCCACAAAAGGGATGTAACGCAGCCGTCGGCCCTTACACACCCTTCCATGGGGTCCTGGCAGGCCGTCAGGGCTATCGGCCCGTCAAGGCTCCTCAATATCTCACCTATGCTTATCTCCTCCGGCTGGCGGGAAAGCAGATATCCGCCGCCCGGCCCCCTGACGCTTGCGATGAGGCCGGACTTCCTTAGCGTGTTTAATATCTGCTCCAGATAGGCCACGGAGACGTCCTGCCTTGCAGCTATCTCCTTTATGGCGACAGGCTCGCCAGGGTGCCTCCTCGCTATCTCGAACATCGCCCTAACCCCATACTGTCCCTTGGTCGATAATTTAAGCATAACTATTTTTATAATACTCTACTAATATTGTCAAGTATTTTTGGACATAAAAAATCAGGAATAAAAATCGGTGAAAAGATGAAATGTGCTGGCCGCCAAGAAAAATCCTATCTTGTTTTCTTTTCCGGCGTTTTCTGTTTTTCCCTGGGCATGCAGATAAATCCCCTGTTCAGGGCGGTAAGGCAGGCCTGAAGTCTGCCCGAGCATCCGAATTTTCTGTATATATTGTCCAGGTGGCTGTTTACGGTACCCGGGCTCATCTTCAGGGCCCTGGCGATCTGCTTGTTTGAAAGCCCTTGAATCAGCATTATCAGCACCTGCCGTTCCTTTGGCGTCAGATCAGACCTGGGACCGGCATCGCTTGGAGCATCTTTAAGGAGCACGAGAAGGCCGCCGCCCGGCAGACCGATGAGCTCCAGCCGGATGTCCTGCAGCAGCATCTCCCTCAGACGCCCCTCACCCCCTTTTATCCTCTCGACCAGGTCCTCGCAGCGAAGCCCCTTTTCAGCCACGAAGAGGCTTGCCTGCTCGTTCAGCCAATGCGTCCCGTCCTGTTCGATGAAAAGGGCCGGCTCCCTGTCCAAGGCCATGTCCAGTCCCCTGAGGGCGATCCTTGCCCTGAGCGCCATTTCGCTGGTCCTGGCCGTTCCGATCATGGCCTCTTCGCAGGCCCCCCCTCTTGCCGTCTTTTTTTAAAAAACTCCCCTTATAAATCATATCTAAGCCATATGAAAACGCAACCGCAAAAGAGGACCGCCAAAAAATAAAATATCCAAGCAAATGGAAGGGTGCCGCCAAGGGATGGCTTGGCTAAAAAAATTGAGGATACCCAGTGAATTTACGACGCACTAAACTAGTGTGGTGTTTCAGAAATAACCGTCATAAGTCTGTCATTCCGGCTTGTCCGGAATCGTCCTTAAAAAATTGATTCCCGACGCGCTCCGCTTGCGGGGATGACAACAAATCAATGCTAAAAACTTTTGAAACGCCATGCTAGGAAAAAGCCCCGGGCCTGTAAAGTTTAAACGCGGTCAGCGCCGAGGCAAGAAGCCACAGGAAAGCGGAAAGATAAAAACCAAGGACCGCCTCGCCCATCCCGATGGTAAGCCCTACCAGGAAAACGCACCCCAGCACCCACTGGGTAAGCGCGCCGGTAAGCGCGCCGGCCCCCGTACGGTCGGCTTCCGGAAGCACGGCCTTTACCGGCCCCCAGCCGAACCCGCCGGGCTTTGTCCTCCTGTAGAAATCCTTGAGCTTTTCCATCTCAACGGGCTTTGTCAAAAAGGTCACCGCCACCCACACCGCCGTGGAAAAGCCGATTATCAGCGCTAGCCTGTCGTAATAGGGCGTATGGGCGAAGGTGCGGCTCAGATAGACAACCGCCGTGGCCAGGCTGGAGGAGATGAGGGCCGATATCTCGCTCCACGCGTTTATCCTCCACCAGAACCAGCGCATTATGTATACAAGGCCGGTGCCCGAGCCGAAGGCTATCAGGAACTTGAAGACGCCTATTATGGAGGAGACATTGTAG
>JAKAMR010000032.1 GCA_021812785.1 Nitrospirota bacterium
AAGAATCTGGGCACGACCCTCCAGAACGCAAATATAAATATGCAGCAGAAGATTAATAGCTTTTATCAAAACACGCAGAAATAAAATGGCATCGAGACCGTTTATTACTATCATGATTTTCATCTGTCTGGCAACTGGCTGCTTCTTCATGCCTGTCCAGCTTGAGGCCTCGGTTATGGTCGTTGGCCGCGCCGGGGTCACCTATCCGATTGCGGAGCAGGACGCCATGAGCGAGCTTATGCGGAGAGTAAAGCAGGTGGACTGGAAGAGGCAGTTTCCCGGCATCAGGCAATCTGTCCGGGCTTTCCAGCCCCCGGACCTGGCGCGCCTTCCCAAGGCGAGGCATGACAGGACGTTTATGGTTGATCCCACGTATACGCTTCCATTCGACATACCGTACGGCAAGGGCGGCATCCTCTATCCGAAGGGCTATGCCTTCAATCCGCTCGATTACGTAGGCCTTCCGGATGTTTTCGTTTTCATCGACGGGGCGGACAAGTTGCAGTTGGAGTGGTTTCAGAAGTCGCCTTATGCCAAGGCTCCAAACATAATGCTCCTTCTTACCGGCGGCAGCTATCCGGAGGTCGAAAAGAAGCTTCGAAGGCCGATCTTTTACGCCCCGGAAAAGATAACAAAGAGGTTCAGGATCGAGGCCGTGCCCGCGGTCCTTTATCAACGGGGAAAGTTTTTAGAGGTGAAGGAATTTGAGATTCGAAAGAAATAAATTCCTGATTTTGGTGTTGTTCCTGCTTTTCATGGCGGCCTCCTCGACACAGGCCCGCGCCGTCTGCAGGGAATCTTTTTTCAACCCTATAACGGACATTGACTGGAACGGGATATTCCCGGTGAAGATCGGCGGGGTGGAGCTAATGGGCTCGGACATCGACACGCCTCCGGACAACATAAGCTCACCTATCTGTGTTTGCGGCTCACCCATTCCGAAGATTGGCATCACGGCCTCTTTCTGGGAGCCCGCGAGGATGGTTGAGACGGTAAAGGACCCTTATTGCTTTCCGCTCATAGGCGCGCAGCTCTCAAATCCTAAGCCGGGATTTCTGGGAGGTGCGAGCGAGGAAAGCGGGGAAGACCTGCCGCCTGAGACTTTCCAGCAGGCCCACTGGTATATCTTCCCCGTGTGGGGAATCCTGAATCTTTTTCTCGACGTCCCCTGCCTGGAGAAGGGCGGCTTCGACATCGCCTACATGACGGAGATAGACCCGCTGTGGAACAGTGACATTTCGAGCTTTCTGCTTAACCCCGAGGCGCTGCTCTTTGGCAACCCCGCGGCGCAGCTTGCCTGCGGGGCGGACAGCGTCGCCTCGAACGCGGGCTATCCCCTGGACCCGCTTTTCTGGTGCATGGGCAGTTGGGGAAGCGCCTATCCTTTGACCGGCCATATAGCAACCGCCGATCCTGTCCAGGCTAATGCTGGATTAGCGGCAAGGATGATATACAAGCTCTCCCGTGAGGCGCTTACCTGGGACCCGGGCGTAAACGTGTGCGGCCCGGTCGTCACTCCTATCTGGATCAAGAGCCATTACAGGTTCCAGATCGTAAAGCCCGTAAGGGGCTCGATCGTCACCCCCATAGGGCGAAGCGATCTTATCTGGGGAGCGGACAAGAATCCGGCCTGGGGGACTGCGAGCAACGCCCCGGACAATTTCCTGTGGATGATCTTCAGAAAGGTGTCATGCTGCGTTTATCTCTACGGGGGCTGATATTGCTGATGGCTTTAAGCCTGGCCGGTGCCGGAGTGGCCCAGAGGGCCGCAAGCGCCCCTTGCTTCGACCTGAATGCCGTCTCCGGCGTTATCGTCAGGGCGAAGGGGCTCGCGGCGAGGATGAAGAACACCCCGCCAGCAAACGTCTATAAACGTGAGGGGGAGATCGAGGCCCGAAAGGCGTTTGAGTCCTACGAGTCGCCGGCGTTTCAAAGGAAGGTGCTGCTGGAAAACGAGAGGCTTAAAAAAGAGGTCTTCGGCGGGTTCAGGGCTCATTACAAGGGCCTGGGACCAGGGCCGGGCAAAAAGGACGTGAGCGGAGGGCGGGAAAGGCTTTCTCTAAACGAGAGGATTTACCTTTTCATTTCCTCCTCCGTGCCGGAGGCCACACTCCGGACCTACATTGAGCAGATCGCGGAGCTAAAGGACCCGAGCGTTGTGGTCCTGATGAGAGGTTTTATAGGCGGCATGAAATATATGGGCCCAACGCTTAAGTTCATGGGAAAGCTGCTTGAAAAAGACCCGTCGTGCGGACTTTCATGCGGGCTCTACGGGGTGGATGTGGAGGTAGACCCGCTTCTTTTCGGGCGTTACGGGATTTTGCAGGTCCCGGCGGTCGTCTACGTGCCGGACATCGAGGTCCTTGGCCCGGGGTCGGAGGGTCTCAAACGAAACGCGAAGGTAGGCAGGTCATACGCCTTTTACGGAGACGCGGCCCTTGCCTACTCGCTTAAAAGAATAAACGAGGAGGCAAAATCCGCTTCTCTTGCGGCCGTAATCAGGGAGTTCACGCATGGCTTTTACCGGTAAAGAGTTGCCCCTATATCACTTGAGAGGGGATAGTTCGAAAAATCGCGCGCAGTCGCGGTCAAAGAAGGAGGAAAAACATTGCCAGAGGAAACTGCCTCATCTTTGGAAGATCAGGAGACAAAAACTGGCGGGAAAGAGCCCGCAGAGGTTGTAGCCGCCGCCCCGCAAGCGGAAGCGGCCGGAATGGTTCCGGCCAAACAGGGGAAATCTCCCGGGTGGCTTGTCGTGGCCGCCATAAGCCTGCTTGTTTCAATAACGGTTTCGGCTGGTTCCGTTGACGTCTACGACCGCTTCTACGCCCAGAAGATAGTCGCCGTGGACATAAAGGGCTACATAGCGGCACAGAGGGACCTCTACCTAAGCGGAAAAGAAACGGGCAAAGAGTTCCGGGCAAACATCGACAAGTTGGCCGCGGCGGTAAAGAGCATTCCCAAAAATCGAGTGGCGATAATGGGGGACGCCGTTGTCAAAAATGCGGAAATTGAAAAACTTCCTTAAGGCTTTTTCTCTGGTTTTTCTGGTTTTGCTTCTTGGGGCCGAGGCCTCGGGCAGGATCGCCGTGAATTTTTCCCCCTCGGTCCGGCCCAGGCTCTTTTTCCTCGTCAGGCGTCCGGCCGCAGTCAAAAAGGGCGATTACGTGATATTCAGGCCCGAGAATATCGACCCGTACATAAACGGAAAGACACTCGTAAAGAAGGTGACCTGCGACGAGGGCGATACGCTCACCGAAAAGGGAAAGGACTATTTTTGCGACGGGGCCGTCTACCTGGGCAGGGCGAAGGATTTCAGCCTCAAGGGAGAGAGACTTCAAAATTTCGTCTATAACGGCGTTATCCCTAAGGGATTCTGCTTTGTCGAGGGCAGCAACATAAATAGCTATGACAGCCGGTACTGGGGGTTTTTAAGGGAAAGTGATGTCGAAGCGCGCGCTTATCCTGTTTTTTAGTTTTTTGCTTTTGCTGATTTTACCGGCGTTCGTGAGCAGCATTGCCGCCGCGGATGCCGGCAGCCCAGCGGGTCCAGTCGCCAAGCGCGGCTGGTGGTGGTATCAGAAGGAGCCGGTGAAAGGAAAAAATAAAAAGGAGAAAAAAGAATCTCCGGTTGCGTCGCCTTCTCTAAAAAACTACACGATGAAAGAGCTCTGGGACATGCCCCCATCGAAGTTCAGGCCGCTGATGAACGCGCTTCTGGACAGGGCAATACAGGACCCGACCGTCTCCAACGTGCGCGAGTACTACGTGGTCCTCGACATCGCGCGAAGGAAGTCCCTGGCCTTCACGAACGTCGCGGCCTACGTCTGGCAGAAATACCCCGGCCTTTCGACAGGCAAGGACTATCCCGTGGCCGCCCCCGGGCGAAACGCGATGTTCATGCAGCAATATTCCGACGTGGAGGCCACGATAGAAAACGCGAGAGGCGATTTCGCGCTCCTTTATTTCTATTCCCCGACCTGACCCTACTGCAGGGCGCAGGACGGGATCCTGCGGTATTTCGAGGCGACATACGGCTGGAAAATAAAGGGGATCGTCCTTGCGGACAACCCGGCCCTGGCCGCAAGGCTAGGGGTCGACACGACCCCGTCGCTCATTCTGATCAAAAAGGGAAACGAAGGATATATCCCCATCTCGGCTGGGGTCGCAACACTCGAAGACATAGAGGTGAGGCTCTACAGGGGGATAAAGTTTCTCGATGGCGAGACCACTCCCCAGAACTGGAGCCTCTACGATTTTCAAAAAGGACAGGGGTTCGATACGGAAGTCCCGATGGAAGGGAGGTAGAAAGTGAATATGGATAGTGTAAAAAGGATCGTAGCGATAATTTTGCTCGCTGCGATGACCATGATATTTACTGGGCAAAAGAGCGCCTGCGCGGGCTGGGTGGACGACTGGCTCCAGGAGAAGACCGTCTCATCGCCCGATTACCTGGCGGGGCAGAAGAGAGGGTATTTTACCGGCGGCAGCTTCGACGCAAGGTGGTATCAGGGGCAAAACGACTACCTGTTTTCCGTGGAGCCGCCAAAGTTCAAGGCCGGCTGCGGAGGTATTGACGCCTTCATGGGCGGGTTTTCGTTCATGAATTTCAATTACCTGGTAAAAAAGCTCCAGAGCATACTTACGGCCGCGCCGGCGATGGCCTTCGACCTGGCGCTCAGCACCTACTGCCCCCAGTGTTCGACCATCCTGGGCAAGTTCGAAAACATCTCCGACAAGCTAAACGGCCTGCAGTTCAACGACTGCACGGCATCGAAGGCTGTCGTGGCGCAGCTCATGGGCCCTTACACCAGGAACCCCGGCCAGTACGAGCACGCGCTATCCGACTACGCGGCCAGCCAGGGCTGGACAAGCCTTTGGCAGGATATCAAGCAGGCGACAAGCTCGGCGGACGACACCGCCGCGGCCCCAAACACGAGCGCAACCCCGAACCTTGGCGGCATGTACTCCGGCTGCCCTCAGGACGTCAAAAACCTGTTTCTCACCTCCGGGTCCCTCCTGGACCATCTTCAGGCGCAATTCGGGGGCGGCTCCCCGGACTACATAGCGCTCCTTCGCGGCTTCATAGGAGATGTAGATTTTTCCTCTGACGCAAGCGGGATATTCTACCCGTCTCCGGTTTCCCCTTGCGATACAAACCTTAAAAAAAGCGTGGACAACTTCATCGCCGGAAATACGGAGGCCAAGTCCGACAGCGGGACATGCGCCCCCCTGCCGGACGTCAACGCCAACCTCGAAACCTGGGCCGCAAACACGATGATGGGCATCATCGGCCAGATGGAGGCGCAGGGCCGCCTTACAGCCGACCAGGTGGATTTCCTGAGGCAGATCCCGCTTCCGATGGAGCTGATCTTGAAATACGCCGTCAGCACCGGCCAGGAGGCCGCGATGGCCTCGGAGTTTTCCACCATCGCCGCCAAGGCGTATGCGTATGCCATAATGGCCGACCTGGACCATAACGCGCAGGTCCTGATAGACAAGGGGCTGATAGTCGCCCGAGACGAGCCAAGCTCGGTGGCGAACACCTCCGCCAACAAGTGCGACGTCCGCCTACTGGCCGCAAGCCCGGTGCTGCTGGATTATAAAAAAAGGCTGGACGTAATGCAGACCGCGCTCGCCCGGGACTATACGAAATGGGCTTCAAGCCTTTACGCCATGCAATCGCTTGGGCGCAGGCTTGAGGAATTCAACGCCCAGGCGTACAGGAACCTGAGCGAAAAGTTCAACCCCTCGCTTGCCGCAAGGGCGGTGGGGGAATAGGAGAAAAAGGTTTGAAAAGATTGTCTGGCATAGGGCTTACCCTGACGGCCGTATTCCTGCTTCTTCCCACGCCCGCCCACGCGGCCTGGGAGTATTACACCTATGGCGGCTTCGATTCCGTGCTGCCGGCCTGGCAGCGCGTCGCACTCATCTTCAGCGACAGCAACTATAATTCCCTGTTCTTTCCGATTGTCGTGCTGGGAATGTTCTGCGCGATTGTGGTCCTCTATCTGAAACTGCTGGGCGGCGCCAATGTGGGCGGCCCCATGTCCTGGGCGGTGCCGGTGGGCATAGGGATAATCCTTTACCTGGGGCTCGTGGTTCCAAAGGACAGCCTCATGATATACGACCCGGTAATGAACGAGGGGCCGGTCGAGGTAAGCGGCATCCCGCTTGGGATCGCGGCCATGGCGGGGTCCTTGAACGAGATACAAAACGGGCTCATAGACATCATAGACACGTCCTCGGACCCGGTGGAGCTTTACCAGCAAAACGCCGGGGGCGAGGGGTTTAATATACTGCTTCAGACAGGGCAGGAATCATTGCAGATCCCTCCCGAGCTTGAGGGCTCGATCCAGCAGTACACGAAGGACTGCCTCCTCTTTGAGCTTACGCGGCCGGGGACAACGCTTACTCCCTCGGAACTTGCAAGCAGCACGGATTTCAGGACGGACTACGCAAAGGCGGCAAGCCCGGCGATCTATACGGTCTCCTATATCTCAAACTCGGTGGGAGACACGATGACCTGCCAGGACGCATGGACCGCGATAAACAGCGCTGTCAGCTCCCCCACGACGTGGACAAACGACATAAACAACATCTGCGCCCAGTCCGGATACGACCCCACCATCCCGGCCGAGCTGCAAAAATGCAAAGACCTGGCCGCGGACACGAGCGAGTGGATATGGGGCGCGAACTATCCTCTTCAGAACCTGGCCATGCAGAGCGCCTTCACGCAAGCGATAGAGGAGACCTTCAACAACGCCTCCCCGGACCAGGCCATCCAGACCCTGGCTGCCAGGCAGACGGGCAGCGACTGGCTCTCCGCGGGCCTTGCCGGCAACACCTGGATACCCGTCATCATGGCCGCGATGACCACCCTGGCCATAACGATACTGCCTTTTCTCATAATGTTTCTGCCGACGCCTCTTTTTGGCAAGGTGATCTCCCTTATAGCAGGTATTTTCATCTGGCTCACCGCCTGGGGGGTAATAGACGCGATAATACACAGTTTCGGCGTGGACTACGCCCGGCACGCGGCCCAGCAACTTCAGGAGTTCAACCTGGGCGTAAAGTCCATAAGCTATTTTCCCACCTTTGGCATGAAGACCCTGGCGGCCTTCGGCAACATGAGGTGGTTTGGCCTCATGCTGGCCACGGTCATCACGGGAATGCTGGTCAGGTTCGGCGGCTCCGCCCTTGCACATCTGGCAGGCGGACTTACGGCAGGCGCCGCGGCCGGGGGCTCCGCAGCCGGACGGATGGAGATGGACCCGCAGGCAAAAGGCGGCAAGGTAGAGGGCGAGGCCAAGGGTTTCGGCCTTCAGGAGTCCATCGGCGGGTCGAACATGGAGATGCGGCAGATATTCGATTCCTACAGGAACCGTAGCCTGAAAGGCCTGTCGGAGGGCGCGGCGCTCGGAGGGCCCGGGGCCTCCATGCGGGCTGGAGAGGCGCAGGGGGCCGCGGAACGGGGCACAGGAGAGCTTTATGGGCGGTTTGAGGACCAGTTCGGCGAGGGATACGACGGCGCGCCGGAACTTCTCCAAGATGCGCGCGCGGAAAACTGGGCCGCCGGCCGGCCCGGGGCGCTAAAGCCGCTTCAGAACCTGGATGCCCTGGGCGCAAACGCGGTCCCCACGCTGATTGCCGCCGGGGCCGTCGGAGTGGGCAGGCAGGTGGCCGACGAGCAGGCGCTGGCCGAGGTGGCCAAAAGCCAGGGCAAATCGGTCATGGGCCTGGAGCGGGACCTGGCGGAGGGAAAACTGGAGTCGACCGTGGGTGCCATAAACACCTATGGCAGGCTCACGGGGGCCTCCTCATTCGACCAGGCGGCCGCAGGATACTTTGCGACCATGGGGCGGGTAGCGGGAGCGGGAACCACTGGCTCCGCGGCGGGCCTTGAGAAGATAGGGCCTGAAGGGCTGGCCTTCAAGACTGAAAGGGAGATGGAAAACGAATACGCCAAGTTCCGCATGCTGGATGCGGCCGCCAAAGCCCAGGGGCTGAGCCCCATGCAATTTCTGGCGGCCCACCATGGCGCCGGGATATCGTTTGCCGACTCAAAGGCAAACGGCGTGGACACCTTTACTATGTCGGCGGACGGCAAGCCCCTGATGTCCACCTCCAGGATGAACCTGGACGCCGCCCGGTTGAAGACCTTCGCGAAGGAACTGGATAAACCCGGCACGACCTATGTCGGCAGGGCGCTTCTGGCCACGTCCGAGAAAGGGGAAGGGGCGGCAATCACGATGAATGCGGACTCCGCCGGAAACATAGTCTCGATGAGCGCGGAGTCCGGAGGCAAGGCGCTCCTTAACGACTACTCGATCGGTCAGACCGGCTATGCGAACGCCTACAACGCGCTCACTTCGGTCAATAAGGGGCTCCAGGAGAAATCCGGCACTTTCGTGCAGAAGGGCACGGATATAGAGAACAAGGAAGTCGACAAGACCATCATAAGCCACGGCACTGTATTTGACGACACCGCCTTCCAGATGGCCCTGAAGGAGGATCGCGCTCTCGTCCATCAGGTGACGAACCCGTATCTAAGCGATAGAGCAAAAGACGCGGAAATAGCGGCCATGGTGGCGCCTCTTGCAAAAGCTGCCGGCCAGTTCGCAAAAAGATCTGGGGTGTCGATGGATTATACGAAAGGCGATGCCCAGCTTTCTGTGGGCGCTGGTGGCGGACTGATTTTTAAAGCAAATATGGGTGCATCTGGCACCGTGGGAGGGCAAAGACAAGATGAGAAAAATATAAACCTGATAGCGCAGCAGTATGAAGCAATCATTCGCAGTGATCTTGCTAAAGCAAAAGAAAAAGGGTTCAACTGGCAAGAGTCCGAAAATTTGCTCTCCAGAGACTTATCTGGGTATGCAAGAGCTTTCCAAAAAGAAGTTGAAGCAAATAGTTCCGACAAATTCGGAGCAAGCTCCGTGGGGGCAGCTTTAAAAAGCGCCGAAGGAAAGATAGAATCGGCAAATATACCTACGAAACCCATTATAACTGACAATGAGAGAGGAGAAGCTGATTCAGAATAGCGGATCAATCGTCATGGTGAAAAATATTGCCCGGCACATTCCGGAAAGTAGGGTCCGTAAACATATCCTCTTTAGGCAGTTCTACATTATATTTTCCAGTCTTCTTCTGCAGCGGTCTGACGACCAGGAAGAAGAAACCCGCGAATACCCCGATTATTATGAGCGTTGTTGTCATTTTTCTTATCCTTTTCCTTCTGATTCTTCAATACCATTAGCCGACAGACGATGTCAAGATTTTTTTGAAAAATGGCAGAAAATCGGGGGAAAAATGTGACAAGACGCACAAAAGAAACGGCTTTTAAAGGACTCGAACTTTCAGTGACACTGACACCGCTTATTACCCTGCATGTGAAGCCATTCCAGCATGACGGAGCACCCCTTTGAGGGATTTTCGGAGGTCCTTCATCTGCCATAAATCATATGCAGCCTGCATGTTCAGCCAGGTCTCCGCAGTCGAGCCAAAGACAATTTCAATCCTCAGCGCCATTTCCGGCGCAATGGCCCCGCGTCCATTGATTATTTTGGAAACGGTCTTCCGTGCGACTCCAAGGCGTTTGGCGGCATCGGTGACCGTCATCCCCATGGGTTCAAGCCACAATTCCTTTAAAACCTCGCCCGGGTGGGACGGATTATGCATCGCCATAATTTATCCTCCTAATGGTAATCCTCATAATTGACAACCTCGGCGTTTCCGGCGGCAAATCGGAATGTGATCCGCCAGTTGGCTTGCACCGTTACCGCCCAAATGTCCTTTTTGTCCCCTTTCAACCTGTGCAGCCCCAAGCCGGGAGCATCCATCCCCTTCGCGTCCGTTGCCGCATCAAGGAGAGTTAGAATCAGCCTCAGTTTTTTGGCATGGACAGCCTTAATCCCTGAGATGTTGCCGGTCCGGTAAAACTTCTCCAATCCCTTGTGCGCGAAGGACCTGATCACTGGTTATTGTAACCTTATAGGTTACAAATGTCAATCTCTCTCATGAGGACTGTTAAGAGCCGGCCGGATCGGGGAAAATCCCAGGCGCGGGTCCGCCGCAACGACGGGCGGCGTACACTTCCGGACGACGAGCGGGCCCTATAGGGGCCAAGACCCCGCTCACGCCCCGTCTGGGCGGGACTATATCGCGGGCCCCAAACAGCCGGGCCCTAGCTCGATGGTCCGCGCCAGATACGGCATCGGTCCAAGGCAGATGTCTCCCCTGCTACTTTGACCATTTTTTATTATTGAGAATGGCTTTCGTCCCCCAAGTTCTATAAACACCGGCTTTAAAAAGCGTCGAAGGGAAAATTGTTTTGGCAAATATATCTGCGGATCTTATTTAATAAAAGGCAGCGAGAGGGGAGATGTTAATTCACAATAAGGGGTTATTTAAATGTCATAATGCATACGAATCATTCATCGATTTTTTGGGTAATTCCAACCCATACTTTACAGATCTCTTCTGCAGCGGCCTGACGACCAGAAAAAAGAAGCGTGAGAATACTCCGATTGTTACGAGCATATCCGCTCGCGTTTTACCTCTTGACATGATTATTTATCATTTAGTATTATTTGCTATTATTTGTTAAGGAGAAATGGGAATGGCAGAATGGTATGACGTCGAAACGACGGCAAAGTATCTGGGTATAAGCCAGAGCAATTTATATTCGCTAGCACAAGACGGAAGAATTCCCGCAAATCGGATAGGCAAGGTTTGGCGGTTCAATAAAGATGATCTCGATAAATGGGTCAAGGCGAATAAACCTTTCAATGAATTCTTTGTAAGTGTGCAAGCGGATACAGATGGTAATCCACTCCTCAGGGACCCACAAAAAGAAGCTCATGGTGCCGCTCTAGATTTCTTTTCAAGTCCACAAAATAAACAAGCAATCGTTCTCTTGCCCGTTGGTTGCGGTAAGTCCGGCCTCATCTCGATTCTTCCCTTCGGCATAGCACAAGGGCGCATCCTGGTAATTGCGCCCAACGTGACCATTCGAACAGAACTGTTCGATGCTCTTAACGTCTCTAACCGCCGAAAATGTTTTTGGCGTAAGACTAATGTCATTTCAGAAGACGTCATGGCAGCGGGTCCGTATGTTGCACTTCTCGATGGCAAAGACGCCAATATTCATGATTGCGACCGCTCCCATATTGTGCTTACAAATATACAGCAACTTGCTAGCAGGGCTGATAGATGGCTTTCAGCTTTTCCCGATAATTTTTTTGATATGATTCTTGTCGATGAAGGACATCATAGCGCGGCTCCGAGCTGGAAAAAGGTTTTCAATAAATTTCCAAACGCAAAAGTGATAAACCTCACTGCTACGCCATTCAGAAGCGATCGCAAACAAATCGATGGGGAACTCATATATCGTTATTCTTTCAAACGGGCGATGCTGAAAGGATATATAAAAAAATTGCAGGCAATTTATGTTGCCCCAGACGAGTTGTACTTTACTTATAAGGGTAAAGAGCTCCATTTGACTTTGGATGAAGTCCTACAGTTAAAAGAGGAAGATTGGTTTAGCCGAGGGGTCGCGCTATCAATGGAATGTAATCGCAATATAGTTGACGCGAGCTTAGACCGTCTGGAAAAACTCAGGGAATCAGGCACACAACATCAATTAATAGCTGTTGCATGTTCAATAGCACATGCGAAGGCTATACGATCTCTTTATGCTGAAAGAGGGTATGGGGCAGAAATCATCAGCAGCGAAATGACAACCGAAAAACAAGACGAAGTGTTACAGAAACTCAAATCCGGTCTTTTGGATTGCATCATCCAAGTCCAAATGCTGGGAGAAGGTTTTGATCATCCTCATCTAAGCGTTGCAGCTATTTTCAGGCCTTTTCGATCGCTGGCTCCATATATACAGTTCATCGGCAGAATCATGAGAGTTATCGTTCAAAGCGACCCACGTCATCCCGATAATTATGGTTATGTAGTTACACATGTCGGCTTGAATACGGATCGCTTATTAGAAGATTTCAAGGATATGGAAAGGGAGGATAAGGAATTTTTTGAAAATCTCATTTCAGGAGATGAACCCGAACCGCCTGAAGAAGTCTTATCTGGAGACGCTCGCAAGAAATTATCCGAAGATATGGTTGTTCAGCGGGAAATCATTTCCAACTTTTTTGAAGAAGATTTTATCGATCCCGATGACGAAGTCCTTATTGCAGAATTAAAAGCTCAGGCTGAGGCTCTTGGTTTTGATGCGGCAACTCTCGATGCCTATATCAGAGGGCATGCGGCCGGAAAGCGGCGTGCCGTAGACGCTGCTTCACCTTTTCCAGTCCAGCCACAAAAGGAAAGAATTGAGGCAAAAAAACGCCTTGATGAGGAAGTGAAAAGGACGGCAAAACTACTACTGAATAGGCTTGAGATATCTATAGCGGGACGGGACTTACCGTTCAAATTGGCTCCTGGAACCTCCGGGACCAATTTTACTGCCGCTGTCCAGCTCATTAATCGTGAAATTAATAAACGACTTGAAATAGAACCCGGCAAACGGAACACTTTAAAAACTGCCGATTACCAGCGCGGGATCCAAGAACTGAAAGATGTTCTTGATTACTTTACCAGACTTTTTCAAAAAAGAAAGGCGGAGGAAAATGAAAAAAGGTAAAACGCCGTCTCTAATTGGTAGCGGTGCTGGTGCCGTTCATTTTGTACAAGCTGGCAAAAAACGCCCTTGTCATCGCTGTGATGGCTCCATTGAGAAGGACACTCATTGTATCGAAGTCCGCAAACCTGGTACTATGGGCAGAGGGAAGACATATTGCCCAAACTGTTTTAAAGAAATTCTTTCTCAGACAAAGACTGACCTCGCGAAAATAGACAGACAATTTTCAGAGTTCAAAACGGCTTCATTAGGCCCGAGTTCTTAAAAAGTCCCAGAAGGAATCTGACCTCTCGCGCCTTTGCTTCTTATCATAGTCCGAAGAGAATCTCGTTTTATCTACTAGGCTTACTTTCTGATTAAAAGAGCTGTTATTGCTTCCACGCTGAGCCCATCTGATAACCAAATAGGCACGCCTTGTATGTAACCAGTTGAATTATTAGAAGAAATAAGCCAGTGTTATGATACAGGGGGCAAGGGAAAAGAATCGTTATCAAGAGTAATTGCTCATTGCTATCCTCGAATGAGGCTGTTATAATGATGCAAAATACTGCGGAGTGATGCATATTATGGTGACAAGCACTCAAAAAAATGTAAAGAAGGAAACCGTGCGAATCACTGCGACCCTGTCCTCGGATCAGTACGAACTCCTGACTAGCATGGCTAAAAAGAGCAAGGTCAGCGTGGCGTGGTGCATCCGAAGGGCGGTGGAGAAGCTGATTGAGGAAAGGGAGGGGTCGATGTTGCCCTTCGAACGTGACGCAAAGAGGTACTGATGGACAATCTAACGCCCGAGCAAAGAAGCGCTCAGATGGCGAAAGTGCGTTCCCGCGACACGAAGCCGGAGATGTTAGTACGGAAGCTCGTCCATGGCATGGGATTTCGATACAGGCTTCATCGAAGAGAACTGCCAGGCAAGCCGGACCTAGTTTTCGCTTCCCGTCGGAAGATTATTTTCGTAAACGGGTGTTTCTGGCATGGACACGACTGTTCTTTGGGGCGCATACCGAAATCGAGGGTGGATTTCTGGACGGGCAAGATCACTTCCAATCGATCCAGGGACGAGGCGAATCTAAAAAGGCTCCGTGATCTCGGGTGGAAATCGCTCGTGGTCTGGGAGTGCCAATTGCGGAGAATCGATCAGGTCGCGGGCAGGATAAGGAGATTTCTGGGGGTGGCATATGCCGATGGAAGTGCCGTGCAAGGACGTGGCGCGAAGCAACGATACGCTTGGAAATCGGCCAAGGGCGAGAGTTCATAGAAGACCGAGACATTCGGTCGTCTCCTTCTTCGCGGGGTGCGGAGGGCTTGACTTAGGTTTTTTGGGTGGCTTCGAATACATGGGGTCTAGGTTGAACCCTCTCCCGTTCGACATCGTCGTCGCATATGACAGCGACGAAAAGTGCGTGTCTACCTACAACGCGAACATCGCACGCCATGCGGAGGTGAGGGATTTGGCGGTCTCGTCGGCGTCGGACATGCCAGGAGCCGATCTGCTGGTCGGGGGATTCCCGTGTCAAGATTTTTCGTCCTGCGGTCCGAAGGCGGGGCTGAAGTCTAACAGGGGCAGGCTGTATCAGACGCTGGTCAAATACATGACTTCCCACAGGCCTAAAGTCGTTGTCGCCGAGAACGTGCCCCATCTCGCTAGGATGGGGGGCGGTTCGGTTCTCGACACCATAGTTAAGGACCTCGAAGGGGCGGGATACCGCTTCGAGGTGTGGAACCTGAGCGCTCCCGACTACGGAGTCCCGCAGAAACGGTCGAGACTCTTTTTCATCGGCGTGCGGGACGATCTTTCTGGAAAGCCCGTCAAGCCGCAACCGACCCACGCGACGGCGCACCGGAGCATCGATTGGGCAATCGCCAACCTGGAGGAGGTCACCGACGAAACGGTCTCGAACCAGAGCCAATATTTCAGGGCCAGCAGGGCCAAGAAGGGCAACGGGCAGGGAGACGAGACTAGCAGGGCAGGTCGGCCTTCGTACACCGTGAGGGCGAACGCCAAGTCCCGCATACAGTTCCACTATGCTCTGCCTCGGCGCCTCACTGTCCGCGAATGCGCCCGTCTTCAGACTTTCCCCGACAGCTTCGCGTTCCAGTTTTCCGCGACTACGAATGTTATGCAGATAGGCAATGCTGTCCCCCCGCTCCTTGCATACCACGTCGCTAAATCAATAGCCGCATTCATGAACAGGATAGTGGACGGGAGATGATAAAAACCATCGACATAACTCCTAACCCGCGGATACTGAGGACTCTCGGGGAGATACCTTTCCAGCCGTGGCAGTGCCTCGCTGAGCTTATCGATAATTCCGTTGACGCCTTCTCGGAAACCGTCAGGGCTGGCACTTCCTTGCCAGACAAGAGGGTTTCCGTCTCCTGGTCCAGCGAGGCGGTCGCATCCGGCTCGCGGACCGTCGAGGTAGTCGATACCGGCCCCGGGATGGTCCTTGAACAGCTCCAGAACGCCGCGCGGGCGGGTTACTCCAGCAACGACCCTGTCAGCAACCTTGGGCTCTTTGGCATGGGTTTCAATATATCGACGGCGAGGCTTGGCGAGAGCACGCGCCTTCTTTCCGCTACGCCGGAAAGCTCGGAATGGACAGGCATCGAGATCGATTTCGCAGCGCTCATCGGCACGAAAAGCTACGCTGCGAAAGTCGTGTCGGAACCGAAGCGCGACCCGTCCGAACACGGGACGAAGGTAGTCGTATCAAAGCTGAAGGGCGAGACGTATGCGCATCTCAGGGATCAGGAAGCGATCATCCGCCGGCAACTGGAGAATATATACTCGCCGCTCCTCGCGGAAATCGAGGTGGAGATTTTCATACAGGGGAAGAAGCTCTCCCGCAGGAGCCATTGCGTGTGGGGAAGTTCACGGTACGTGTCTCGCGACGGACGCACTATCCCCGCAGTGATCCAAATCAACCGCGATCTCGGAAGCGCCCTCTTCGATGTCGAGCGCAACACGTACCTCTCCCGCGACGAGCAGGAAACGGCCCGTGAAAAATTCGGGTCCGAGGGGCGGTATCCGGCGAACATCATCGAGCGCCAGAAAAGGTTAAGGGGCTGGGTCGGAATTCAGCGATATGCGGATCCCAACGATTTCGGCATAGACTTCATCCGCAACGGCAGAAAAATCCTCATAAGCAACAAGATGCTCTTTTCCTACGAAAACCCGCTGACGGGAGCGGCGAAACTGGAATACCCCGTCGAACTCGGAACGACCGTAGGCGGGCGCATCGTGGGCGAGGTTCACATAGATTATCTACTGCCGACATACCAGAAGAACGACTTCGACAGGACCGACCCGTCCTGGGCCGAAACGGTGGAGGCCCTGCGTGGCGTCGGTCCGATTCTTCCGCAGGACCGGAAGGCGATGGGATACAGCGACCCGAACACTTCCCCAATCGGACTCCTCGCGAACGCATACCGCAGGCCGGACCCTGGAACGAAATGCCTTTACGTGGACCGATCCGTTGCCAAGGAATTCGCAGAGCGGTTTCGTCGCGGAGACCCGGACTACGCATCCGACGACAGGTGGTGGCAGGCGGCACAGGAAGCCGACCGTCTGAACGCTACGCGCGGCGCTGGAACCGCCGCAGTCGTGGATGCGGGAACCGAGGCGTCCGACAATCCCGACGACTATGGTCCCGAAACTCCCGTGACATCGGCTCCGGCAGCCTCCGCGATAGTCGTCGCTCCAGTTCCGGCCAGTTCGACCCTGGATGCGCTGATGCAGAAGTCTCGGGAAATGAGTTCGTGGTCGGGAGCATACTCCTATCAAACGGCTCGTCCTTTCCAGGTCAAGGTTTGGGAGCTCAGGGAAGGCTCTATCCAGAAAAACGGCGACTTCGTCCCCTGCGCATTCTTCCAAGACGGTGTGGACTGCGATTTTGTCTACAACCCACGCCATCAGTTGCTGGCCCAGTTTCCGGTCGAGCCGAGGCAACTTCTCACAGTCTACCTAGCCGAGAAATTCAAGGCGCGCGATGGTCTGAGCGACATCGGAGCAGTCTTTTCCTCAATAGTCCAGGGCAGGTTACAGGACCTCCGTGTTGACAAGAGCGCTCTTCAGGAGAAGGCTGCGGGCATATTCGATCGGCTCCGCGAAAAGCTGATGGAGAAGCTTGTGGACAAGAAGGCCCAAGTATTGGAATGCGTTCACGAATCTAGCGGAGAAGTGGAGGAAACCGTCCTGTCGATGCTGTCGGACGGTTCTCTTGTCTTGAAATTCCAGAACAGGGAGGACGGCGGCTTCGAGGCTCTCCGGCACGTGCCGTTCAGGACGCTTTTCCGACTTGTGGACAGGTTCCCAGAGGACTTATTCGACGGCAAGGTGTTCGTGGCGCCGTATGCGTCGTTGACCTTGGGAGACCAGCAAGCGACCGAAAGAGCCCGGAGCGAATCCAAGGATAGGATCATATCGTTTCTAAAGGATGCGCTGTGGGTCGGCCAGTCGGGAACCGCATCCCTCGCGCGCGGGAAAGAAGAGCTGTCTCGCTGTTCGCACAGCATCAATTTCCTAGCGCTGGAAATCGTCGAGTGAGTTTCCTCACCAACGACCTGCTAAAAGGGACCGACTGGCGAGCCCTTGAGCGGGCCGTCGCTAGGCTGATGTCCCACTGTGGCTGGCGCGACGTCGCCATCATTGGACGTTCGGGAGACATGGGAGCGGATATCGTCGGCGTCCGGGATCGGGAAGGATCGCCAAGAAGCTGGGTCGTGCAGGTCAAGGCTGTCGCTGGTGGTAATTATGTCGGCAAGGCGGGCTTGGACGAGGTGATGCAGGCGCAGTCCGTTTACATGGCACATGTCGCTGCCCTCGCTTCCAACGGAGATTTTTCGCCGTCGGTTCACAAGCGGAAGCAAGCGCTGGAACGGGCGGGGTTCGAAGTGAAGTTGTGGAACGGCAAATTCCTCGTCGAGCTTCTAGCAAAATGGCCCGAAATGCACTCGGCGACTCGACCCTTGCGGGAATATCAGTCCAAGATCGTGGATAGGACAATCGAAATATTCGATGCCGGCGGGCGAAGGGCGCAGTATGTGGTCGCGACCGGACTCGGGAAGACTGTCATCGCCGGGGAGATAGTGAAAAGGCTTTGGGGCAGGGGATGCAGGAAAATCCTTGTCCTCTGCCACGCCCAGGACCTCGCTTTACAGCTCGAACAGGGATTCTGGCCACAACTCCCCAAATCGGTGCCAACGCGGTATTTCTTCGACGGGATGCCGCCGCTGATATACGAAGGAGCGAACTTCGGCCTATACCAGAGCCTCACCGGCTACCTGAGCGGGATAGAACCCGGCAGTTTCGACGTGGTAGTGGTCGATGAGGCCCATCACGCGCTGTCCCACGGGTTCCGGGCCTGTGTGGACCACTTGGCTCCGAAGTTCCTGATCGGCATGACTGCGACCCCGTGGCGCGGCGATGGCAAATCTATAGACGAGCTTTTCGGAGAACCCATCGCGCGAGTATCCCTCGTGGACGGCATGGCGATGGGGTTTCTCGCACGGGTGGACTACCGGCTCTACTGCGACAACATCGACTGGGAGGTGTTACCGTCGATTTCGAGGGAAAGGTTAACCATAAGGGATTTGAATAAGCGCCTGTTCCTACCGCAGCGCGATGAGGCGGTGATGTCGGAGATATCGCGCATCGCCTCGACAATCCGCAACCCCAGAATGGCCATCTTTTCCCCTTCCATCGAGCACGCTGGGAGATTCGCGGCGATGCTTAGCGCCAAGGGAACCCCCTGCGAGTCGTTGTCCATAAGCGATCGCGTCGAGCGCAGGAAGCGTCTTCTCGCATTCGCGGGCGGAAAACTTGTCGCCGTGACGGCCGTCGATGTTATGAACGAGGGCATCGACATTCCCGATGTCAACATCCTTGTTTTTCTCAGGGCTACTCATTCGCGTCGCATCTTCGTCCAGCAGCTCGGAAGAGGCCTTCGCTTAGCCCCCGACAAGGAGAAGGTGGTCGTGCTGGATTTCGTCTCCGATGTGCGTCGGATGGCTGAGGTAGTGGAACTCGACCACGAGGCGAGGAGGCGGGGCAGAGAGAAGGAATACGTTTTCCTCAAGGACGGTGTGGTGAGCTTTTCCGATCCTTCAGGAGAAAGGTTCATTGAAGCATGGCTTGCGGATGTCGCCGACCTGAGCGACGCTGGTGACACTGAAAAACTGAAGTTCCCGGAGGGTTTCAATGGCTAAGCAACTGCCTGCGGCGGTCCGGCAGGCTATCAAGGAGGCTGTTTATCGCAAAGCCGACGAGTTCGGCTACACTCACAAGAGCCGGGTAGACAGCGGCTTATTTATGGAGAACCTTGTGAAGGACAAGGATGTCGGCAAAGTTTTGGCGGATTACATGCCCAAGGCGGATATCAAGACATACATAAAGGATGCGGTCTTGAACAGGTATTCGAAAGATAAGAAGAGCAGAATCCTGCCATCGGACCCCGAGGGCGTATGTGACATCGCCAGGGAGGCGATCCAGCAGGAAGCGTCTGTAATTGACAGGCTGGGTTCCGTGTTCCTGTTAAGGCTGGACGACAATGATCTCCTGCTGGTCTCGCAGGGAACGCTGCTCAAATGGGAAACGGCTTTGCGAAAAGCTCTTGAATTCGTGGCGAAGGCTCCGGGGCTTCCTCCCGATGATGTTAAACTACACATTCTACTTAATATCGCCGTTCTTGGGAGGCCTCTTACTCAGGCGGACCGGGATCACCTGACTGCTGCGCTGAAATTTGTCGGGGTGAAACTCCACTTCTCTGATCACTGAGCGTCGCGAAGCGCTATTTAGCGGCCCCTTACTGTCCTTTGCGCATTGAATCCAGAAATGCGAGCACATTCATTTTCTACCTCGCGATATAAATATGCTGTTCCAAGGCGCTCTGAAATATTTCCTGGAGTTTCTCCAGGCATTTAGCAGGCCGTTGAAAAACGCCTTTTTTCAGCAAACATTCCTTCATTTTGGGATGTCCAATTGTTATTCCTGCATCCGATATCATTAATCTTGAAGTCTTTCGACCTTTTTTCATCTGATATTTTGATCTGTTTTTCGCCTTTTACCGCATTCATGCCGTGCCAACCCCAAGATTTCTCATTCTTACCAGATTGTATGCCGCCGCTGCGAAGGTGAAGTGCCATGAGACTTTCGTTCGCCCCCGGTATTTGATCTTCCTGAGATTGCCGACCGTCTTCATCCAGCCAAATATTTCCTCGATCCGCTTTCTGTATTTCTGGCTGATTGCATATCCTTCGTGCCGGGTTGTTCTTTGGTCTATTGCTGAAGAGCGGTTCTTATCATTCTGCGCTACGTGCGGCGTGGCGTTGAACTCCCTTATCGCCTCTACAAAGCCGTTCGTGTCATAGTTCTTGTCGCCAGCGATAGTTATCCGGTGCGAGCCAGGAATATTTTCCACCATATTTTCTGCCGCTTCACGTTCCGCTGTCCCGGTTGCAAGTGTAAGCTCGGTATCAACGATAAGGCCATTTCTGTTTTCCATCAGCACATGACCCATGTAAGAGAGCTTGGCTTCCTTCCCTTTGCCCTTCTTAAATAACCTGCTGTCAGGATCGGTCGTGGATTCATGGGTCTCGTTAGAGCGTTTCTCTCCATGGAAATCCACCTCATCATTACGGCCACTCCCGGCAGGCGGCCCCTGTTTATCTCTCTCCTGGAAACTCTTGATGGATGCCCAGGCCTCTATCAGAGTCCCATCAACTGAAAAATGCTCGCTCGAAAGCAATCCGGCTTTCCCTGCCTGCTCCTGTATTTTTTCCAGGAACGCCTTCGCTATATCCGAGTTTATGAACCGGTCCTGGTTCTGGGAGAACGTTGAATGGTCCCATACCCTATCATCTATCGCTAATCCAACAAACCACTTGAAGAGGATGTTGTATCCCAACTGCTCCATGAGCATCCGCACGCTCTTGACCGAGTACAGCGTCTGCAGCAGCAACGCCTTCATTAATTTCTCAGGAGCTATCGACGGTCTCCCTGTATGGGAATACATCTTCTCAAATGAGGATGATAATTGCTGCAGGGCCTCTTCGGCCATCTTGCGTATCGGCCGCAGGGGATGATCGGTCGGCACCACGGATTCCGCTGATAAATAACAAAACATTCCTTCCATTTTTTTGTCGCCGCCGCGCATATTATCTTCCTCCTCGTTTCGGTATCTGTTGAGGCTGAAAATAATATGCACTATTTATGCCACTTCGGGAGACTTTTTCAACAACCTGTTAGAAAAGAAACAGGCTGGCCAGTTTGATGGGAAGTCAAAATGCCAATGCACATGTACGATAACAACCAAACCTTCTCGTTTTTTGAGCCATTCCAGTTATGACGAGGCTTCCTATTCCTTATTCAACCCGTTTGAAAAGCACGAAGTATAAATTTGTAGTATTTCGTATCGCCGCTAGCAAATTGAACACTGTTCCAAAGACAATTAAGGAGAGAACGATGGCATTCTCGATAAATTGCATCATGAAAAATGAAAACAAGGCAGCCGCAAGCATAATTATCCCGACAACTGCCGAAAAGACCAAATTAATAAACACGAACCTGAAATAGCTAATCTCTTTTCCCCGTATTTCGCGATCACTTTTTTTATTCAAAATTCCATTTTTTTCTATGTCAATAGATGCGAATATCGCAATAGCGGCAATAGTGAAACCAACAAGTATGGCAAAAACATTCGTTATTAGTGAAAGAAAAGTTTTCAAAAAATCGTCAGTAGCATATTTTTTGCCAAATATGTAAGCAGCCAATGCGGCTATTATGGGAGGTATCCATTCAAAGGCAAATTCTTTTTTATTAAGAATGCTGAAATAATCGAGTATTGAAAAAACAAAATCAGTATAACAATATTTCCCTAACTTCATTCGAGCATCGCCCTGATCATGTTTCTAATCTTGGGGGTTATAGAGCTAGTTGTGACCTGTCCATTAGCATCCAACTCTACCTCAATATATTCCGCTTCAACCAAACGGTCAGTATCCAAGAGCAGAAAATCATTCTCATCGGATTTGCCTAGTACTCGCATCCTTCTAATAGTTTTTGTTTGCTGTGCAGCAAACGCCTTATAAAGACCTTCTAAGGCTTTCTTTTTGATTGATTTCCCCTTTTTCGCCTTGATAGTTAGTTCTATTTCCTCTCGTGTTTCGCTTGAAATTACTGCATCGCTCAAAAAAGTATCAGTAAGGAGGTCAGATGTCGTATAGATTTCGGCGGCAAAAATTCTCGGCATTTCTCTGAGTTTAGACAAAAAATTCTGGGATACGATGATGTCATATTCAATTTGCTGGCCCGTGCCTTTTAATTGGCGCATGTTATTATTTAAGTAGTTGACGAATCTTCCTGCTGTCATGCCGCCCTGCTTTTTTTCTAATAATAAATATGCTTCCAGATCGCCAAGACCCAAAGCAAAATGGGTTTTTTCTTGTTCGCCTTCGGTTATCTCCTTAGGATTATCTCTTTCCGCTAATGTTTCTGCATTAATGAGAGGAGGACGATGATGATGTTTTGCGGACACAAAAAAGCCTATTCCATAATTGCTGACAAAGTTGATTTGGTGGAGATAGTGAATGCGGTTGGTAGATGTATCCTCTATTTTTCTATCCAGTTCGGATTTAGACATGATATATTCCAAAGTCTCTTTAATGATTCCCGCAGGTAAGCGGTCTTGTTTTTTGTTCCCAAGTACCTTTAAAATGTACCGATCAATTTTTCTTCTCTTCGCGCTCACGCCCGTTCCCCCCTCTTGAAAAAATTTATATATTACATCAAATCGGCATTGCGAGTGTCAATTTAAAACTAAACAGGGGAGAACGGCACTGTTGCCGTTCTCCCCTTTGCCTACCCCCCACGAAATCCAGCACGTCGACCGGATTTGCTGGGGTCATTCCAAGGACGAGCTTCATAAACTCATCCTCGGAGAGTAAAAAAGTTCTGCCGTTGATCCTGACTCTGACGTACATATTCTCCTCCTTGAGAAAGTGATTTTCCCTGCGATGCAGGGGCCGGCTGAATGCTCGGTTTCTCAAGCACTCGGCCGGCCCCTGCCGGAGGAGATGGAGGAGAGAGAGGGAAGTCGCCTTCCCTCTCCGAAATCCGCTTAAAACTCTGTGGACCGCATCATGAGGGCGACGGTATTTCCCGTTTCCGGGTTTGCGAACCGCCTCTCCACGATGAAACCCTCGCACCTGAAAAGCGTCAGGCTTCCCTCGTTGTCCTCTCTTACCGTGCAGCAGGCAAGAGGGGTCTTGACCCTTTCAAGGGCCTTTTCCACAAGGAAAGCACCAATGCCTGTCCGCCTGAACTCCGGCTTTACGTAGAGGTGCCGGAGTTCGCTCAGGTACCAGCTCCTCCACAGCAGTCCCACGATCCCCTTGATAACGCCATCCTCCACGGCCATGTAGTAGCGGCCCTGGATGACGGCCCCGGGATTATGGGCGAAGAGAAGCTCTCGGACGGCGGCACAGTCCTCGTCCCGAACCTTTTTAAACTCCGTCGACATTCCGTCGCCTCCTTTCGCCCTGGAGGGCAGCCAGGTAGTCCTTGCAATCACTATAGAGCGGGTCATTCCGCGGCTTCTGGTCCATCTCAAGCCCGGCGTTGAATATGGCGTCGGTAATCTCCGTATCGGAGAGGTCCCTTACGCCGTAGAGGTCGTCGTCATTTCCGGCGGCCCCGCCTTCACCCCAGTACTCGTCCCAGAATCCGCCTTGGCTTCCCCGATCAAAATAGTCCATACCGCCATGCGAAAAGTAGCGCGACGGACTCGCCACGGATCTGCTCGTTTTCGCCCTGTGTTCGAGGTCCTTGACCGCCTCGACCTCGTACTTCGGGCTCGTGTCCGCAGCCATGCGGTAGAGCCTGTAGGGCGTTGCCTCGAAATAGGTGACCTTGCCGATATCCAGGCCCGGGCAGGCCCATTCCCATGCCTTCGTGAACATCTCCTTGGTGGAGGCTATGAACCTCCCCATCCGGTGCTCTCGGGCGTCGAAAACGGAAAGGGGCCTCTCGTCGTTTCTCCAGAAGAAGATCTCGCCCTCCGTCATGTAGGCGAATGCGAAATCCCCCTTGTCGGAGATGAAGTCCGTGACCTTCTCTATGGCGGTGACGACGTCCTCGCCCCGGTTCTGGAGCCTTGCCACGCATCTCCAGAACGTCTCGCTGTCCACGGCCGCAGGCCTCACGCCGAACTCCTGGGCAAGCTCCTTTGTCTTGCCTATCACCCCGTTATGGATGCCGAAGTGCCATTTGTCATGCACCCGGACGCCAAAGGGATGGGAGTTTCTGTCCGACTGCTTTCCCGCGGTCTTGAACCTCACGTGCCCCAGGGCGTAGCGGTACTTCTTTTCCCAGAGGAAGTTGGCATGGCCCTGGAGAAGAAAGGTCCTGGCCCTTACGCCCTTCTTGCGGACCAGGTTGTTTCCGCTCAGGGTCTTGATCGCGAGTCCCGTTCCA
>JAKAMR010000033.1 GCA_021812785.1 Nitrospirota bacterium
GGAGGCAGAACGTGCAGATTTTTATCGTTTTTTTTCTACTGGCGATCGCCACGGCTTATATCGGCGGTCTCCGGGCGATCTTCAGGTAAGGAGGTGAAACTTTGGCCGGCAAAGGCGGCGACCAGGTAATCGTAAACCAGGGTTTTCTGGAGAAGCCCAAGAGCCTCCTGGACGCCATAAAGGAGATCCAGAACATGTCCGCCATGGAGGCGGAGACGGTGGAGGGCATCAATCCCATGTTCTTTTCTATCAAGGACAGGCTGGACATGATGGTCGTGGGCATGAAAAGCTCCTTTTTAAGCGGGCTGATCGTGGCCCTCCTGACCCCGTTTGCCATCGGGGTTGTGGAGAGGATAATCCCCATCTTCGGGGACAAGGCGCCCACCCTGTTCGACCAAATTTACGCCCTTGTGCTGGCCCTGGGCTTTACCTTGGGGTACGGCTTCTTCCTGGCCACGCTCAAAAGCTGCTATGTGGGCAATATCTCCAGGTCGATGATCAGAAACCTGCTAGGCGGGGCGGCCCTCGGAGCCATGGCCAAGGCACTTATTGCCGTCATTGTGTTCAATTTCCTCTACCTCTATTTCACGGCTCAGAGGATCGCCAACCTGGTGCTCCTGCTTCGAAAGCTGCTCAGCCAGCAGCATCTGGAGTACCTGTATGAAAAGGCGCTCGCGTTTCGGCCGGTGCTATTGATATCGTCCTGGTTCATCGTCCTTTCGACGCTGCTTTTTATTGCGATACCGACGCTGGCCATCGCGGCCACGGCGTTTAAAAACAGGAAAAAGGAGGTCTGACAATATGCCGGAAACCCCAAGTGCAGACGAACGCCTTAAAAGGAAAGTCTCCCTCGCGCAGGAGAGGGACACGCGGGTCGTGATAACCCGGACGGTCGACACCCACCGGGTGCTCGACATCGTAAGGAACGCCGACAGGGGGATCAGGATTCTGAGGGCCAACCTCCTTATCAGGTTCAAGCCCGAGGAGGCGGTCCCACTCCTGGACGAATACCAGAAGGCGATAGAAGGCCTCCATCATGCCGCGGCGAAGATCTGTGCCATAGCCGGGGTCCCGTACAGGGCGCCAAGGGGACTTGAGTCGCCATCTGAGGAAAAGGACTCGAAGTCCGGGGACCAGGCCGAGTCCGCACATCCCGGTAGGGAGGATAGAAAGAGAAAAGTCCTCTAAGCAGGACTTTTAAAAATATATTCCAGTCACCAGTGATATAAAACCGCTCGGGTTCCCCGGCATCCTGCCGGTTTTCACAGGGACACTCCTTTTGAGAATGGGAGCAAACTCCATGGTATACGGGACTTCCCAGCCCATGGTTTCAAACTGGCAGGCATGCCAGGAAGTTTTAGGGTCATTTTTTTCGGTTGTTAAACCCGTCTTTGACGGTAAAAATCCAAAGCCCTCCAGCCTTGCTGGAGACCAATCAAACGGTTCTCCAGCAGAGGTCATGCTCCCATTACGGGATACCTCTATCCGGAGATCGTTTCGTAAGGAGGAGCATATGTCAGTCAGAGTGAAAATCAACGGGAAGACGTTTTTATTGTCCATGGATGAATTCATGAAGCTCGTCTACAAGATGACGCCCGAAAATCCGGTAAACGTGCTGGAATTCGTATAGGGCAACTGAGAGAAAAAGCCGTCTTTGACGGCCCCCGAAACCCAAGTAAGCGGCACAGGCATATTCCCGTCTTCGACGGAGCTGCCGGCCGCCGTTTTTATTTCACGGAGGAATCAAGATGAAAGGTTACACGGTCTATGCGAAAACCGCGGGAATGGAGATCAGGGCTACCTCGAAGGTAAACACGGAGGAGTCCGCAACCGGAAAAGAGGGAAGGATCGCCATCAGGTTCTTCACCTTCGGAAACGGCGACAACCAGAGCCAAAAGTTCATCCTCAACCCGCTTGAGGCCTACAGCATCTGCCTTTTCACTGCGGAGCTCGCGAAAAAAGGCGGAAAGCAGACCCTCACGCACAAGTTCAAGGGCGATGAAGGCGAGGTCACAAGCAGGCTCACGCTCGAAAAATGGGAAAAGGAGGACAAGTCCGGCTACGCCTATTCGCTCAAGAGGGGCGAAGGCAAGGCCATAAACGTGCCCATGGACATGGTCTCCTTCCTCTACGTGGGTGAGCTCATGAAGGCGCTCTCACTTGAGCAGGCATGGAGCTCTTACAAGTCCCAGGAGGACACCGAAGCAGGCGAGACCGCCGGGGTATCGGCTGCCGCAGCCGGCGGCGCCGAAACCGGCCCTGTCAAGAAGTAATCTAAAGAAGTAAGTTTTAAAAACCTGACTCAAAGTCCAAAAGCGGCGGAGCGGTTTATATCCCGAAAGGGTAAAACCCTCCGCCTCTTCATTCCCAGGGGCGACCATGAAAAGAATACGAATAGGAATAGCGGTATTGCTAGCAAACAAGAGGCTCAAGGTCACCGTCTACGTCGTGCCACTTACGATTGGAAAAGCGCCATACGACGTTGTGATAACCTGCATGAACTGAAATTAAAAAATAAAACCCTCCAGCCTTGCTGGAGAAAACCGAATCAAACGGTTTTTTCTCCAGCAGAGGATATCTACCCACAAGGGGCCCTCTTTCCGGAGTAAAAAACCGTTTCCGGAAGGAGGAGCAAATGCCAAGAGAGATCGATTTAAACGCACTGGATGTTTACGCCGATATTTCGGGCATCGCTGTCGAAACATTTCCGCTTCCGCCGGTCCAGACCGGCACCGGCGTTTCAGTCCAATGCCGGAGTTGCGGAGTCCACTTGGGAAATGACATTGTCGAATGCCCGTCCTGCGGCACGATAAACCTTTTAAAAGACAGGCGCAGGCAGCCGGACAACCGCCCGACACGCTCAGCAATTTCGGAGGTCGAGTCCGGCAACTATAACGGCAAGTACCAGATTTTCAAAAACTCGGACGGCTCCTATGGCTGCAACTGCCTGAGCTTTCTCTTCCAAAAGGGAGTTCAGAACGGAGTCGGCTTCGCAATCTGCAAGCACATCAGAGAGTACCTGAATGGAAATCCCGCGATAGAGCTAAACGGCGTAAGGAAGCCGTCTGCATGGCAAAACGCGGCCCTGAAGAGGTTCGGGGTTGAGGCCAGCGATCACCTGACCGATGCCCAGGCGTATTTCCTGTTTTGCGACCTGCTTTCAAAGCAGGGAGTGGAATACAGGGAATACGAGGGGCTTCTAAGGGAGCGCCAGACGGTAAACCTGCTGCCCATTTACTCCTTCGGGGTCGAGTTCGAGATGCTGGTTAGAAACAGGGAGGAGCTTGAAAGGAAGATGGGCCAGCTTGGCCTTCCGGCCTTTCAGACCGGCTACGACCACCAGATGACCAGCAAGTGGAAGATCGGCCAGGACGGCTCCATAAGGACGGAGCCCGGTTTTGGGCCGGTGGAGGTGGTAAGCCCCAAGCTCTTCGGGGCCCAGGGGTTCGACGCCGTAAGGAAGGCGCTTGGCGCCGCCAGCGAGACCGGCTCCAAGGTCAACTCAAGCTGCGGTTTTCATGTCCATGTGGACGCCTGGAACTGGGACACGGCCCTCATGCTTGAGATCGCGAAGGTCTGGGCTAAAGTCGAGGCCCCAGTCCTCTGGTACCTGGTGAGCCCAAGCAGAAGGGCAAACCGCTACTGCAAACGGCTCGAAACGGAAAACCTCGTCCAGCTCGCCGAGGGCAATCTTTCGGACCGGTATCACTCTTTAAACCTTTGCGCGTTCCAGAGCCACAAGACCATCGAGTTTCGCCTGCATAACGGGACGGCCGAGCCGCAAAAGGCCGTGCCCTGGATAGTCTTCTGCCTGATGCTGGCGCACGCGGTGAAAAAGGGCCTTAAAAGCAGGGAAGTGGAGCCCACCTTCGACGGCGTCATGGACGCGGTCGGCATGGACGGAAGCTCCACGTCTTTGATTCGCGAGGCCCGGAATTACCTCTACGGCAGGTACATGCACTGGAAGGAGGACGCCGAAAGGAACCCCTCCCACATGCCGCAGGTGCCGCCCCTCGATGTGGACGGCTTCAACCTGGAAGTGGAGCTCGAAAGGAGAAGAAGGCAATCGGAAAGAAGGGACCTGGAAAACAGCCGACAAAACCTCGCGTACTCGTATGGAAACCGGCACGAGTGGTTCACGGCCGCAAACCCGGGACTTCCGCCAAACGCAATCGCCAATCTTGCGGCGATGAGGCCATCGAGCGTTATCCCGCTGGAGGAGTTCGACGCCGGCTACGATTCCGGTACCTGGGACGCCCCTTCGAGAAACGGCGAGGGCCGGTATCGTGTGAACCTCGATACGGGCGCCGACAGCCTCGTTTGCGCCTGCAGAGGGTTCAGGACGCATAACCACTGCTGGCACACCATAAACGTGGCCCGCTACATCGCCATGAGAAGGCAGGCGGTGGCGCTTGAAAGGAGGATACAGGAGCTTAACGAAGACGAGGAGGTGAGCGGTCAATGTGCAGGATAATCGGGTTTTGCGGAAGCTCCAACGCCAGCGTGACCGCCCTGATTCAAGGGTTATTGCTGGCCGAGGAAAAGAGCAATCCCCACGGCACAGGGATAGCGATAAAAACCTTAAGCGGAAACAACCTGGTCCGCAAGAAGGGCTGCCGGGCCCGGACCTTTCTGCTCCAGGGACACGCGAACTTCCTCTGGGAGAAGAAGTACCGCTACGCTCTGGGACACGTGAGGTTCAAGACCGCGGGGCAGCAGTCGGACAGAAATTCCCATCCCTTTGGCGTCCGGGTGCGCGACAAGTGGCACTTCGGTATCCATAACGGGGTGATTGGCAAGACGAAAGCGCTTGCCCAGGAGTTCGGCGCCCGGCCCGCGGCCGTGGACAGTGAGACATTCTGGAGATGCGTGGCAAGGCTCCAGAACCATGGCGAGGACGTCGTCACCGCCATAGAGAAGGTCACGGAATTCATCTCCGACAAGGGGGATTTTGCCTTCGCCTACATGACGGAGGGCGAGATCTTCTTCTGGAGAAACGAAGACAGGCCCCTTGCCGTATTCGACGCCCGCGAGCACCGCATGGGAAGGTTCATAGCCTCCACCAAGGAGATGTTCGAAAAGGCGTGGGAGTGGGCCTGCCCTGGCCTGGACATCCGTAAGGTCACGTATTTCGAGGCAACGCCCCACAGGCTCTACCGCCTGGCAGCGGACACGAGCCCAAAGTACGAGGTCGAGGCGGTAAAGGACCTCGAACACAAGGCGAAGACAAGCCGGTCCGTGGCGAGCCCGTCGCGTTATTTCTCGCACAGCGGTCTGTCTTTCGATCGTGAAAGCCAGGGCGGTTTCTGGGACGAGTACTGGGGTGAGGGCGGGGCCGTCGGCAGCGACGACCTCTACGGCGTAAGGGACCTCTCCGATACGGAGATCACCGACGCCATATTCAACGCTGGGCTTGAGATGGACCAGTTGCCGCGCAACGACCCGCTCTATGGCGATTGCAAGGACTACCTGGCCGCCCTCCATGGGGAAAGGAGGAGAAGAAATGCCACTGGAATTTAAAAAGGTGCGGGATGAGGACCGCGCCACCGTGGAAGAGCTTCTCTTCGCCCATAACCCCGCTGCCGTCATCCAGGGCCGCTACTACATGGCCGTGGAGGACGGCGTAATCAAGGGGATCGTGGGGCTCCTCTGGAGGAGCTGGTACCTAACCGAGCTCCGGCACCTCTACGTAAAGCCCGAGTTCAGGCGGCATGGCGTCGGGACATTTCTTGTGGAAAAAGCCCTGGAAAGGGTCAAGACCCCTCTTGTCTGCTGCACGGTAAGGGAGGACAACGAGGGAAGCCTGACGCTTTTTAGGTGCGAAGGTTTCGTAGTAGAGAGACGGCTCGTGAACCCGGAGACTGGGAATACCGTCGCCCTCATGATGCGCGCTACGGAGTTCTAGGCTGATTCCAGAGAGGGAAGGCGACTTCCCTCTCTCTCCTCCTTTTTCCCCGGCAGGGGCCAGCCGAGTGCTTGAGGAATCGAGCATTCAGCCGGCCCCTGCATCGCGGGGAAAATCACTACCTCACAAGGAGGAGAACCATGGACGTCAGGGTCAGGATCAACGGCAGGATTTTTTTACTCTCCGAGGATGAGTTTATGAAGCTTGTCCTTGGAATGACCCCCGCAAATCCAGTCGATGTGCTGGATTTCATCGGGGGTAGGAATCGGGGAGAACGGCAGCGTTGCCGTTCTCCTCTTTTTAGTTTTTTATGGGTGAGGAATTATTGCAATAAGTGTCCTAAAGTTCGCTCAGATTGAGCTTTGATATCTTTCCCCGGGCCGCCTGCTTCAGCCCTTTCTGAACGCTTTCAAGCGCCTTCTTGTTTTTATAAAGCCATCTTTCGGGGGAAGGAATGAGGTCAAGAACGATCTCTAATCTCTCAAGCTCGTCCATATCTATAATGGCCGCGATTTTGTGGCCCTTCACGTCGATCATGAATTGTTTGACTTTGATATTATTGCCCATCGTCAACCTCAGATTAGGCGCTTTAAGAAAGGACCTTCATCTGGCCCGATGTTTTCCCATTACCTGTTCATAAGGCACCGTCTCTATCTTGCCGGCCTTATAGGCTTCCCAGCGCTTGCGCGCCTCGTCTGCCCATACACGGTCGATTTCAGGATCGGGCCTGTCCAGTTGGGTTAAAATCGAGTCTACAAGCTCTATTTTTTCCGTATCCGGGAGAGTTTTAATTTTCTCAGCAAGCTCTTTGCTTATCGTACCCATAAGGCATACTCCTTTTTAAATATAGTTTAACAATTTACTTGTCCATCCGAGCTTTTTCATTGCCAGGTTCAAACCCCTTGTCCATTCTTGCCAATGCAAGAAACGCTTGTGAAATGGATTCTATTTCTTTTTTTGATAGCTTTTTGCCTTTTTTGTTTTCGACAATATAAGCATAAAGCTGTTCGTCCCGGACACAATGGACGGTACCGGTTGAACCCCACCTTGCCTCAATGTATGCCGATGGGAAAGCAAAGACACCTTGAATAAAAAGGTCGTCCAATGAGGCCAGAGTCAATACTTTTTCACGAATGCCCATTATTCTGCCTGTGAGATTCTTAACCTCCGCTTTCTTCGTTGGCTGACCATTCCACAGAAGCTCCCCATTTCCATCAGAAGCGACGACACCTTTCCAATTCTTTGTATCAATTACATACGCGCCAGTTGCTCCGATTACCACATGATCGAGGTTGCCATAAGGGGTAGAAAGGTCATGTATAACATAGAAACCATCAGGGAAGTTTTCTAAAATCCGGCCGACAATGGCCTCACCTGTGGCGCCTTTCCTATAATTCAATCTCTCTCGTTCCAGCTCATCAACTATTCGGTCAAGCTTTTTCATTGCAAATGGGAGAATTCCAATAAATAAAACTCCGGGGATAACCGCATAAGGCCGAAATCTGCCGCCCAATAAGAATCCAAGGGACAATGCTAGAAAACCAAACGCCAGAAACAGAGTCATAAATTGCTTTTGATATTTTTTTATGGACTGCTCGGTTACATATCGTCCCGTTTCGCCTAAGACCTTTGCCATAATTTAAAATTCACCTACCGCCTAGGGAAATAAAGAAATAGCCACGTTTCATAAGGTCTGCCAATATAATTGGGTGCTTCCATAATCATTTCTCCTCAAACCCAAAGCTCTTGAATTTAAGCGTTCGGCAGTTTTCGGTAACGGTTCTGACCACATTATCAGGGACTCCTTCTGGGATATCAGCCCTAATCTCAAGAGTTATTTCCAGGTTAGAGTCCATTAAAGAGGAAAGGTGCTGTATTATTTCCTCAGCAATTTTCCCTGCATCCCGGCCAAGTCTTGTTGAATCGAGCTCGACAGAGCCATAAAATCTGATAGGAAGGCGTTTCTCCTCTTTCTCCGTTACAAGTACTCCTCCGGGGTAAGCACCAGATGCCCCATTTTTAGCAGTAAAACCGGATTCATCGGGAGCCGGTTCCGCTGGAGCCTTATCAGCTTCAAGCTGCTTTTGCGCAGAATCGGGTTTAACCAGCAAGCCGTTTCCGTCAAGCGAAACAGATGATATGCCCATGGTCCTCAACCCAAGATAACGGTTTTTTTTGTCATCCCATCCATCAGCATACGCAAAAGTTTCAGTCCAGGTAAGGACTGACAGCCCCGCTCTCACAGATTCAATAAGGACTTCAGAATCCCTTAAGCGAGGCAGATAAAGATACTTTGCAAAATCTTCTGCAAGCTGCTTTATAGGTACGCTATCGCCTCGCCAGAGCGGTATTTTATCAAGTTCCATTCGAAGTCTGGTTCCGGCGAAGGACGTAATCAGCAACTCATCATTTTTAAGCTTCTTGCTCGCTCTTGCGGCAAGTGAATCACTTCCCGAAAGGCGGAGCACGGTCCATTCGATAGGGGCCTGCGGCGTTGATTGCCCCGGCGCAAGCAGCCACTGGTAGGCTTCAGGTATACGAGCCGTCATTGCGCTATCAGCAGATTTAAGCTGGGTTTCTGCCTGTTTTACCTGGTGCGGGTCGAGATTGAGCTGAACTTTTTCATCAAGGATAGATTGCCAGGCTAAGTATTTCCTTACAGCCTCGTCCAAGTCCTGCAGGCGGGTCTTGTCCACCGCTAAAAAAACAAGCGTATTCCGATAATTGCGAGGAGATGTGCCCCGGTTTTCCAATATCTCCTTTGCGGCGGATTGAGCAGGAGAGCTGGGATCTTTACTGTAAGGATAATCAATGCCAAGTACAACCAGTCTTGTATCCATATCATCAGGAACTTCCTGACCCGAGCGAGGCAGGGGGTGAACGCGGCTGAAATCTCCTTGCTTCTTCAGGTCGGCCCTCAGCCTATTATCAAGCTCGCGGGTTACTGCATCCGGATCGCGCTTGAGCTGCTCAGCACGATCTTCCGCCAGCTTTGTCACCGTTGGCTGAACCGAATACCAGAAACGAGGCCCGTCCTGGTAAAGATATGTTGCAACACCGGCAAGCCGTCTGAGTGCATCGCCAAAGATCGCCGGCGATTCGCCCGGTATTACACAGCCCAGTTTTACTCTGCGGTCCTCTACGCCTCGATTTGCAGTGCTCGTCATTGGGGCCGATCCAAGATAAATTGTTCGAGCAACTCGCCGGGCTGCGTGAAATTTGCCAAGATTTGGGACCTCATTGTCAATCTGAAGAGGTAAAGAGCTAGGCCCATCCACGTCCTTTTCTATAACTGGAGCCCAGTTATCGGAAAGATATCGCGTCAGCTCGAACTGGACGCGCGGATCGTCAATAGGAATAGTAGACGGCAAAATCAGGGGATTGCGGTCTCCTTTTTCCCAAAGGCTATGAATAACCGAGGCCATCAGACGCAATACACCCCTGGTCCTCTGGAATTTCAGAAGAGTCGACCAATCGGTGTACAACCGGTCGAATATCTCTGGATGTATGGGATAAGCAGCTTTGATCCTTTTCTCATAATCCGATTCATGACACTCCGGCGGGAATTCCTGGTGCTGAGTACGGTAAAGATCAAAGAACTCTCTGGCAATAATATCCCGCATTTTAAATTGATCTTGAGTAACTAAAGGCTCAAATAAGCGCCTGCGAACGATCTCGAATCCTTCTTCAGCAGTCGCAGGTCTCCATGATGATTCAATCCTGCCAATGACATTGCGTAGGCGGTCAAGCGCTTCACGGCCACGCTGCCCGCCAACTTCCAAATCATCCGCTTGTAAATGTGGGGAACCGGAGGTATCCGATGCAGGCAAACTGATTACAAGAAGGCAATTTTTTGCCAATCTGGCCGATTCTGTAAGCGCTTGAGCAAAAGTAAACTGCGTCTCAAAACTGCCAGCCGGCAAATCGCTTTGATCATGGAGCTGCCTTGCATAAGCTACCCACTCATCTATAAGAATCAGGCAAGGTCCATATTCATTGAATAATTCCCTGAGAACATCGCCGGGACTTGTCCCCTTTTCATCATCGGCCGCAATACGTTTAAATGCTTTTTTACCGCCAAGCTGCCAAGCAATTTCTCCCCAAAAAGTGCGGACCACTGTGCCGTCCTTTTTGGTCACCGGATTACCGGGAGATATTTTATTGCCTACGAGAACTACCCGGTTTGCACGGGGGAGACTCTTAAGTTCGGCGCCAGCTAAAACTGCATCAACCCCTGCCAACTCCCCTGCCGTAATACCAGAGACGAGATGATATAGCGCAAGCATCGAGTGAGTCTTTCCACCGCCGAAATTTGTCTGAAGCTGGACAACGGGATCACCGCCTGAGCCGGACAGACGTTTTACGGCATTAACAAGCAGCCCTTTAAGGCTTTCCGTAAGATAGGTGCGGCGGAAAAATTCCGCCGGTTTCCGGTATTCATCCGTACCTTCCCCAAGGTGTACCTGCCAAAGGTCTGCCGCAAATTCAGCTTGCTGGTATTGGCCGCTTGCTACATCTTTATGCGGCGTAATCACTTCCCGCCATGGTTTCAGTGTTCCTGCAGTCTGGTTTTCTACAATTCCAGCGCCTTTACGCCGCTCGCTCCGGACCTGTTCATCAATAATAAGTCGTCTAAGCTCGATCTTAAGTTTGCGGACAGTCTCAGCCTGAGAGGCCGAAATTGCTGTAAGAAGTCTTTCTGCCGAATCAAGAGCGCGATCCGCATCATCACCGGAAAAGGGCTCTTGATGCGCCCATTTATTACGAACCTCCCGAAGCTCGGAGACAAGACTGCGTTCTCCCTGTCCGAGCGTCTTTCTGAATACATCGTTCCAGGCATCCCACATTAGCCGCAGAAGCGCAGCAGCATCCCACTCTTTAAGTGGACGATTCATGTTCAGCCGATCATCAGCAGCAAACCTCCTTGCTTCATCTAGCGCTGTCTTTTTATAAACATTTACGAACTCACGCTCGATAAAAGGAGCAAGACCCTCTTTTAGAAGGTCTAGTGCCTTACCGACTCTCTCATGATTAGTTATAGCCATTTCTTATTCCTCTTCAAACATGGCAGTCTGCTCTTTTTGTGGCTTTCCGCCCTCGCGTGCCAGTCTCACAATCTCAGGCCAACTCTGAACTAGTGCATTATACGATAAAGCTTCCTGTGCGCGCTTCTTGCGTTCACATATTGTGTAGAGCCGGTATGCAAGCTCCCTGGCCACTTCGGCTTTGCTCCCGAGCTTTGCTACAAGTTTAGCCGCCGCCGCTTCGCCGCCAGTTTCGAGAGCACGGATTAATTGGTGCACCAATTCCCATACTGCAGAGCGTTTAGCAGTAGCAGGATCCCAGCTTGCAGGAAGTTCTGATGGTTTTAGCAAACAAACCCTTCCGGCCTTTGATTCCAGAATGCCTGCTTCAACCATGCCTGGAACGCTTGTGTTCTTAGCTTTTGAAAGCGTTTCCGCAACACCGAACTGGCCCTCTCCAAAACCGAATTGCTCAAACCATGCAAGCGCCCAGCGCGTGTCTGCGTCGAAGTCGCCCTCCTGTTCCGCTAATACTTCATCGAGTGTCTGATTAATAAGGGCCAAGGCCTCTCTTACGGATAAAGGATTGCCCGCAGCATCAAGGACCTTTGAATATCTGGTATATACTGCCATTCCGGGACCAATCGCAGATTGCGCAAGGTCTACCGGTGCAATGTTGCCCTTTTGTAGATGGGCCAGAGCTAAAGGCAATTCCGCTTTGAGCTGATTTAAAAATTCTCGACGAGTCGTCGATGGCGTATCCGCTGGTCTCGGACGGCAGACAAGAACAATACTGGAGGCAAGGGCATTCGCATCGTTTCCAATTACTCGCCCTTCCTTTTCTGTCCTCATCGGCCAAGTTCCCGTTATGGCAAAACCGGCGCGAATTACAGCATCAAGAAATGTTTCCCATCCAGTACTTGATGACCCACTATCACTTTCATTTTCTGACTGCTTAAAAGCATAGTATATGGTAATAGGAAAATTTGGATGTGATTGCTCTGCGAGACGATGCATTGCCCGAGTCATCCCATCGAGAAAGAATTTCTCAGCAGCTTCCTTACTGCCGTGGCGATAAGGTGTTGCTATGAGCTCTCCTGATTTTGGTACAGTCATTGTCGCAAATATCTCAGGGAAAATAGATCTTATAGAGCGCCGCAACCATACATAAAAAAAATCTGACAAATCGGCATAACTAATATTGTCGTAATAAGGGGGATCTGTAGAGATAACTTTACCATTTGAGAGTATTTGAGTGTTTGCATCAAATTGATTGGCAATTCCAGCAACTCCTTCGCCAAGAGCTTCAAATCCTTTAACCTGCCGCTCAAACAAATTATTAAAACTTCCTGAGGAATTACAAAAAGGATTGCTTTCTGCATAATCCCAAACCATTGGAATAGCCTGCCGTGCAAATACACTTCTCATCTGTGTGTTTGCCGAATTCCAACCACATACTGAGGACGAATGATTAGTCACTTGACTGATAAGAAATGCCAAATACACCCTAATAGCCTCATCATATGCCGTTGCGCCGTTACCGCCAATAGCTAGTCCTTTCCCATCATCAGAAATTCCAGCAGCAAGGGTGTCTTTTTTGACCTTCTCCCTCATTTCGCTAACTAGCTCAGACAATGTCGTTAACACTACGAGCTGGCGGGGAGTGAAAAGCTCACCATAAGTGGTCAAGCCGTAGTTGGGTGTTTTAAAATCGCGTGGATTAGCTGGTAACGACATTTCCGGAATCCATTCAGGATGTGCTTTTCGTGCAATAGATTCATGTTCTAGAGTTGGCGCCAGGAAAACTCGTCCACGGTCGCCTTCCGCAATAATAGCCATAAGTTTATCGCCCATACGCCCAGCCTTACCCTCTTGCCGGATGTAGTCATAAGTGACTGGCACGCCCGACATAAGACAGCGAAAGGCACTTCTTTTTCCCGCTGTAGTACCGAGTTTTGCGAATTCAGCATTCTTTGGCTTACCTGTTTTTACTGTGAAGCGGTAACCCACGTTTTCAATAATCGGCTCAATATATGCTTCCTTGCCTGCCTTAGTGGAAAGCATAAAAGTTGAAGCAAGCGGCACATAAACATTCGCAAAAGCTGGGTTAGGGCTTTTCACCGTTCGTGCCCAAAGCCATGCGATAACGGTCAGTTTCTTCCCGATGAGCGGCTTTAAGTCGGGACGCTCTTTCGCCATGTCTGCCGTGATCTCGACTTTTGGGTATAAATGGCCTATACGCTTTTCGGCCTCATCCCGCATCCATTTGCCATAGTAGCGTACATCTTCGGCAAGCCCCTGAGCGCCTTTCCATTCATGAGCGATTAGTGCCTTATTTTTCCGAGCTTCAGGATTCACAGGCGGTCTGCCTGCAAACTTCGGGGGTATCTCGATCATTGCCTTATTGATGAGCACTGCTACAGGATTTAAATCACTAGCATATGCCTCCAGTCCCAACCTCTGGGCCTCAAGAGGCAAAGCCCCGCCGCCAGCGAATGGGTCATGAAAAGCCGGGAGTTTATGACGATCGAACAATTCTTTTGCACGAGGATGGTCAATATTTTCGGCGCAGGTTCTTCGCCAGCTTTGCCATATCTCCTCACGGGCTCGCTGAAGCACCTCTTCATTTGTCGTATTTTCCCATTGAACAATATCCTCGATAATCTTGAAAAGCCTCTTCCGCTCCTTCTCCTGGGCCTTTTCAGTGGGGAACAGATCAGGATATGACGATGGATCATCGACCATCTGGCTGAATATCACAGCCCTAGCCGCCGCAAGCGGCCGCCGGGCCCACCAGAGGTGCAATGTACTCGGGTGTCCATGCCTGATCGACTTCTCCCTGGCCGCAGCTTTATTTATCGCCTCCAGTGGCAGGGCGACTTCAATCAGTTTTTTCTTCATATCAATACTCTGCTCCAATACTTCCTTTGATAACGGAAGCTTACGATTTAGGTATGCTCAGTATCCATATCTTCGATCAAATTTGTTAGCGATTTTTATGAACTCTTCTATTGTATGACTTCCACGAATTATCCTATCAAGGCAATCCTTTACTATAAGATCATAGTCTTTGTTGTTTATTGGGGAATCAGCCGCAGCTATAATGAAATTGTAAGGAGTAAGATAACGAATACGTAGTTGTGCATCGGGCGCATTGATGACTTTACCATTGACAACAGCTGCCCCATCATCAAGTTCTGCTCTGCTTATCAGTGTTTCACCAAAAACCCCATATTCTTCTGCCGCAAATCCCAATTTTTCAGCCATCCTTGGTATATCTTCCGGCCCATAAACATAAATACCTGTAGGGGGCTCTGCTTTGGTTTCAACGTATACAAATTCTCGATAATGGCTATGATTTCTATATGCAGCTATTCTTTTAATATCAAGCTGATGATAATCCATCAAGCACATGCCATTTCCTAAGTCCTGGAACCGTGTGATTTGCAAAGTTCGGTATCCCCGCCACCACCAGACTGGATCGGTTCTTATTTGAGATATGCGGGCAGGAATATTACGAAGGTGCTCGGGACACTCAAATTCAAGCGGTGCCTGAAGAAGAATTCCAAGTCTGTCAACTGCTTCCACAGATGAAGTAATCCAATACAAGCCATCGACACCTGGAAATGCTTTGCGCATCCTTTCACTAAAAAAGACGGTTGACTCTATATTGATTATTGGAAGCCCTTGGTCAGAGGGTTGCTGAGTTTTTTCCCCAGCTCCTTTCTCCGCATCTACTGAGTGTTTGACGGCTTTCAGCAGGGCTGAGACTACCTGGTCTACTCCTCGTGAAGCTTGAGCAGCAACACGATCAGCGAGCATAGGAGAATAACGTACAACGTTTTCTCTGCCCACGCTAAGCCAGACCGGAAGAATTATTTTCTGGCCTTCAATCTCTCTGGATGCCAAGCCATCCAGTTCTTTTTGAGGCCATTCTTTCGCAAAAAAATTCGCACTTAGTACTACTATTCCATAGCGTGAGCGGGATAAACCTTGATCTATCTTTCTTCTGAGGCTATCGCCAACGGTAAGAGTGAACTCATCATACCAGACCCGGAGACCTTTCCGGCATAATGCGTCAGCGAGAGGTCTTACGAAAGAATCCTTGTCCTCGCTTGCATGGCTAATAAAGACATCATATTCAAATGAATTCTCCACGAGCTTACCCCGGCTCCTCCGCCTTTGCAAGGAGTTCGCTCAAATCATAGTTCACGCTGGTGACACCAAAATCTGGTTCGATTTTAAATGGACGACGGATATATTTCGGAATGCTCTTGTCCCCATCCACTTCGACAATCGCAAGGATAAAATCATCAGGTTTATTCAGGGCAGTCAATATTTCATTCTTTGTCACAGTAACCGTTTTCGCCCCTGTGACTCTGCCTTTAACCTCTATAAACCGCAGACATCCTTTGTCTGGCACCCTGGATTCAATATCATATCCGCATTTTTCGGAGCTCACATCTCGAGGTTCATAACCGAGCTGCTCCTCGAGGTCCATGATCGCATCCATCGCTATTTTTTCGATCCGCGCCGTCTCACGTGCAAAAGTATCAGGCTCGGATGCGGTCTCGCCCTTCAACCTATTAAGCAATCCAACCGGTACAATGAGAGCCCCTCCAATGACAACAGGGGGTAGAGGGGAAAGCCTGCGTTCCTGTTCAAGCTCATCCAGCCTTTTCCGGAGGCGGACTTCGAGTTCGTCCGCCCTCTGACGGGCTTTGGCTGAATTGATACGGGCATTTACCTTCCCAGCCTGCTCTTGCGCCTTCAGTTCATTTGCGCGATAATCCCAATAATTGATTTCTTTGGTTAGCCTATCCTTCACGGCCGCAATCGTCTTAAGAACAAGCTCTTCTTTATTCCTTTTTACTTCCTCAAAATGCCGAGGCACAAGCTGAGAGGCTGCAAAGGAAAGGACTTTTGGCTCAAGGTCTGTGGATATCCAGTCCTGAGCAACCAGGGCCTCAACCTGCTTATGCTCCTCATCGGTGAGGGGCCGATAATTAAGGTATGGAGCATAGCCGGCCATGCGAGTACCAGCATTTTTATCTATTTCGACAAAATGCATCTGCCGGGAAACTATCCTCCGGTTTCCAGACCGGTCAGTTCTGGCATCCTGTATTCCATGTTCAAGATAAAAAAGCGCCCGAATATCATCACCCTGATCGACGGGATCGACAAGAACAGCGCCTCGTTTCAGGAGATCACGATATCGCTCCAATATAAGATCGATAATGGAATCCAGCAGTGGATGGCCTGGACAGATGAATTCCGCCAGCGGTTTCCCCGGTATGCTAATAAGGTCCTTTTCAAAAGTGATCCGCTCATAACGGGGCATGACAGGTTCTCTTCTTCCGATTAATCGATCCCTGCTACGGATAATAGAAGGGACATGTGTGATTTCATATCGCCTTGCCTCGCGCTCGCGGATATTTCCACCCAAGAGCTTAAATGCCTCATTAAAAAAAGTCTCTATAAAATGTGGCTGCAAACGCCTGGCATCGGCCCGCTCCATATCCTCGCGGATTTGGCGGATACGGGAAGAGTCCATGGAATCATAAGCAAGGGCCCGCTCTCTAACGAGTTGGCGCAAATGCTCGTGGTCCATGGCAGTGTCGACAACTTTATTAATTCTCGCCCGGACATCCGGTCTATCTCCATAACGGATTGCCTCGATAAGGAGACTTTTAAGCGGGCGGTTTTCAAAAGTGACTTTGCCTAAGACATCAAAGACTTGCCCGCCTAAAGCTGCGCGTTCTTCTTCAATTTTTTCTAATAACCTTTTGAAGACCTCTCCCTCTCGAGTTTCGTCTGCAACTAAGTTCCAGAGATGACATACCTCAGTCTGACCAATCCTGTGGATACGCCCGAATCTTTGTTCCAGCCGATTGGGGTTCCAAGGGAGGTCATAGTTAACCATCAGGTGTGCTCGTTGTAAATTGATACCTTCACCCGCTGCATCTGTGGCAACTAGTATCTGGACATCTTTATCCTGTGTAAATGCTTCCTGGGCTTTTTTACGGTCTTCACGTCCCATATTGCCCTGAATGGTGACGACCGAATCGTGCCGTCCTAAAAGAGCCCTGATACGCTCAGCAAGATAATTGAGCGTGTCTCGGTGCTCCGTAAAAATTATAAGCTTACGGCGGTGCCCTCTCGCATCAAACATCTCGGAATCACTCTGCAAAAGCTCTGAAAGTTCTTCCCATTTGGCATCGGTCCCGAGTTTTTTGACCTGAAATGCCATGGCCTCAAGGCTTTTTAGAATTGTAATCTCTGTTTCGAGTTCAGAAATCGTGCGGGCCGCGGTTGCCTGATCAACGACTGTTTCTTCCGTATTCTCAATCTCTTCATTTGGAGCATCTTCAATGTCCTCAAGATCATCCGCCGAAAGCACAGAGAATTCGGCAATTCGCGCTTCCGCGCCTCGTTTTAATAATTTCTCTTCTTTAAGGCGGGCTTCAAGGCGTTCGCGGCGCCTCCGGAGAGATTGGTAGATAGCCTCTGGAGAAGAGGCAAGCCTTCGCTGAAGGATTGTTAATGCAAACCCTACAGTACCTCTCCTGCCTTCACTTTCGAGAGTATCCGCTCTGTTGAACTCCTGTCGGACATAGTCGGTTACTTTACTGTACAGGTGGGCTTCAGGATCGGATAATTTATATTTTTTGGTGGACGCAATGCGTTCGGGAAAAAGCGGCGTGCCATCAAATTTTAAGAGTTGCTCTTTCACAAGGCGACGCATCATATCAGAAGTTTCGGAAACATGTACGCCGTCACGGAATTTGCCCTCGAAGCGGTCACCATCTAAAAGGGCCATGAACAACTGGAAATCTTCTTCCTTTCCATTGTGAGGCGTGGCCGTCATAAGAAGGAAATGGCGCGTAATTCTTGAAAGGAGCTGGCCTAATCTGTAACGCTTCGTGTACTTTACCTCCCCACCAAAATAGGTAGCTGACATTTTATGTGCTTCGTCACAGATTACGAGGTCCCAGTCTGTCTGCTCAAGTTTGGCCTGAATGTCTTCATCCCTGCTCAGCTTATCGAGGCGGCAGATTGCAAGAGGGTTCTCCAGGAACCAGTTCCCAGTGCGTGCTGACTCGATCTTGTCATTCGTCATGATCTCAAAGGGAAGACCAAAACGGCCATACAGTTCATCCTGCCATTGTTCAACCAGGTTGCCTGGGCAAACAATAAGGCATTTGTGGAGGTCACCACGAATAAAAAGTTCTTTAATAAGCAGTCCTGCCATTATCGTCTTACCAGCACCTGGGTCGTCCGCGAGAAGGAACCGCAAAGGTTGCCTGGAAAGCATTTCGCCGTAAACAGCCGTGATTTGATGAGGCAAAGGCTCAACCAAAGACGTGTGGACCGCAAGTAAGGGATCGAAAAGATAGGCAAGGCGGATCCTGTACGCCTCGGATACGAGCCTTAAAAGGCCTCCATCGCCATCAAAGCTCCATGGCCGTCCGACTGAAACGATCTCAATAGTGGGCTCCCGGTCCCGATAGAGCAGTTCCTGCCCAAGGCGACCAGAGGCATCCTTATAGACAAGTTCTATTACTGCGGAACCATGCCATGTAACATCTACGACCGTAACAAGAGAATCCGGCAATATCCCCTTTACGGAGGCTCCGCGAGTCAGATCCTCAAGCTTGGCCATTTCATAACCTCTTGAAAATTAAATGTTTTTAAACATTGCAAAAACTCTTTCGCAGGATAAATTATTAACTATCTTAATATAGAATGTAAATAGTTCTTAAGGAATCCCATTTTTAAAGGCGGAATGGTACATCAGGGGAAAAAAGCCTTTTCCTCTGGTTTACGTGTAAACCAATTTTTCACCGGGCCTTTGAGGCCAAGTTCCGGGCCATTTAAACTCCATGCGTAGGCGACAATGACGGCTGTGCCCACGAACACCACGACTATATGATATTCAAATCTTCGAAGAACGTTCCCTCTTTCCGCTATGCCATACAAGGGCGGACCCGTTTCTCAACCTCAGGTCCGGTTGTACGCTGTGCGATGCGGAGATCGTAGTCCGCTTGCGGGCCCATTCAGACCTCCGGAGAAGTGCCGAAGTACCGGCCAAGCCGGAGCGCGCCGTATCGGCGGTTATTACGCGTTTGCCGTTGAAATAGTGCTGATGCGACTGGGCGGCACCGCGATCTCGCGGCGAGACCGTTGATACTGATCCCATAGGCTTCATAAATTCCTCACGAAGAACTCAGGGTGAATCGGCTCAAGAAGTTTCGTTTTGAAGTCATCACACCTCTCCCTTTTTTGTGCTACTCGCCACAAACCCTTTCTTTTCTGCTATTTTTTCCACCAAAAACTCAAGTCCTCATGAGACAGATTGACATTTGTAACCTCTACGGTTACAATAACCAGTGATCAGGTCCTTCGCGCACAAGGGATTGGAGAAGTTTTACCGGACCGGCAATATCTCGGGGATTAAGGCTGTCCATGCCAAAAAACTGAGGCTGATTCTCACTCTCTTTGATGCGGCAACGGACGCGAAGGGGATGGATGCTCCCGGCCTGGGGCTGCACAGGTTGAAAGGGGACAAAAAGGACATCTGGGCGGTAACGGTGCAAGCCAACTGGCGGATCACATTCCGATTTGACGCCGGAAACGCAGAGGTTGTCAATTATGAGGATTACCATTAGGAGGATAAATTATGGCGATGCATAATCCGGCCCACCCGGGCGAGGTTTTAAAGGAACTGTGGCTTGAACCCATGGGGATGACGGTCACCGATGCCGCCAAACGCCTTGGAGTCGCTCGGAAGACCGTTTCCAAAATAATCAACGGACGCGGGGCCATTGCGCCTGAAATGGCTCTGAGGCTTGAAATTGTCTTTGGCTCGACTGCGGAGACCTGGCTGAACATGCAGGCTGCATATGATTTATGGCAGATGAAGGACCTCCGCAAATCCCTCAAAGGGGTGCTCCGTCATGCTGGAATGGCTTCACATGCAGGGTAATAAGCAGTGCCAGCGCCACTGAAAGTTCGAGTCCTTTAAAAGCTGTTTCTTTTTGTGCGTTTTATCACATTTTATGCATTTTCCCTGGCCTTTTCCCAAAAACATCTTGACATCGTATATCGGCTAATGGTATTGAAGAAACAGAAGGAAAAGGACAAGAAAAATGACAACAACGCTCATAATAATCGGGATATTCGCGGGTTTCTTTTTCCTGGTCGTCAGGCCGCTTCAGAAGAGGTCTGGGAAATATGATGTGGAACTGCCGGAAGAAGAATTTGGGGCTGGATCTCTTGATCCTATAACTGATCCCGGCCTCTCTGATATTCCTGGTAATATTTTCAACGACGATTAATCCACTATTCTCCTTGTGATTCAATCTTTCCTCTCTCATTGTCTGTAATAATTGAATTTGCCGGTATTTTCACTGAATCCATCTTATCCTTAGCGTTTTTTAAAGCCGCTCCCACGGAACTCACTCCGAATTTGTCAGAGCTATTTGCTTCAACATTCTTTTGGAAGGCTATCGTATAGTCTTGCAGCCTTTCGGAAAGCAAGGCGTCTGTCTGCTGTCGTGTGAGTCCTTTTCCCTTTGCAGCGCCAAGCGCATTGCGTACCACAGTTTCATACTGTTGCGCTATCAACTTGGTCCTCCACTCATCAATCCTTTGTCCTCCCACAGTGCCTTTGGCGCCCATATTAGCTTTAAATATCAGTCCTCCCCCAGCGCCAATAGAAAGCTGGGCTTCGCCTTTTGTGTAATCCATAGATACACCAGACCTTGACGCGAATTGCTCGGCAGCTTTTGCAAGAGGCGCTGCCATCGCCGCAATTTCCGCGTCTCGCGCAGCGCCGCTGAGATACGGATTAGTCACCTGGTGGACGAGGGAGTGGTCCCCTTTCAGGGCCATCTGGAAGGCAGTGTCATCAAAGACGGTGCCATGGCTTATGACGGTCTTGTCGACGTCCTTGTTCTCTATATCCGTCCCTGTTTGCACAAAAGTGCCGGATTTTTCCTGGAGACCCTTGTTGACCGTGGTGAGGGCGTTGTAGGCGTTCGTGTAGCCGGTCTTGCCGATCGAGTAGTCGTCAAGGAGTGCCTTGCCTCCGGACTCCGCGCTCATCGAGACTATGTTTCCGGCGGAGTCGGTGTTCATCGTAATCGCTGCTCCTTCCCCTCTTTCGGCCGCGGCCAGAAGCGCCCTTCCTGCGTAGGTCGTGCCAGGTTTGTCCAGTTCCTTGGCGAAGGTCTTCAGCCGGGCGGCGTCGAGGTTCATCCTGGAGGTGGCCATTAAGGTCTTGCCGCCCGCAGACATCGTAATGGTGTCTATGCCGTTTACCTTTGAGTCGGCAAAGGATATCCCGGCCCCGTGGTGGGCCTCCAGAAATTGCATTGGGGTCATTCCTTGGGCCTTTGCAGCCGCATCCAGCATTCGGAACTTGGCGTACTCGTTTTCCATCTCCCTTTCAGTCTTGAAGGCCAGCCCTTCAGGCCCTATCTTCTCCAGGCCCGCCGCGGAGCCCGTGGTCCCTGCCCCGGCCAACCGCCCCATGGTTGCAAAATACCCGGTGGCCGCCCGGTCGAAAGACTTTGCCCCCGTGAGCCTGCCATAGGTGTTTATGGCGCCCACGGTGGACTCCAGTTTCCCCTCCGCCAGATCCCGCTCCAGACCCATGACCGATTTGCCCTGGCTTTTGGCCACCTGCGCAAGCGCCTGCTCGTCGGCCACCTGTTTGCCCACTCCAACGGCCCCGGCGGAAATCAACGTGGGGACCGCATTTGCGCCCAGGGCGTCCAGGTTCTGAAGCGGCTTTAGCGCCCCGGGGCGGCCAGCGGCCCAGTTCTCCGCCCGCGCGTCCTTAAGCTGTCCCGGCGCGCCGGAGTATTCCCCGCCGAACTGGTCCTTAAACCGGCCATAAAGCTCCCCTGTGCCCCGCTCCGCGGCTCCCTGAGCTTCGCCAGACAGCATGGAGTTTCCGGGCCCTCCGAGCGCTGCGCCCTCCGACAGGCCTTTCAGGCTGCGGTTCCTGTAGGAATCGAATATCTGCCGCATCTCCATGTTCGACCCGCCGATGGACTCCTGAAGGCCAAAACCCTTGGCCTCACCCTCTATCCTGCCGCCTTTTGCCTGCGGGTCCATCTCCATCCGTCCGGCTGTAGAGCCCCCGGCCGCGGCGCCGGCCGTAAGTCCGCCGGCCAGATGGGCCAGGGCGGAGCCGCCGAACCTCACCAGCATGCCCGTGATGACCGTGGCCAGCATAAGGCCAAACCATCTCATGTTACCGAAGGCCGCGAGCGTCTTCATGCCAAAGGTGGGGAAATAGCTGATGGATTTTACGCCCAGGCCAAACTGTTGGAGTTGCTGGGCGGCGTGCCTGGCGTAATCCACGCCAAAGCTGTGTATTATCGCGTCTATCACCCCCCAGGCGGTAAGCCAGATGAAAATACCCGCTATGAGGGAGATCACCTTGCCAAAGAGCGGGGTCGGAAGAAACATTATGAGAAAAGGCAGTATAGCTATGGCCAGAGTGGTCATCGCGGCCATGATGACAGGTATCCAGGTGTTGCCGGCGAGGCCCGCGGAGAGCCAGTCGCTTCCGGTCTGCCTTGCGGCCAGGGTTTGAATGGCCTGGTCCGGAGAGGCGTTGTTGAACGTCTCCTCAATCGCCTGTGTGAAGGCGCTCTGCATGGCCAGGTTCTGGAGAGGGTAATTGGCGCCCCATAGCCACTCGCTCGTGCTCGCCGTGAGATCTTTGCATTTTTGAAGCTCGGCCGGGATGGTGGGGTCGTATCCGGACTGGGCGCAGATGTTGTTTATGTCGTTAGTCCATGTCGAGGAGGAGCTGACCGCGCCATTTATCGCGGTCCATGCGTCCTGGCAGGTCATCGCGTCCCCCACCGAGTTTGAGATATAGGAGACCGTGTAGATCGCCGGGCTTGCGGCCTTGGCGTAGTCCGTCCGGAAATCCGTGCTGCTTGCAAGCTCCGAGGGCGTAAGAGTCGTCCCCGGGCGCGTAAGTTCAAATAGGAGACAGTCCTTTGTGTACTGCTGGATCGAGCCCTCAAGCTCCGGAGGTATCTGCAATGATTCCTGCCCTGTCTGAAGCAGTATGTTAAACCCCTCACCTCCGGCGTTTTGCTGATAAAGCTCCACCGGGTCCGAAGAGGTGTCTATGATGTCTATAAGGCCGTTTTGTATCTCGTTCAGGGACCCTGCCATGGCCGCGATCCCCAGTGGTATGCCGCTTACCTGGACCGGGCCCTCGTTCATTACCGGGTCGTAGATCATGAGGCTGTCCTTGGGCACCACGAGCCCCAGGTAAAGAATTATCCCTATGCCCACCGGCACCGCCCAGGACATGGGGCCGCCTACGTTGGCGCCACCCAGCAGTTTCAGATAAAGGACCACGATCGCGCAAAAAATTCCAAGCACGACGATCGGGAAGAACAGGGAATTGTAGTTGCTGTCGCTGAAGATGAGCGCCACGCGCTGCCAGGCTGGCAGCACGGAATCGAAGCCCCCGTAGGTGTAGTATTCCCAGGCCGCATGCGCAGGCGTGGGAAGAAACAGCAATGCGGACGCCAAGGCAAGCCCTATGCCAAGCAGTCTTTTCAAATCTTATCTCCTATTCCCCGACCGCCCTAGCGGCAAGCGAGGGATTGAACTTCTCGCTAAGATTCCTGTACGCCTGGGCGTTGAATTCCTCAAGCCTGCGCCCGAGCGACTGCAGTGCGTACAGGCTCGATGCCCATTTCGTGTAGTCCTGTGCGAGCGCGGTCTGCATTACATCCAGCCTTTTCTTGTAATCCAGTAGCACCGGGCTTGCTGCCAGAAGGTGGACGTCGCACCTGTTTGCGGAGGTGTTTGCGACAGAGCTTGGCTCATCCCGGGCGACTATCAGCCCCTTGTCTATCAGGACCTGCGCGTTATGGTCCAGGTCGGCCATCATGGCATAGGCATACGCCTTGGCGGCGATAGTGGAAAACTCCGAGGCCATCGCGGCCTCCTGG
>JAKAMR010000034.1 GCA_021812785.1 Nitrospirota bacterium
CGCCTTTGGCGGCAGCGCCAGGCGGGCAAGGGAGTTCGGCTTCGACGCCGTCCAGCTCCACGCGGCCCACGGGTATCTGATAAACCAGTTCCTTTCCCCCCTTACCAACCGCAGGACGGATGAATACGGAGGGACGGTGGAGAACCGGTGCCGGTTCCTCATGGAAGTCTACAGGCGTGTCCGGCTTGATGCCGGTCCGGATTTCCCGGTCCTGGTCAAGTTAAACGGGTCTGACAACCTGGAGGGCGGCCTTGATATAAGCGATGCGCTCTTTGCGTCCCGCCTGCTTGACAGCGAAAAGGTGGATGCCATAGAGGTAAGCGGCGGCACCGCCGCCTCGGGCGAAAAAGGCCCGGTGAGAATGAAGATAGATGGTCCGGAGCGGGAGGCTTATAATCTGCCCTTCGCAGCCGGGATAAAAAAAGCGGTCCGCTGCCCTGTCATGTCGGTGGGCGGCTACAGGTCGCTTGAGGTCATTAAAAGGGCGGTGGCGGAGCACGGGATGGATTATATCTCCATGTCGCGGCCCTTTATCAGGGAGCCCATGCTCATCAGCCGGTGGCAGGGGGGCGACCTATCCCGAGCTACGTGCATCTCCTGCAACGGGTGCTTCAGGCCCGGGCTCAGGGAGGGCGGCATATACTGCGTGGTGGACAAAAAGAAAAAAGGAGCGTCATAGGTCTTGTGAAAGGCGGAAAAGGACAAAAACTTTCACTTGGTTATTCTCCGTGCCCAAACGACACCGCCATCTTTTATGCGCTTGTGCACGGCAAGGTAAAGGCTGACGGCCTTTCGTTCGAAGAGGGGCTTGAGGACGTGGAGGCGCTTAACCGGAAGGCGCTCAGCGGCCTCCTGGATGTTACCAAGATATCCTTTTACGCATACTGCCACATGAGAGACAAGTACGCGCTTTTGCGCTCGGGCGCCGCCCTTGGGAAGGGATGCGGTCCTCTTCTGGTGGGCAGGGAGCCTGCCGGCCCGGAAAGTCTTTTTAAAAAAGGCAGCCGCATTGCCATTCCGGGCGGGCTTACGACGGCAAATCTGCTTTTCATGCTCTACGGAGATTCGCTGGGCTGGCGGCCAAGTGACGGCAATATTGTCCCCATGCTTTTTTCAGACATCATGCCCGCCGTGAAGGAGGGCAGGGCCGATGCCGGCCTGGTAATACATGAGGGCCGCTTCACGTTTGAAAAATACGGGCTTCACCGCCTGCTGGACCTGGGCCGGTGGTGGGAAGATGTTACCGGGCTTCCAATTCCGCTTGGCGGCATCGCGGCAAAGCGTACGCTTGGGGAAGACACGATAGCGGCGGTGCAGTCCGCCATCCGGGAGAGCATTCAATACACCCTGGAAAGGCCGCAGGAGGCAATGCTTTACATAAGACGGCACGCCCAGGAGATGGAAGACTCCGTCATAAGCAGCCACATCGGACTTTATGTGAACGAGCACACCGTCTGGCTGAACCAGGAAGGGGAGCGGGCGATTGAAGAGCTGTTTGCAAGGGCGGAGCGGGCCGGCCTTGCAAAAGAACAGGAAACAGTAACAAAAAAAACCTCCGGAAGCTTTTTTATCGCCTAAGCAAGGAAGAAGGCCTGGGAATGAACCGGGGCACTTTTTTCATGTATTTTCTGTAGTCCTGACCAAAGCGCTTTATGAGCCTCCTTTCCTCGATGAAAGCGCCATAGATGAAATAGAGGTCGGCCAGCACGGTGACGGTAAGCCAGTTTACGGTTATCACTGGTATGAAAGTAAATATCAATATTCCGGCCGTGTACAGGGGATGGCGGATCATCCCGTAAAGTCCGCCCGTGGACAGCCGCTGACTGATCCCTTCGGCGTCCCCGGAGGGCGGTTCGCCTTTCATGTGCCTTATTGCCTGCCTGAGTCCGATGAACTCCATCGAATCCATCATGGAAAATGTGGCCAGGCCAAGGAGAAGTCCAAAGAACTGAAGGAGCCCCATTACGGCCATCACCATGCCGGGTGGAGACCATAGCACCTTATCGGGCAGCATGGAGATAAGCCCGAAAGCGGCAAGGGAAGCCGCAGCCGATACTAGCACATATATGAGCCTGTAAAACGCCTTCACGAACCTTGGCCCTGTCAGACGGGCGGTCAGGTCTTTGGTGCGGTCCGCGGCAAGCAGGCTGTGCAGGAGCGCAAAACAGGCCATTATAAGGGCAACGGTCAGTATCATTTTCAGTGTTTATTCCAAAAAACTATGCGTTCCATTTGATTATACTGGAATTATGGACGGTAAGGCATGCACTATACTGCACGTGGACATGGACGCCTTTTTTGCATCGGTGGAGATGCTGAGGCGGCCGGAGCTGAAGGGAAGGCCGGTTGTCATCGGCGGGGACGGAGACCCCACGAAGCGAGGGGTCGTGTCCACCGCTTCCTATGAAGCCAGGAAATTCGGGGTCCATTCCGCTATGCCTTTGAGGACCGCGCTAAAACTGTGCCCTGCCTGCATCTTCCTGCCGGTGGATTATAACGAGTACTCGAGGGTTTCCGTAAAGATAAAAAAAATACTCTTCGAGGTAAGCCCGCTTATGGAGGATGTGGGGATCGACGAGGCATACCTGGACATATCATCACGGCCCGGGCCGCCCGAGGAGACGGCCATGCTGATAAAAGAGCGGGTATTTCGCGAGACGGGGCTTACCTGCTCCGTGGGCATCGCGCCAAACAAGCTGTTGGCAAAGATGGCGTCCGACCTGCAAAAGCCGGATGGGCTTACCATCATACGGATGGAAGACGTGGAGAGGCTGATATGGCCCCTCGGGGCGAGGAAACTTCCGGGCGTAGGGCCAAAAACGGAGGCCTGTCTGAAGGAACTTGGCATAAACACGATCGGTGACATTGCGGCAAAGGGGCTCGAATGGCTGCAGGACCGGCTTGGCAAGTCTTTCGGCCTGTACCTCTATGACGCCTCAAGAGGCATACATGAAAGCCCCATCATCACTGAATGGCAGCCAAAGTCCATAAGCAGGGAGGAGACCTTCGAGCTTGACGTAAGCGAATGGCAGGCAGTGGCAAGGTCCCTCGCCTTTCTTTTGAGGGACGTGGCCGGCTCCATGCGTGAGGGAGGCTACGAGGCAAGGACCGTGACCGTAAAGATCAGGTTCGGGGATTTCAGTACCCTGACAAGGGCAAGGACGCTTGCCTCGTGGACTGACGACCTGGACGTCCTGAGGAAGGCCGCATTCGAATGCCTGGGCCGCATGGAGCTTAAGAAGAAGGTGAGGCTTGTTGGCGCAAGGGTGACCGGCCTCAGAAGAAAAAGTAAGGGTGGTTGACATAGTCAATTTGGGTTTTTTATACTGTTGTTCAAACCTCAAATAAATCCCATTCAAGGAGGTGTCAATGGACGGCGACCCAAGTAGTCACTGTAGTTACGGAAATATACTGACGGGCGTGGTGGCGTGTCCATCGTGCACCTTACCCTGAAAGCTCTCTGACACCTGCCCGTTCCCGTCTTTTTTCGCCGTAACCTCTTTGGGCATCCGGCCGCTTTTTTACCGGTATTTTTATTTTTTTGGAACAAGAAGGGCTTCAGGAATTTCTGAAGCGCTGATTTTTTTGCGAGGATGCGCAGGATTACTGATAAATTTTTATCAGGAAGGGGTGAACAATGAATTTTTTTGCAAGGCTGTATTATCGATACCGGAGAATAATAAAGGCGGTCAGCCTTTTTTTGATCATCTCGGGACCGGGCATTATAGTGATGATAGCCGACAACGATGCAGGCGGCATCACTACATATGCGGCCACCGGCGCAAAATACGGATATAACCTGATATGGCTTATAGTGCTGCTTGTGCCGGTCTGCTATTACGTTCAGGAAATGACGGTGCGGCTTGGCGCCGTGACAAAGCGGGGCCATGCCGAGGCCATATTCGAAGGATTCGGGTCTTTCTGGGGCTGGTTCTCGCTTGCCGACCTGATGGTCGTGAACTGGCTTACCATGGTGACCGAGTTTATCGGCATGGCGGCCGCTCTCAAAATTTTTGGTGTTTCTCCATATATCACCGTAATTGGCATCTGCGTGATCATGGGCATCATGGTTTTAAACGGAAGCTACTGGACATGGGAGAAGATCACGCTGCTTTTTTGCGCGATGAATCTGATCTATATTCCTGGCGCTTTTATGGTCCATCCGTCCGTGACGGATATAGTTTACCAAGGGATCGTGCCCAATTTCCCGGGCGGGTTGAATAACGACCTTTTCTTTTTCCTCATGGCCAATATAGGGACCACCATAGCCCCCTGGATGCTCTTTTTTCAGCAAAGCTCGGTGGTGGACAAGTCTCTTAAGGAGAAGGACATACCCTGGGGCAGGGTGGATACGTACGTTGGTTCTTTTCTCACCGGCGTGGTCGCCATCTTCATCATCATTGTTACGGGCACCGTGCTGAAAGGGATCAATATAGAAGATGCGGCCCAGGCTTCCGTGATGCTCATGAAAATCAACAAATATGTAGGGACTTTTATGGCCATCGGACTCTTTGATGCCGGTTTTCTGGGCGCGATATGTATTTCCCTGGCCAGCTCATGGGCATTTGGAGAAGTATTTGGCTGGGCGCATTCACTGAATTACAAGATAAAAGAGGCCCCCTGGTTCTACGGGCTCTATTTCTTGCTATTGATTACTGCAGGCATAGTGGTGCTCATCCCCAAGGCCCCTTTGGTGCTTATAACCCTTTTCGTTCAGGTCGTGGCCGTGACCCTGCTGCCCGCCGCGCTGGTTTTTTTGATACTGCTTTTAAATAATAAAAAGACCATGGGCGAATATACCAACACGCTGTCGCAAAACATTATCAATGTGGCGATAGTGGTGGCGATCATCATAATATCTAGCATATATGGTGTGAGCACGATGTTTCCTAATGTGCTTAAATAGGGGAGATAAAAAATAATGATAAAGAATTTTTTTAAACATAATTACGCAAAGATTCGTGAGATCAACAAAAAATATGCGCACCCCAACGTGGAGATGTCTAAAGGGGTCAAAATTTCTTTATTGTTCCTCAGGCTCTATTTGATTTTCCTGGTATGTCTGCTGTTTTATAAATTCATAACTCTCGTGCAATAGGGGGGGTGATAAGGACATGTACACCGTGAACGAAAAAAACCACGAACTGGCCGGGTCCGTTTATTTTCTTAGCGACCTGATCGGCATAAAGATACTCAATAATGAAAAGAAAATCGGGAAGCTGCGCGATATAGCCATACGCGAGCACGAGAAACTTCCTACAGTGACCCATTTGTATGTGGCCCGCCCTTTCGGCCATAAGCCGCTAATGGTGCCCTGGGAGCGGGTATCCAGCATAAACCCGTGCCGCATCACGGTTGATCTGGATTCCCTTGAAAAATATGAAGGCGAACCGGCAGAGTCCCAGGTGTTGCTGAATGACCACATTCTGGACAAGAAAGTTATCGATATGGATGACAACGAGGTTGATGTTGTCTATGATGTGAAACTTGTTCTTCGCAACCGCGTCCTTTATGTTACGGATGTCGATTTCAGCCGTTATGCGTTGTTCAAAAGACTGGGCCTTAAGCCAATTATGAAATTGCTTTTTAGCGGCACTAATCTGCTTAAGAAAGAGACCCTGTCATGGTCCTATGTCCAGCCGCTCCCGGAGGATATAGGCAGATTCAGGGGGGCCGTCAAGCTGAGGATACTTAAGGAAAAACTTTCTGATATTAATCCGATCGACCTGGCCGACATCCTGGAAGAACTGAGCGAGGAACAGCGGCTTGCCATATTCAATGAGCTGGAGACAGGGCATGCATCAGATACCCTGGAAGAGATCGAACCAAGGGTACAAAGGACATTGATATCATCCATCAAGAAGGAAAGGGCGGCAGAGCTTATAAATGACATGACACCCGCTCAGGCGGCGGATATCCTTTCCATTCTGCCTGCGGCGGAGGCCGATGGGATACTTGAGTTAATAGATAAAGAGAATGCACACAAGATACAGCATTTGCTTGACAAGCAGGAGGAGAAAATCACTAATTTGACCACATCACACTTCATCAAACTTCCTCCTGATACCACGGTTAGCCAGGTGCTTTCTCAATTTAAAGACATGGCAAAAGACAAGGACGAGATCGCGTATATCTATGTAGCCGGTGAAAAAGACACATTGGTTGGGGTCCTGGACATAAAAGAGGTGCTTCAGGCCGAGCTTAACGATAAGCTTTCTGACATAATGACAACCAGCGTTATCAGCTTAAAGCCGGACAATACGCTTGATGAGGCGGCTGAAATGTTTGCCCGTTACAACTTCCGCTCCATCCCGGTTACAGATGAAAATGAAGTGATATTGGGCATTATCCTTTATCGTGACGTCATGAACCTAAAACACCGGTTTGTCTGAGCCTGTTTCTGACCGGTTTGAGGCCGGTGCCTCCTCCCCTTGACGAAAGCCTGCCCGTATTGGATACTAACGGGATGGAAACGACGGACATGAAGACGCGCCTTAAAAGCCTCCCAAGCGTTGACGAGATGCTCAAGGGCCCGGATGGCCGCAACTGGCTTTCCCTCTATCCAAGAAGGTTTGTGCTCAAGGGCATAAGGGAGCACATCGAGAGCCTTAGAAGCGCGATAAGGAAAGGAGGATCGCCGGAAACGGACCCAGCCTCCATATCGCGCGGCATCGAATGCCTGATACAGGGCTACGTGGCCCCAAGCCTTCGGGCGGCAATAAACGCAACCGGCGTTGTCCTGCACACCAACCTGGGAAGGGCCCCGCTTTCGGAGGCCGCGCTCAAGGGTGTGGTAGAGATATCAAAGGGGTATTCCAACCTCGAATACAACCTTGAGGAAGGGAAAAGGGGCAAACGGTATGCCCATCTGCGGGAACTGATAAAGGAGATCACCGGCGCTCCGGACGCCACTGTCGTCAACAACAACGCCGCTGCCGTCCTTCTGGCGCTCTCCTCTCTGGCAAAAGGAAAGGAAGTGATAGTCTCCCGCGGAGAGCTTGTGGAGATAGGCGGCTCCTTCCGCGTGCCTGACGTTATGGCTCAGAGCGGTGCCGTCCTGCGGGAGGTGGGCACGACCAACAAGACGCACTTGAGGGACTATGAAAGGGCGATTTGCGATGAGACCGCGCTTATCCTGAAGGTGCACCAGTCAAATTACAGGATCACAGGCTTTACATCGGATGTGTCCGTGGAGGAGCTTGTGGCCCTTGGCGGGAAAAATTCCATACCGGTGATGTTTGACCTGGGGAGCGGATGCCTGTTCGATCTCAGGACCCGGGGTGTGGGGTCGGAGCCTGTCGTGAGAGAGGTCGTGCAGACCGGCGTGGACCTTGTCACCTTCAGCGGGGACAAGCTCCTTGGCGGACCTCAGGCGGGTATCGCTGCCGGAAAGCCGCAGGTGATAGAAAAAATGAACCAGAACCCGCTGGCAAGGGCGCTTAGGATAGACAAAATGACGTTGGCCGCCCTGCAGGCCACCTTCTTTGCGTATGCGGACGAGGAAAAGGCACAGACGGAGATCCCCACTCTGAGGATGCTGCTTGAAAGCCCGGAGTCCATTCGTGAAAGGGCCGGAAGGCTTGCCTCCGGGATCAGGGCGAAAGAGGGCATTTTCATAGAGGTGGTGGAGGATTTTTCCGAGGCAGGCGGCGGCTCGCTGCCAGGCGTGAGCCTGCGGACCTTTTGCGTTTCCGTCCGGAGCAAAAACCTGCTTTCGCCAAACCGGATGGAAGAGAAGCTGAGGACAGGCTCCCCGCCGGTTATCGCCAGGATAAAAGAGGACGCCCTTGTTCTTGATGCAAGGACCATTGCCGATGACGAGGTGCAGACGGTGGCGGAGCGCCTTAACGGGATCCTGCAGTAAGGTTGATCAGATTTTTTGATTCCCGTGGGTGTGGGGGCTGAGCCCCCACACATTAAAGGGCGGGTTAGGGAAAAACCTTACTCTTCCGTGTTCAACACGTAATCCACAATTACTTCCATGTCTTTTCTCATGCTGTGATAGACGGAGCAGTATTTTTCATGCGAAAGGGCAACCGCTTTTTTCACCTGTTTTTCCGTTATGTTCCTGCCCGTGATGGTCAGCACCATCTGGACGCGGGTGAAATACTGGGGCGGGGTGGGGTTCCTTTCGCCTATGATGTCTATCTTGAAATCGGAGATCTCCCCCCTCATCTTCTGCAGGAATGAGACCGTGTCTATGGCCATGCAGCCAGCCAGCGAAAGAAGAAGGCTTTCCGTAGGCGCGCAGCCCCATTCTATCTTCGCGTCGAAGTCCACCTCATAGCCGCGCTGGGTGCGGCCGTGAAAGATGAGGTCCCTTTCCCATGTAAGCGTCCCCTTCATGGCGGGGGCGACTTTTTCCTTGTAACCTTTAAGTGAAGATGCGTCCAGTTCGGCTTCCTTCTTTTTTTCTTCGGGCATTCCCGGCCTCCTTTTTTGTCAGATCAAAGATAGTTGCAGATATAAGAATCTATATTAAATAATCCGCGGAGAAATTTCGAGTATGGGAGGGCTCAAAAAGCAGTAAGGTATCAGGATTTCAGGCGCCCGGATGATGGAGGCGAAACGGAAAAGAAGCTGTTTTTAAAACATCATCTCCAGCTGGCTTTCCTGGCCCGGGAATACTATGGGGTATTCATTATTGAAGCAGGCCTTGCAGAAGTTGTCAGGGTCCGGTATGGCCTTGAAAAGCCCCTCGATGCTAAGGTAGGCCAGGCTGTCCGCCGTTATATAACGCCGTATCTCCTCCACGTTATGGCTTGAGGCTATCAATTCCTGCCTGGTCGGGGTGTCTATGCCGTAGAAGCACGGCCCCTTGGTCGGCGGGGAGCTTATCTTCATGTGCACCTCGCGGACATTGCCCCCCTCGCGCAGCATTTTTACGATCTTTTTGCTGGTCGTCCCTCTCACTATGGAATCGTCTACGACTATGACCCGCTTGCCCTGAAGGAGGTCCCTTACCGGGTTCAGCTTTATTTTCACCCCGAAATGCCTTATGCTCTGCTTGGGCTCAATGAAGGTCCGGCCTATGTAGTGGTTCCTGATGAGCCCGAAATCAAAAGGTATGCCGCTTTGCTCCGAGTAGCCAAGGGCCGCGGGGACGCCGGAGTCCGGCACGGGGATTACGAGGTCTGCGTCAACAGGCTCCTCTATCGCAAGCTGTTTGCCCAGTTGCTTGCGCACGCTGTTCACGCTGTGGCCTCCAAAGATACGGCTGTCCGGACGGGCGAAGTAGATATATTCGAATACGCAGAAGGCCCGCCTTGGGGCCACAATGCACTTTGGGTAGGAAGTCAGCCCGTTAGCGTCTATCACCACCATTTCGCCGGGCTCCACGTCCCTTACGTATTCGGCGCCTATGAGGTCGAACGCGCAGGTCTCCGAGCTGACCGTGTATGCGCCGTCTACCTTCCCGATGCTGAGCGGCCGGACGCCGAAGGGGTCGCGGACGGCTATGAGCTTCTTTTCGGTGAGGATGATGAGGCTGTAGGAGCCCGCTATCTCCCGCAGGGCCATGATTATACGGTCTTTAAGGTCTTCCTCCCTGGTGTGGGCGATTAGATGGATGAACACCTCGCTGTCGGAGGTGGACTGGAATATCGCCCCTTCCTTCTCAAGGGACTTTCGCAGCTCGAAGGCGTTTATGAGATTGCCATTATGAGCTATGGCGAGCTGGCCCATGGAGAAGTTGGCCAGTATCGGCTGTACGTTTTTAGGATTGCTGCCGCCTGCCGTGGAGTATCTGTTGTGGCCGATCGCCATATAGCCTGGCAGCTTCTTCAGGCGTTTTTCATTGAATATGTCGGCCACAAGGCCGACCGATTTTTCCAGGTGGAGCTGCTTTTCGTCCGAGGAGCAGATGCCCGCGCTCTCCTGCCCGCGGTGCTGAAGGGCATAAAGCCCAAGATAGACAAGGTTTGCCGCCTCGGGATGACCGAAGACCCCGAACACCCCGCATTCTTCCCTGAACTTATCTTGATTCCACACGGTCTTTCAGAGAATTTTTATGGGCCTGGGCAAGCCGGCTTACGGGCAACTTTATCTCCGTGCCGATCCTGAGGTCTTTGCCTCCCGTCTTCCCTATATGGGAGACAGGGACGCCCCGTTTTTCACAAAGAAGCCTGAACGCGGGAAGGTCCTTTTCGGAAAGGCTTGCGACAACCCTCCCGGCAGACTCTCCAAACAGAAGCGCGTCTTTCCTTATCCCTGGCGCCGAAAGCCCTTTCACATCCAAAGAAACATCCGCCCCCATGTTCCCCGAGATCGAAGACTCCGCCAGCGCGGCGGCCAGCCCCCCCTCGGAGCAGTCATGGGCGCTGTGCAGAAGCGGCGCGGCCTCAAGCAGAAGCGCATGCAGCCTGCTTTCGGCCTCAAGGTCCAGCGACGGCGGCACGCCTTTTTCCATCCCATGTATGACGGCCAGGTATTCGGAGCCGCCGAGCTCCTCCCTGGTAAGGCCCAAAACCACCACCGCATCGCCTTCCAGTTTGAACCCTTGAGTAAGGTGTTTTTCTACATTTTCAAGTATTCCGACCATCCCGATGGTGGGGGTCGGGTATATGGCCTGGCCTTTCGTTTCGTTGTAAAAACTCACGTTTCCGCCTATGACAGGGGTTTGAAGAGCGCGGCAGGCCTCGCCTATGCCCTTCACGGCGTTTACGAACTGCCACATGACCTCCGGCTTCTCCGGGTTGCCGAAGTTCAGGTTGTCGGTGACGGCCAAGGGCTTTGCGCCGGAACAGGCTATGTTCCTTGCGGCCTCGGCCACCGCGTGCATTCCGCCCAGATAGGGGTCCAGATAGCAGTAGCGGCTGGAGCAGTCCACGGTCATGGCCAGGCCCCTGGTGCCGTCCGCTCCGCTTTCCTTCACCCTGATGACAGCGGCATCCGAACCGGGCAGCACCACCGTGTTGGTCCTTACCATGTGGTCGTATTCCCGCCAGATCATCTCCTTTGAGGCGATGTTCGGAGAAGACAGGAGCTCCAGGAGCACCTTGTTATAGTCGCCCGGAAGCGGTACGGAGTTCAGGTCCAGGCTCTGGAGGCCGTCCTGCCAGGCCGGCCGCTCATATGGCCTGTCGTAGAGCGGCGCTTCGCTTGATATCTTCGCCGCGGGTATGCGCGCCACCGTGTTTCCGTTCCATTTTACCGTTAAAAAACCGTCGTCCATGACCTTGCCCACGACTACCGCCTCAAGGTCCCATTTGCGGAAGATGCCAAGCAGCTCTTCTTCCTTGCCCTTTTGCGCCACTATGAGCATGCGCTCCTGGCTTTCAGAGAGCATGAACTCATACGGGATCATGTCCTTTTCGCGGGGCGGCACTTTTTCTATGTACAGCTCTATGCCGGTGCCGGCCCTCCCGGCCATCTCCGAGGAGGAAGATGTGAGCCCGGCCCCTCCCATGTCCTGGATGCCTACGATGAGGTCCTTGCCCATGGCCTCCAGGCAGGCCTCAAGAAGGAGTTTTTCGGTAAAAGGGTCCCCGACCTGGACGTTTGGCTTTTTCTGCTCGGCATCGTCGGTGAACTCTTCGCTCGCCATGGTGACCCCGTGTATGCCGTCGCGCCCGGTCTTTGAACCCACATATATGACAGGGTTTCCCGCCCCGGAGGCGTATCCTTTGAATATCTTTTCCTTTTTGACTATGCCAAGGTTAAAGACGTTTACGAGGATGTTTCCCCCGTAACATGGATGGAAATATACCTCCCCGCCCACGGTGGGCACCCCTATGCAGTTGCCGTAACCGGCTATGCCGGATACCACACCCGACAGCAGGCGCCGCTGAAGGGGGTCCTCAAGCTGGCCGAACCTGAGAGAGTTGAGGCTGGCCACCGGCCTGGCCCCCATGGTGAAAATATCCCTGAGTATCCCGCCCACGCCCGTTGCGGCCCCTTGGTAAGGCTCGATGAACGAGGGGTGGTTGTGGGACTCCATCTTGAACACGGCGCACAGGCCTCCGCCAATGTCTATCACCCCGGCATTTTCGCCGGGGCCCTGCACCACCCACGGGGCCGATGTCGGGAAATTCCTGAAATGGATCCTGGAGCTCTTGTAGGAGCAGTGCTCGCTCCACATGACTGAGAAGATGCCCAGCTCGGTAAATGTGGGCACCCGGCCAAGGATTTCGAGGATCTTGGCGTATTCACCGGCCGTAAGGCCGTGTTCCTTTATGAGAGATTCGTTTATTTCCGGTTCTTTCAATCGAGATGAACCCACATGCGTCAGATCAAATCAAAAATCTGGAAACGGTCTCTGAACCTCGTCTATTTTATCATAGCGGCAGGTTTAAAAGTAAACATGTACAGGGCAGAAAATTCCGGCCAGCTACTGCGGGTAGATGAAGGGGTTCCCGGTAAGGACGGCATTGAACTTAAGCGGTTTGCCGGTAAGCTCTAAGACCGCCATCCCGCGCTCGCTGTCTTTTTTTCCGTCTTTGGTCCAAACGCCGCTCCACTGGACGTTTACGGTAACGCCCTTGCTGCTGACGTCAATCCATTTGGTGGTGAAGGTAAGCTTTACGGTATCGAACCTGTCCAGGTTAGGGATTATATCAGCATAGCCTTTTTCCGTGCTGACCGCTTTTATCGTAGCGCTATCTTTTGAGGCATAGCCGCGCCGCAGCGCCTGGACGACAGCGTCCGCCTTATTGAAATAGACAGCCCCTTCCGGGACCGGCTTGATCTGCTTTTTTGAGCACCCGGCGGCCAGCGCCAGAAGGCAGACAAACAAGACCGCCAGAGAGCGTCCCACCGGGATTTGCTGGTTTTTGAACTCTTTTTCTTTCAGAAAAATCCTGTACATGGTTTTATCTTAAGTTTTGTTTTCGCCGTTTTGCCTGTGCGGGCTGCTCCGGCGCGCGCCGCCCGAAATTGCAATATACATCATTATCCATATGCAGGGCCCCTGGGTCAACCCAAGGCTGTCAAACTTATGCTTCGGGGCTCATTTTCCGCTGTTTTTTCCCCTTGAATGTAGGGGCGAATCCGTACATGTCATGGCACATCCTGAGCCTGGCCGTATAGACTTTCCTGGCGCTTTCTTCCAGGCAGTCCAGCCGCGCCTTCAGCGCTTCCGCCCGCCTGATGCGGGACCCGGGCTCATCCTATGAAAATATTTTTATTTTTTCGCTGCACCGGGTCTGTTATCCTGATATAAAGGGCGGAGGCGCTGATTTTGGAGCCCGAAGAGAAGATAAGCGGCATTTATGAGCTTTTCCTGAAGCTGGTTGATGCTTTGGAGCTTGAACGGAAAGGTGCGGTTTATTTACGCGCCCTATTCCTGGAAGAGGCGGACAGGCTTATACGGGAAGTGCGCAGTCATCAGCAGGCCCTGGCTTCAAGGCTCCAGGGGAGGGGATCGAAGGGAAAAGACCCGTCGCTTCTGAAGTATGCCTCCATCCACGGTCATATCGACAGAATATGCGAACATATGGAGAACATGAGCAAGGCGCTCAGCGCCAGGTGCATGGAGGGAATCCGGTTCAGCGATAAGGCTGCGGACGAGGTTGATTATCTTTTCGGTGAGCTGAAGGACATACTATCAGGCACATCAAGCCTGCTTGCGGGAGCGAAAGATATCGCACTGGCCGGCAGCGTGGGGCAGGCGGAGCTTGCTTTTTCCGTAAGCGTGGGCGGGTTCGAAGTGCGCCACGGTGAGCGCATAGCCCACGGGATATGCCTTCCCAGGGCGTCTTCCATTTATATGGAGATGCTTGATTCCTTCAGGGCCATCGCATGGCACTCAAAGGAGATAGCGCAGGAGCTGCAGGACTGAATTTTTAGCGGAGGTCCCGGCCTGCCGCCCGGGTTGCAGGGGCCGCAGCCTTCCGTGGATAATAATTGAAAAGGGTGCTTATCCTGTCCCTGACCCAGGAAGGGTACATATCATATATCTGCTGGGCCTGCCGGTCGTAGCCAAGGGCCTCAAGCGCGTCGGCCCTGTTTATATCGAATATGGGATTTGAGCCCGAGTAGCCAAGTATATTTTCGATCTCCACGATCTCCTTGAATACATCCTTCTTGTCCATCCCGTATTTTTGGATGATCTTCCTGTTATTGGCGGTATTTCTTACGAATATCGCCTGGTTGTTTTTCAGGAAAACGAGCTTCCACCCAGGGTTGGTCACAAGGGTAACAGGAAGGGGCACTATGTAGCCGGATTCCCTGAAGACCACGGGGACCAGTATGAAGTTTATGTTATATGCGTCAAGGTTCTGCTCCCATCCCGGATAGCTTTTCAAAATCGCATCTGCAATGGTGTTTACGGAATTGTTCAGGGCCCGGCCGTCGATAAAAACCTTGTAATCCGGATAAAGGTCCCAGATCAGGAAACCGCCCCAGGTGTAAAAGTTATACATCGGCGGGTCGATGTGGTTTTTCTTGAGGAACCGGTCGGCGCTTATCGGGTACCATGGAGAGACCCATTGCTTTGTTATGCGCGGTTTCAGCGGCCATGCCATTGGCGAGGTTATATAGAAGGTGCACCATGCCGCCGTAACGATCATGAGGGCGGCAAAGAAGGCCGTCAATTTCTTGAAACTCCCGAGCTCAAGCAGGCTTTTGCCATAATAGAACGAGAGTATGATAATCGAGAACATGAGCCCCCTGGCGTAATAATTTGCAAAGAAAGAGACAAAAAATACCGTAAAGAGCTCAGGCAAGTCTATATCCCGCTTCAGCCAGTACTTCGCCGCAAGCAGAAAGACCAAAAGCGCTGTGAATGCCCAGTAGAAAAGGAGCCAGTGGTAGTACAGGACCTTGTAAAAATAGATAAGGGGCCTGAACTCAAGGACCACGTTTGCGACCCATTGGCCGCCGCCCCCCTTAAGGCCCACAGTGTGCTGTATGTCGTTAAGAAACTTGCTTGCAAGCCCGGTGAGATAGTTATAGCTAAGGGAATAGCCGTCCGGGTTGAGCCCCGAGGCGGCAAGGCCCGCCAGCGCAGCCGCAAACAGCAGGTAATCAGGTTTCACTGCTGCTCCCCTCAACCTCTTATAACCCCATTTGACAGCTTCGCCCGCCGCATACAGGAGAATTATCACTATGCCCACAATGAAACCTGCATGGACGTTTGCCCAGAGCGCCATTAAAAGGGGCAGCAATATGGCAGAGACCTTGCTTTTGCGCCTTATGCCCTCAAGCAGCATTATCGCAAAAAGGGAAAACAGGAAAGATATGCCTTGCGGCCTCTCATAGGTGTAGAAAAGCATGATTCCCGTAAGCAGCGCTCCAAAGGCGGAGGATGCCAGCGCCATCCATGGCTTCAGGCCCTTTTTCACAAGCCATACATATATGAAGAACATGGGCAGGATTATCAGGAGGCCGCGCAGCAGTCCTATGCCCTCATAGCTGTCAAGCGCATAGGCGCCGTAGTAAATGACCTGGCCAAGCCATTCGGATTTAAGGCCTTGTCTTTCAACTTTGGGCAGAGGTTTTGGCGACGTATAAGAGAACGGGTCCGTATTGGGCAGCGACCTGGTCTCAACCGTCTGCTGGCCCGTCCTCAGGTGCCACCACAGGTCAGGGTCGTTCAGGGAGAAATTTGTCGTTATGCCGAAGACCCAGGCAAAAAAAATCAGGGCCAGGAAATGCCAGGCCCATATTTTAGCTCTGCTGTTCTGTGCGTCCGTAGATGTCATCAAGGCGTATTATATCATCTTCCCCGAGGTGCTCGCCACTTTGTATCTCTATTATTTTTAGGGGTATCATACCCGGGTTTTCAAGCCGGTGCTTGACGGTGTTCGGTATATAGGTGCTCTCGTTTTTGTTTATGTAGAAGACCTCGTCGCCTTTTTGCACCTTCGCAATGCCGGACACGACGATCCAGTGCTCGCTCCTGTGGTTATGCATCTGCAGGCTCAGCCTGGCCTTTGGTTTCAGGCAGATATGCTTTATCTGGTAGCCTGGCCCCTTTTCGAGGACCACGAAATGCCCCCAGGGCCTTTCCTCCCTCTTGGGCAGCAGGAATTCCTGTTTGCCGCTTTCCTTAAGTTTGTCCACCAGGTCCTTTACTTCCTGCACACGCTCCCTGGGGCATATGAGGGTGGCATCGGAGGTGTCCACGACCACCATGTCCTTAAGCCCTATCGAGGCGACGAGCCTTCCGGAGCTAAAGACGATCGAGCCTTCGGCCCCCATGTTCACCGAATTCCCAAGCACTACGTTTCCGGCCTCGTCCTTTTCCATGATCTCGCCAAGGGCGCTCCAGCTGCCCACGTCAGACCATCCGAAACCCGCCCTCAAAACGGAGACGCGCTTTGATTTCTCCAGGACGCCGTAATCTATGGATTCCGCCTTTATGCCGGAATAGACGCCTTTCAGGGCACCGGGCTCAAGGTCCGTCCCAAGCTTTTTCTCTATCCCCGAGAAGGCCTTGTAGAGGGCGGGCATATATTTTTTTATCTCGTTCAGTATGGTCTGCGCTTTGAAAAGGAATATCCCGCTGTTCCATAAGTAGGCCCCGTCCTTTAAAAAGGCGCGTGCCCGCCCCGCGTCCGGCTTTTCGACAAAACTGCTCACCCGGAAGACATTTTTTTTCACCCGCGTCCCGGCCTTTATGTAGCCATAACCGGTCTCCGGCCGGTCCGGGACAACGCCGAACGTGACAAGGCTGCCAGCCGCGGCGGCGGAGGCGGCCTCGCTTACCGCTGCCTCGAACGCGGCCCGGCCCGTGATGTGATGGTCCGAAGGGAGCACCAGCATCATGGCATCCTTGTTTTTCTTCCTTATTTTGAAGGCGGCCAGGGCTATGGCGGGAGCCGTGTTCCTGCCTTCGGGCTCCACTACTATGCGGTCCGGAGTGAGAGTCTCTTTTGTCTGCCACCTGACGAGGTCCGACTGGCTTGCGGTGGTTATGATCATCATGTTTTCGGGCCGCACCACGCCGTGCAGACGTTCGACGGTGCTTTCAAGCATGGTCTTCTCGCCTGTTATCTTAAGGAACTGCTTGGGGAAGGTCTCTCTGCTAAGCGGCCAGAACCTTGTTCCCTTCCCCCCTGCCATTATGACGACATGAAGGTTTTTGTTTTTTTTGTTCATCTCTTTTCGGGCGGTCATCCCTCGGTTCTTCTCCCGGGATTTTTTTCGGGGGCTTTTGCGGAGGAAAACCTTAAAAAGGAATTTTTCATCTCCCGCAATCTGAGTCTCCACGGCAGCCAGACCGCCTCCCTGACTATCTGCTTGCTCATCTTGGAAGAGCCGCTGGCACGCTCGGTGAATATGATCGGTAGCTCGGCGATCTTCAATCCGGAGCTCCATGCCATATATGCCACTTCTATCTGGAAGGCGTATCCTTCCGAATGGATGGCCCCGAGCTCTATTTTTTCAAGCGCCCTCCTGCTGAAAGCGCGGTAGCCGCTGGTTATGTCGCTTAAATCCAGGCCCAGTATCGTGGAGGCGTACATGTTGCCGAACTTGGACAGGATAAGTCTTTTAAAGTCCCATCCGACGACGCTTATCGTGCCCCTCATGTACCTGGAGCCTATTACCAGGTCGGCCCCTTTCTCTATCTCGTCCAGGAACCTGGGCAGGTCAAGGGGATTGTGGGACATGTCTGAATCCATCTCTATGAAACAGTCAAAGCCCCTTTCCAGCCCCCAGATAAAGCCTGCCAGATACGCGGTCCCCAGGCCGAGCTTCCCCGGCCTGTTCATGACGTGGACCCTTGCGCTCCGGCTGGCCCAGTCGCTGGCTATCTGTGCGGTGCCGTCCGGGGAGTTGTCGTCTATCACGAGTATATCCGCCACTTCCTGGGTGAGGACCTTTGTAAGCACGACAGGGAGAGTATCTTTTTCCATATAGGTGGGCAGTATAACAAGAGTGCCTGGCATAACGTAATTATAATGCAACTGCACTAAAAACTGTGGATTTTGCACACGTCCGCGGCTCTGAAACGCCGCCCGAAAAGTCCGCTGTTTGCATCATGCTATTACTGAGAAAACCGGGCTGCAAGGTTGCCCCTGCGGCCCCTGACCTGGAGGTTTCCTCTAGCTCCCGTTTGTCCCGGAATTCATGGCCCACTCGATGATGGCCTTTTCCAGTGCCTCCATGGTGGCCGTCTCCGGCATGATATCAACTGAAAGCCCGGCCTCCTCCACTTTCTTTGCGGTCACCGGCCCTATGGCGGCTATCGCGGTGCCTTTTAGCAGCTCTTTTGCCTCGCCGCCCATGATCTCCAGGAAATTAGTGAATGTAGCGCCGCTGGTGAAGGTGGCGATGGTGATCTTGCCCTCCTTCAGGAAGCGCTTCAGCCTTTTGCCTCCGCCCTCGGGCCTTACCGCACGGTAAACGGCAGGAACGTCAATATGCCCTCCCATCTGCCTGACCTTTTCAGGGAAGACCTCCCGCGCTTCCTGTGCGCGCGGAAGAAGGAACCGCATACCTTCGAGATTTTTTCCGCGGGAGTCTCTCAATCCGGCAAACGACTTTATCAGCCCCTCCGCCCGGAACTCCCCGGGCACCATGTCCACTCTGAGACAGAAACCCTCGACCGCTTTTGCGGTCTTTGGGCCCACGGCGCATATCTTTGCCCCGCCAAGGCAGCGTATATCCATCCCAAGCTCTCGGAGCCTTTCAAAGAAGAACTTCACTCCCTTTGCGCTTGTGAATATTATCCAGTCATAGGAGCCGGCCTGCCCAAGCGCATCATCCAGTGGCTGCCAGCTTGCGGGGGGCACGATCTCAAAGGTGGGGAATTCCATGACCTCGGCGCCCATGTCTTCAAGGTTTTCAAACCCCGAGGAATGCTCCCTGGTGAGGAGCACACGATGGCCAAAGAGGGGTTTTTGCTCATACCACTTGAGCTTTTCCCGGAGCCTTACGACCTCGCCTATCACCATCACGGCCGGGGGTCTTATCTGGTTTTCTTTCATCACCCCGGCTATCCCGCCAAGTGTGCTTATAATGGTCTGCTGCTCAGGCCTTGTACCCCATCTTATAACAGCCACCGGGGTCTCCGGGGGTTTCCCGTTTTCGATAAGTTTTTGGGTAAGCACATCCACATTTTTGACCGCCATCAGGAATACAAGCGTGCCTACCCCCGTGGCAAGCTTTTCCCAGGCAATGGCAGAGCCTTCCTTGGTTATGTCCTCGTAGCCCGGGATCACGGCAAAGGAAGAGGATATCTTCCTGTGCGTAAGCGGTATGCCAGCGTAAGCCGGCGCGGCAACGGATGAGCTGACCCCCGGCACGACCTCGAACTGAAGACCCTCATCGGCAAGGGCGCAGGCTTCCTCTCCGCCGCGTCCAAATACGAACGGGTCTCCTCCCTTCAGTCTGCATACGGTCTTTCCGCCTTTGGCCCTGTCAACGAGGATTGCGTTTATCTCATCCTGGCTCATCGTGTGATGGCCGCCCCGCTTGCCGGCGTAAATGAACTCCGCATCTTTTTTTATGTAATTGAGCACCTGTGCGTTCAGGTGGTAATCATATACGACGACGTCCGCCTTCTTGAGGCACCTAAGCCCCTTTACGGTCATAAGTCCTATGTCTCCGGGGCCGGCCCCGACCAGATATACCTTTCCTCTTTTTTCCATGACATCTGATTTTAACACGTAAGCGGGCCTTATGAGAAAAAACGTGCGGGATCTTCGCGGAAGGTTTTTTACCGCGGCTCTATCCTTAGGAAGCGCCTTTTGCCTACGGCCAGAAGATAGGAGCCTTTGGGGAGTTTCGCCTCAGGGTCGGAGCATCTCTGCCCGTCTATCTTTACGCCGCCCTGTTCTATGAGCCTGCGGGCCTCAGATACGCTTTGGGCAAGCCCCGAGAGACTGAGGACCTTGGGCAGCCACAGGAGCTCTTCCTCCCATGCCAGTTTGAAGACCTCGATCTCGCCTGGCACTTCCCTTTTCCTGAATACCAGCTCGAACCCCTCTTTTGCCTTCAGGGCCTCCTGCCTGCCGTGATATCTTTCGGTGATCTCAAGGGCGAGGGCCTCTTTTGCCTCCATCGGGTGCAGGGAGCCGTCTTTAATCTTCTCTCTGAGGTCCTTGAACTCCTCATTGGATATATGGCTTAAAAGCTCGTAGTAGCGGAGCATCAGCTCGTCCGTGACCGACATGATCTTGCCGAACATCTGCCCGGGTGGCTCCGTGATCCCAATGTAGTTGCCAAGGCTCTTGGACATCTTCTTGACGCCGTCCAGCCCCTCAAGAAGGGGCATTAGCACAATGCTCTGCGGGGCCTGCCCGTAAGCCTTCTGAAGCTCCCTGCCGACTATGAGGTTGAACTTCTGGTCCGTGCCGCCAAGCTCTATGTCCGCCTTCAGATGCACCGAATCGTATCCCTGGATGAGAGGATAGAGGAACTCATGGATGCCTATCGGGCTCTGGCTCTGGAAGCGCTGCTTGAAATCCTCCCGCTCAAGCATCCTGGCCACCGTGTACTGGCTGGTAAGCCTGATGAACTCCTCAGGCTTCAGCCGGCCCATCCACCGCGAGTTGAACTCAACGCGGGTCTTTTCCGCATCGAGTATCTTGAATATCTGCTGCCTGTAGGTGAGGGCGTTTCTGGCGACGTCTTCTGAGGTCAGGGGCTTTCTGGTCTCGCTTTTGCCGGTAGGGTCCCCGATCATGCCGGTAAAGTCCCCGATAAGGAAGATGATCTCATGGCCAAGGTCCTGCAACTGCCTCATTTTTTCTACAAGCACCGTATGGCCAAGGTGGATGTCGGGGGCGGTGGGGTCAAAACCCGCCTTGACGCGCAGCGGGACGCCCCGCTCAAGCTTTTTTAAAAGCTCATCATGGGCGATGATCTCCGCTGCGCCTCTTTTTATTATCTCCAGCTGTTCAAGGGCTTCAAGCATGGTTTTGTCCTTTATGATATAACCGGCAGGCCCGGCGGGTCAATCGGGCCCGCCAATAATTTCTTGAAGCCTTAGGTGGTATCTGATATTTTTTATCAGAAATGGAGGCGCACGGATGGTAATAGGGGTGCCGGCAGAGATCAAAAAGGAGGAGCGCCGTGTGGGGCTGACCCCGGAAGGGACGGCCGAGCTTGCGGGCCTCAGGCATACGGTGCTAGTTGAGCAGGGCGCGGGGCTTGGAAGCGGTTTCCCGGATGACCTTTATATAAAGGCTGGCGCGCGCATCTCGGACAGGGAGGCCGTATGGAAGGAAGCCGGGCTCATAGTGAAGGTCAAGGAGCCTCTGCCCGAGGAGTACCGTTTTTTAAGAGAGGGGCAGGCCCTCTTCACATTCCTCCACCTGGCCGCTAACCCGGGGCTTGCAAGGGCCCTGCTTTCAAGCGGGGTTTCCGCTTTGGCCTATGAGACCCTCGATGAGAACGGAAGGCTCCCGCTGCTTGCCCCCATGAGCCTTATCGCGGGCAGGATGGCCCCGCTTATGGGAGCGTTTTACCTGCAGGGGACTTTTGGCGGCAGCGGCGTTTTCGCGGCTGGCGCTGCCGGCGTCAGGCCCGCAAACTGCCTTATACTTGGCGCCGGAACGGCCGGCACAAACGCGGCCCGCGTGGCCTGCGCCATCGGGATGGACACGACGGTCATGAACATAACCGCAGGCGGGCTGAAACTGATAGATGAGATGTTCATGGGCCGGGTAAAGACGATCGGCCTCACCCGGGGCGCGCTCATGGAATCTCTGAGGGAGGCCGATGCCGTAATAGGCGCAGTGCTTGTGCCCGGTGCAAAGGCGCCTGTGCTCATAAACAGGGACGCGCTCAGGACGATGAAGAAGGGCTCCGTCATCATAGACATATCAATAGACCAGGGGGGGACGGCGGAGACCTCCAGACCTACCACCCACGACGACCCCGTATTCGAGGTTGACGGCATCATCCATTACTGTGTGGCCAATATGCCTGGCGCATATCCGAGGACCTCAACCCTGGCCCTTGTAAACTCCACACTCCCGTACATCAAATTGGCCGCCTCGGAGGCCCATCTGGAGGACTGCCTTAAAAAAAGCGCACCTTTGAGAAGCGCGCTTAACGTATATGGGGGCAGGATAGTCCATCCTGCGGCAGCCCTGTCGCTTGGCTACGAGCCTGGGGACATTTTTTGATGGGCTCATGGCTGCAAAACAAAAACATGCCAGAACTTAAAAAGGTTCTTTAAAAAACCTTTTCATTTCATAAAAAGACAGCCAAAAGATTTGACAATACATATCTAATTATGGTTATATGATTAGGTCATGAATGAATATTTAAAGATTTTCAGGGCGCTTTCCGATGAGACGAGGCTCAGGATACTTCTGCTGGTGTCCGGGCGGGAGCTTTGTGTCTGCCAGATAATGGCGGTTCTGGGGACGAGCCAGCCGCTTGTTTCCAGAAACCTGAACCTTCTTAAATCGGCTGGTTTTCTGCTTTCCCGGAGGGAAAAGAAGCTTATGTTCTATAAGCTTCGGCCGGACCTGGAGGCCAGGGGCCTGGGATTTGCAAGTTCGGTGCTTAAGGACCTGGCGCAGACGGAGAAGGCGGCGGAGGACAGGAACTGCCTCAAGGAATGCCAGGAATTCCAGAAGGCCACGGGCCGCTGCGATATGAAGTCTTTCCGTGAGTTCATAAGAAAAAAGAAAAAGCTGCCCGCCGGAGACGGGGCGGGTGCGGAAAGTCCGGGTGCAAGGAGATGAGATCATCCAAGGTTTTCTGTTTTTTTACGTTATGCTTTCTTGTCCTGATGTCAGCGCCTGCCCACAGGGCCCTCGCGCAGGGGAAACCGGAAGAAGCCTCCTCAAAAACTCCCGGCGCGGCCGGTGCGAAAAACCAGAAGATGGACTTGAGCCAGGCGGTGGCGGCGGCATTAAGGGAAAACCCCCGCATCAGGGCTGGCGTCTGGGCGGTCAGGGCTGCAAAGGAGGGCGTGGGGGCCTCGCGAGGTTATTTCTATCCCTCCCTGTCTTTTGAGAGCCGTTATCTGCGCACGGACAACCCTGTCTACGCCTTCATGGCCAAACTGGACCAGCAGCGCTTCTCTGCATCCGATTTTGAGATAAGCTCTCTCAACCAGCCGGAATCGATCAACGATTTTCAAAACAGCCTGAAGCTGGACCAGGTCGTCTATTCAAGGCGGCTTATAGCGGGCGAGCGGATGTCCAGGGATGACGAGGCATCGGAGGGACTGGATTTCCAAAGGCTCAAGGAGAAGGTGGCCATGGACACCGTCAGGGCATACCTGGGAGTGGTAACGGCCCGCGAATTTCTTGATGCCGCGGGCAAGGCGCTTGAGGATACAACCGAGCACGAGAGTCTGGCCAAGCTGCGTTACAACTCCGGGCTTGGCCTCTATTCGGACGTCCTCCGGGCCGATGCCGCCAAACGGGAGGCGGAAAAGGGAATGGCAGCCGCGCAGGAAAACTATGAGGTGGCAAAACGCGCGCTGGGCCTTGTAATCGGGCGCGCGGGAAGCGTTGATGCCGATGGGATCTCCTATGCCATAGAGCTCCAGCCGATAGGCGCATATTATGCAAGCGCACTGGCCAGGCCGGACATAAAGGCCATCCAGGCCAGGTATAAAAAAGCTGAAAACGGCGTGGATTTTGCCACCTCGGGATATTTTCCGGAGGTGGGCGTAAGCGGCCAGTACCAGTGGAACGACCACCGCAGCCCCTTTGAAGGGGAGGGTTCAAGTTACATGGCCACCGCCTTCCTGCGATGGGACATCTTTGACGGAGCCACGCGTGAACATGAGGTGAGCCAGGCCAGGGCAAAGGCCAGGCAGGCGGAGGAAGGTCTTGAGGGAGCAAGGAAAGAGGCCAGTTTCATGGTGTTTGAGGCTTATCAGGACGTACTTACCGCCAGGAAGACCCTGGCCTATGCAAAAGCTGAACTGGACTCCGCCAGGGAGG
>JAKAMR010000119.1 GCA_021812785.1 Nitrospirota bacterium
TTCCATCACGGGCGGCAACGGTTCGTCCAGCCAGTTCCCGCGGCTTTGCTCCCAGAGAAAGCCCGGCGGTCTCCAGCAGGGCCTTTCTTGCAAGCGAATAGCCGTTTGAATGGAGCCCGGAGGAAGCAAGCCCTATCAAGGCATCTCCGGGTTTAATGGAGGAGCCGTCTATGATCCCGCTTTTCTCCACAACACCCACGGCAAAGCCAGCCAGGTCATATTCCCCTTCTTTATAAAAATCCGGCAACTCGGCCGTCTCTCCTCCGGTAAGGGCGCAACCCGCCTGTTTGCATCCCTTCGCGATGCCCCCGATCACCCTGGAGGCCTTCAGTGCGTCAAGCTTTCCCGTCGCAAAGTAATCAAGGAAAAAAAGCGGCTCAGCGCCAGAGGTAAGGATATCGTTTACGCACATGGCCACCAGGTCTATGCCGACTGTGCCGTGCCGCCCTGTCAAAAAGGCGATCTTCAGCTTGGTGCCGACTCCGTCTGTCCCGCTGACAAGCACGGGCTCCTTGTACTTTCCGGTGTCTAGGCTGAAGAGCGCCCCAAACAGGCCTATCCCCTTCAGCACTTCCTTTCTACCGGTCTTTTTGGCCATCGGGGAGATAAGCTCCACAAGCCGCTCACCCTCTTTTATGTCTACTCCCGCTTTTTTATAAGTCAGACCCAAAACCTGAGACCTCCCGATGAGATAGATAAGGATAAAATCAAAAAATCAAAAACCAAAGAAAGCGAAAAATGAAAATTCCCATTATTTTGCACAAATAAAGCAGCTCGGGCAAGCAGTTTTTCATCGCTTTTCGCCTTTTCTTTTCGCCCCTTTCAAAATGATACAATTGATTATGGATAAAAACAGGAAACTGATACTCGTCACGAATGACGACGGGGTCCATTCTCCCGGCATAAAGGCCCTTTTGGAGAGCATGGAAGAACTGGGAGAGGCAGTGGCCGTGGCCCCGGACAGGGAACGCTCTGCGGTAAGCCATGCGCTTACGCTGCACAGGCCCCTGAGGGTGGAACAGATCAAAGAGAACATTTACAGTATAAACGGCACCCCAACGGACTGCGTGGCCATAGGGGCGCAAAAGCTGCTTCCGCGGAAACCGGACCTCATAGTGTCGGGTATAAACAGGGGAGCGAACCTTGGGGATGATGTCACCTATTCAGGGACGGTGTCTGCCGCCATCGAAGGCACGATCATGGGGATAAGCTCCATCGCCTTTTCCCTGATGCTTGATTTTCCGTCGCCGGGCACAGGTCCCCGCCATTTTGAAACGGCTGGCAAATATGCAGGGCGCATCGCCTCCTTCGTGCTTGAAAACGGTCTTCCCTACGACACCCTCCTGAACGTCAATGTGCCTAACTCCCCGCAGGAAAACGTGAAGGGAGTCCGGTTCACAAGGCAGTCAAAACGGGTATATGACGGCTCCATACAGGAAACCATGTCCCCTTGGGGGGAGCTCTGCTACTGGATTGGCGGAGGTACGCCCATATGGGAGCGCGGCCCGGACACTGACATGGACACGGTAATGGAAGGCTATGTGTCCGTAACGCCCATACATCTCGATTTCACTAACAGCGCGGCAATAGAATGGCTTAAAGGCAAGTGGGATGGGAACGGATAACGGGAGTGTCCGTTCCATAAATGGTTGCTGCCCAATGTCCCCCTTCCGTTGACAACCACCCGGTTTCAAGATAGCATTTAGCTGTAAATGGGAAAAAATCAAAAAATCCGCGGCGAGGAGGTGTAAATATCCATGCCAACCATCGTAGTAGACGAAGAGGAGAAGGAGATACTTAAGCACGCGCTGGAGATATATCTTTCCGACCTGAGGGAAGAGATATACAAGACCGAAAGCCACGAAACCAAACCCCCGCTGAAAAGAGAAGAAATAATCCTGAAGGAACTTTTAAAGAGGGTAGGTACAAGCAACTAGCATTTTTACAAGGATTACGGATGTGTAAGCTGCACCCTCAAGACGGAAGAGCATCTTCCGTCTTTTTCATTGATATCCAGCACAAGGGCCGACAGAAGCACGGGGCCTGAAGGTATCTCGAACCTGGCAGGCATCTGGGTAAGGAACTTTTCCACTATCTGTTCTTTCCGCACTCCGATGACCGATTCGGCCGGCCCGGTCATGCCGGCGTCCGTGATATAGGCCGTGCCGCCTGGCAGCACCTTCTCATCGGCGGTTTGCACATGGGTATGGGTGCCTATCACGGCGCTCACTTTCCCGTCCAGGTAATAGCCCAGGGCCACCTTTTCCGATGTGGCCTCCGCGTGAAAATCCACGATTATGTTGGATGTCCGCTCCCGCATGCGTTTCACTTCGGCCTCCGCGGTCCTGAAAGGGCAGTCGATTGCGGGCATGAACACCCTTCCCTGGAGGTTAAGGACCCCTATGGACCTGCCTTCCGGCAGGGAGGTGACTATGCTTCCGAAACCGGGGGCTCCGGGGGGAAAGTTCAGGGGGCGCAGCAACCTGTCTTCCTTTGAAATAAACGGGAGGATATCTTTTTTGTCCCAGATGTGATTGCCGCTCGTGATCACGCCAACCCCTATGGAGAGCAATTCTTTTGCGGTTTCACTGGTTATGCCGAACCCGCCGGATGCATTTTCGCCGTTTGCGATAACGAAATCGATCCTGTTTCTTTCAATAATTCTGGGCAGTAGGGCCTTCACTGCGGCGCGGCCCGGCCTGCCCACTATGTCCCCTATAAAAAGAACCTTCAACGGGTATCTTGCCTGTTTTGAGATTCCATGCGATAAGCCGCTGGAAATCTAATGTAAGGAATACTTTTATTACATTCGCTCGCTTGCCCCTGCGGCAAGCCGCAGGGAATACGCTCGCTATCCATTTATTTTGCGTAATCCACGAACCTGTTTTCTCTTATAACGGTCACTTTTATCTGGCCTGGGTAGGACATTTCGGCCTCTATCTTCTTGGCCAGGTCCTTTGACAAAAGCCATGACGCCTCGTCAGTGACTTCCTCGGGCTTCACAATTATGCGCACCTCACGGCCGGCCTGGATGGCGTAGCATTTCTCTACCCCCTTGTAAGACATGGCCAGGTCTTCCAGCTTTCCAAGCCTTTTCAGGTAGTTTTCAATGCTCTCGCTCCTGACGCCGGGCCTCGCGGCCGAGATGGCGTCAGCGGCGGCCACCAGCGCGGCCTCCACTGTCTTGGCCTCCCCGTCATGGTGGGACAAGATGGCATCCACAACCAGGTCAGATTCCCCGTATTTCTTCGCCAGGTTTGCGCCGATCTCTGGATGCGGCCCTTCAACCTCATGGTCAACCGCCTTGCCCAAGTCATGCAGCAGCCCCGCCCTTTTAGCCAGTTTTACGTCCACACCAAGCTCAGCGGCCATGACCCCAGCGAAATGAGCCACCTCCCTGGAGTGCTGAAGCACGTTCTGGCCGTATGATGTCCGGTATTTCAGCCGTCCCAACAGCTTTATGACCTCCGGGTTGATGCCTGAGAGCCCCAGGTCGAATACGGCCTTTTCGCCCTCCTCCCGGATGGTGTTTTCCACTTCTTTCCTGGTCTTTTCGACGATCTCTTCTATCCGCGCCGGATGGATGCGGCCATCCGAGATGAGCCTCTCCAGGGCAAGCCTTGCCACTTCCCTGCGGACGGGGTTGAATGTGGACAGGATTATCGTCTCCGGCGTGTCGTCCACTATGAGGTCCACACCTGTTGCGGCTTCGAGCGCCCGGATGTTCCTGCCTTCCCGTCCGATGATCCTGCCCTTCATGTCATCACTTGGCAGGCTGACGGCGGATACGGTGGCGTCAGTCACGTAATCGCTGGCATACCTCTGAACTGCAAGCCCTATTATCTCTTTTGCCTTTTTCTCCGCTGTCTCGCGGGCCTCGTCCTCTATCTGCTTTGCAAACTTGGCGGACTCGAAACGCGTATCGTCTTCAACTCTCTTTAAAAGTTCGGCCTTTGCCTCTTCCGTGCTGAGGCCGGAGAGCTGCTCCAAAACCACCTTCTGCCTGGCAATCGCCTCTTCGGCCTGCTTTTCCTTGGCCTGAAGGGCGCGGTCCCTGGCCCCAAAGTCTTTTTCACGCCGGTTGAACTCATGCTCCCTGCGCTCGAACTGGTCCTGTTTCCTGTCCAGGGTTTCCTCCCTTGCCCTCACCCTTTTTTCGAGGTGCTGGAGTTCGCCCCTTCTTTCCTTGGATTCCTTTTCCAACTCGGTGCGGGCCTGGTAAAGGATCCCTTTCGCCTCATAAGAGGCGTCCTTCCTTATCCTTTCGGCATCGCTTTTTGCCGCCGCGATAAGGTCTTCCGCTTCCTTCCTGATGTTTTCCGATCTGCGGTTCAGGGAGAACTTGTAAGCCAAGCTGAGAACTGCGCCTACGGCGACGGAAATAATAACGTAGAGAGCCTGGTTCATCTGCAACTCCCTCCTCTCCTATATATAGTAGGGAGACGGACGAATCAGCCATGGGAAGGTCCTTCAGTTCTAACCGGAATATCCGGCTACTTGTCTGGAGGGGAATTTTATTATTTTTTTTTGCATTTCGCTTTTAAAAACACAGAGTTCCCCCTCTATACCGAAGGCATTTTCAACCAAAGCCATAAATAAAACCCGCCCTGCCGTGCAAGCAAACGCGTTAGATCCACTCGTTCCAAGTGGGCGCCCCAAGGGAGACATTAGGCTTTCTCCTCAAAGGAAGACTTGCTCACCGTACCCCTCAATCCAGCTCCCTAAAGATCTAACTTGGTGGATTAACATCATTGCTCGTCACGTACAGGGCAGGCTTCAAATTTGTCCAACCCCTTTATCCTTTTATAGCAGAAAATGGCCCCTTTTAGCAATTAATAAATGTATGGAGAAAGCATTGTTTTTAAACTGTTGTTTATGTTAATTTTGATTCTATGGTAAAAAACGACCGCTGGATAAAGGAAATGGCTGGAAAGGGTATGATAACCCCTTTTGCGGACAGAATGCTTGTAAAAACGGGCATTTCCTTCGGTCTTGGTTCCTACGGTTATGACATGCGGCTTTCAGATGAGTTCAGGGTTTTCAAACCCCCGGTTTTCAAAACAGGTCCCGGTAACACAACTGACGGCGAAAAAGAAAAAGAAAAAGAAAAAAATGAA
>JAKAMR010000035.1 GCA_021812785.1 Nitrospirota bacterium
TAATAATCTCCACGAAGAACCCGGATGCGGCAGGGGCCGCCCTGGGACATTTAAGCGGGCAGAACGCCGTGCTCTACGGAGCGGATGCGGGCAATCTGGCCGGGATGGCTGAAAAGGCCAAGGCAGCGAAGGCAACACTGGGCATAGCCGCCAAGAACCTGGACGAGCTTTCCGACCTGACCGAAAAGGCCAAGGGGCTTGGCATTGAGGACATGGTGATAGACTCCGGCGCGCGCAAGGCCGGGGAGATACTGAGAGACAACACCTACATAAGAAGGGCCGCCCTTAAAAAAGGTTTCAAGCCGGTTGGATACCCGGTCATAAACTTTGCCCTGCGCGAGGACGAGATGCTCGAGACGCTGGTTGCCGGGCTGGCGGTCGAAAAATACGGCTCCATCGTTGTTCTGGGCTCAGTCCGGAAATGGAAGGACCTGGCGCTCTTCTCTCTGAGGCAGAACGTATATACGGACCCCCAGGTCCCGATGCAGGTGCAGCAGAAGATTTACAAGATCGGGGAGCCGGGGCCCAAATCCCCCTTCCTCATTACAACTAATTTTTCGCTCACTTACTTCATAGTTTCGGGCGAGATAGAGAACTGCAAGGTGCCCTGCCGTCTTGCCGTAATGGACTCCGAAGGGCTTTCGGTCCTTACCGCATGGGCCGCGGGCAAGTTCACGGCCTCGAAGATCTCCCAGTTCATAACGGAAAGCGGCATAGAGGGAGAGCTTGAGCAGAAGGAACTCATCATTCCGGGCTATGTGGCCATTCTGAGCGGCGCCATAGAGGACAAGCTGCCCGGCTGGAAGATAACGGTCGGCCCCAGAGAAGCAAACGGGTTGCCCGCGTTCCTGAAGTCAAGGGCCTGATCCACCTGATTCCCTGAAGGTTGTCTCCCAGGGGACGGGCAGGTTAGGACTGTTTGTATTTTTTATTTCAATTTGTAAATTTGTTTATATATCAGTAAATTATACAGTTAGCTTTAAGAACCTGGATTAACGTTCTTTAACGAAGTATATCGAAACAAAGCCGGATGCGGCTGCGCAGTTTCTTTTCTTTTTATGAAAGAAACTGCGTGGTTCAATCCGGCTTTACCCTAGAAGCCATCAAGCGGCTGAAGATCTGAAATAAATCCCGAGGTCATTTTTTTTTAAAGTCGGAGGACAAGACAAAGATCATGAATATAGAAAATATCGATGTTGACGGCCATTACAGGGAGATAGGCGAAGTCCTCACGGACGAGCAGAAAAAAAAGGGGGTGCTAATTCACGCCCTTCAAAGGCTGCAGAAAGAGCATAACTACCTGCCCGAAGACAAGTTAAGGACCCTTTCATCGAAGCTTGGCATCCCCCTTGCCGAGATATACAGCACAGCCTCTTTTTACAAGCACTTCTACTTCAAGCCCAGGGGCAAAAACATTGTCTGTGTTTGCACCGGAACGGCCTGCCATGTGCGGGGCGCTTCCAAGGTGCTCCAGAAGATAGAAGACGAATTCGGAGTGAAAGAGGGGCAGACCACGGCCGACATGTCCCTGACGCTTGAGACCGTCGGGTGCGTCGGATGCTGCGGACTGGCTCCTGTAGTGACGGTAAACGATGAGGTCATCGGAGAAGTGGGCACTAAAAAGATAGGGGAGATAATAAATAAAGTGCGGACCAGGGGCGGGGAGGGCGAATAGAGTTTATGGAAATAAAAAACCAGAAACTGCAAAGCATAGATGACCTGAAGGCGCTCAGGGCGAGGCTCGAAACTGAGCTTTTCGACCCCGGACGGGCCAGGGCGAGGGTCTGCTGCGGCACCGCCTGCACAGCCCTTGGCTCTCACAAAGTCATAAGCGCCCTCGAGGAAGATGCCGGGAAAAGGGGCATCGATGTCGAGATAATAAAGACCGGATGCCAGGGCATGTGCCAGAAGGGCCCGGTCATGAAGGTGGAGCCGGAGGGCATCTTCTACCAGAGGGTAAAGGCCGGTCAGGTGCCGGACCTCGTGGGCTACACAATGGTGGGAAAGACCCCGTACAGAAACGCCCTTTACAGAGAGGACATCCTGAGCGAGCCGGTAGCGGACATGCTGGAGCTGCCTTTCTATAAAAAACAGACGCGCATAGCGCTTAGAAACAATGACAAGATAGACCCTACGAACATCCTTCACTACATCGCGGTGGGCGGGTACAAGGCTCTTGAAAAGGCCCTCTCCACCATGACCCCGGATGAGGTGATGGACGAGGTGGACAAGGCGAACCTCAGGGGCAGGGGCGGAGCGGGCTTTCCCGCCGGCAAAAAATGGAGACATGCAAAAAGCGGCCCTGAGCACACGAAGTTCGTCATAGCCAACGGCGACGAGGGAGACCCGGGGGCCTTCATGGACCGCTCCATTATGGAAGGTGACCCTCACAGCCTGTTTGAGGGTATGCTCCTGTGCGCCTACGCCATAGGGGCGAAATACGGTTTCGTGTATGTAAGGCACGAGTACCCGCTTGCGGTAAAGCACCTGAAGCACGCGATAGCGCAGGCCGGGGAACTGGGACTGCTTGGCGGCAATATACTTGGGACGGAATTCAGTTTCCATCTGGACGTGAGGGAAGGCGCCGGGGCCTTCGTGTGCGGCGAATCCACTGCGCTGGTGGCCTCGATAGAGGGAGAGCGAGGGTTTCCGAGGCCGCGTCCCCCAAGGCTCTCGGAGAGGGGCGGCGGCGTGTGGGGCTATCCCAGCAACTTAAACAACATAGAGACATATGCGTGCGTTGCGCCCATAGTGGAGAAGGGTGCGGGCTGGTTCCGGAGCATAGGCACAGAGACATCGCCCGGCACAAAGGTCTTCGCACTTACCGGCAAGGTCAAGAACACGGGCCTCGTCGAGGTGCCGATGGGTATGACGCTGAGAGAAATAATATACGACATAGGCGGAGGGATAATAGGCGACAAGAAGCTGAAGGCCGTGCAGACCGGCGGCCCTTCAGGCGGATGTCTTCCCGCCAGCTACCTGGACCTGAAGGTGGATTTTGACTCCCTCTGGAAGGCCGGTTCCATGATGGGCTCCGGCGGAATGGTCGTAATGGATGAGGACACATGCATGGTGGACGTGGCCAAATACTTCCTCTCCTTCACCCAGTCGGAATCCTGCGGCAAATGCCCTCCGTGCAGGATAGGCACCTACCAGATGCTCCAGATACTGGAGAGGATAACGAAGGGGCAGGGGCAGACACGCGACATAGAGAGGCTCATAAGCATCGGCCATATGGTCCAGAGAGGCTCCTTGTGCGGACTTGGTCAGAGCGCGCCCAATCCGGTTTTAAGCACCATAAAGTATTTCAGGCAGGAGTACGAGGAGCATATTTACGATAAATACTGCAGGGCGAAGGCCTGCAAGGGCATGGGGGTGTTCGCCATAAACCTCACGGAGTGCATACGGTGCGGCCTCTGCAAGGAGGCCTGCGCCTACGGCGCGGTAAAAGAGGGTAAGGACAAGTACTTCGTAGACCAGGACCTTTGCCAGAAATGCAAGGCATGTTATGACGCCTGCCCGGTGGGCGCGGTGAAGATAAGGAAGCACAGCGTGGCCAGGCTGGAGGAGCAGTTCAAGATCCCCGAGGATAAGATAGAGATACTTGAAAGGAGGGTCAGCATGACGCTTAAAGACCTCGTAAAAGCAAAGCCCACGAACATAGTGGCCTGTGGCGAAGACTGTCCCGTGACCGATGCCGTAACCAAGATGGACGGACAGAACGTAGGGTCCATACTGGTTTTCAATAACCAGCAGAAACTGGTCGGCATATTCACCGAAAGGGACATCATGCACTGCTTCGCCAAGAATGTCCTGTTCAAGCAGAAAACGGTGAAGGACGTGATGTCGCAAAATCCCGTAACGCTGGATGCGGCCACGGACATAAGTGTGGCGGTGAGCCTGATGTCCGAAAGGAAGATAAGGCACCTTCCCGTGATGGAGGACGAAAAGATAATAGGGATTGTCTCCTACAGGGACCTGGTTTCGTATATGCTGCCTGAAATCATCTTCATGGCCGAAGACATCTACTAGGGGTGATCTTTCATGGATGAGAAGAAGGAACTTAAAGTCGAAGACATAAAGACCGCCGCGCAGGCCAAAGGATGCCCCGTGCAGAAGGCTCTCTATTATGTGACGGGCTTCCTTGAGGGCCCCATGTGCGGCAAGTGCTTCCCGTGCTCCCTTGGCAGCTTCGAGGCCAAAAGGAGGCTGGAGAATATCACGGAGGGACGTGGAACCGAAGCGGACATAGGCGTGCTTAAGCGTATAGCCGGATCCATGCTTGAGGCCTCCATGTGTAAAAAGGGGAAGGACACGGCGCGTTTTCTGCTGGAGTGGATGGAGGCTGGCTCGTTTTCCGTCCATGTGGGACAGTCCGGTGCGGGTGGCAGGTGTCCCGAAAAACAGTGTTTGGGGCTCATAGAGTTCAGGGTGGACCCGGAGAAATGCACAAGGTGCGGCCTTTGTAAGGACGCCTGTACGCATGGCGCGATATTCGGCGAGAAAAGAAAACATTATCTCACGGGTTATCCGCCTTTCGAGATAAGACAGAAAAGGTGCGTTAAATGCGGAGACTGCCTGCGGGCCTGTCCAGAAGGCGCCATAGAGATCGCGGACCGTGCCCCAGAACCGGTGATGGCCTGAATACAGAAGCAGGTTTCGGAGAAATTTTAGATCAGATCAAATTTAAAAGCCCGGATCAGGAGGAATTTCCCCCATGTCGGAGAAAGTGTCGGAAAAGTTGCCGGAAAGGATATCGGAAAAAATGTCTGGGACCATAAAGGTAAAGATAAACGGCAGGGAGACCCAGGTGCCTGAGGGTGTGAACCTTATAGAGGCGGCGGAGCTTGCCGGCGTGCACATACCGAACCTCTGCTATCTCAAGGGGATGAAGGGTATCGGCGCATGCAGGCTGTGCCTTGTGGAGGTGGAGGGCATGAAGGCCCCGCTCACCGCCTGCACCACGAAGGCCAAAGACGGCATGGCCGTCATCACGAGCAGCGAGAAGATAAATGACGTAAGGAAATTCGTAATAGACCTTATCCTCTCGATGCACCCCCTGGACTGCATGACCTGCACCAAGGCTGGCGTGTGCAGCCTTCAGGAATATGCTTACGAAATGGGGATAAAAGAGTCTTCCTTTACAAGAAAGAAACAGGGCTATCCGGCGGACGAGGCAAACCCGTTCATAAAGCGCGACCCCGAGTATTGCATTCTGTGCGGCAGGTGCGTAAGGGCCTGCAAAAGCCAGGGGACGACAGTGCTGGAATTCATGGGCAGGGGAGTTGGCTCAAAGGTCGTAACGGCGGAAGACAGGCCGCTTCAGGAGTCCGGATGCACCTTCTGCGGCAGCTGCGTGGATGTGTGCCCCGTGAACGCCCTGCTTGAGGCGGACAGGTGGCGCAAGGGAAGGGAATGGGATTTCAAGGGCGTCAACTCCACATGCCTGCTTTGCGGCAACGGCTGCGCAATAAATGCAAGCACAAAGGACGGCAGGGTAATGAAGATAAACGCCGGCCCGTCCGCCGGGTCTGCCGAACGGTACATCTGCGCGTACGGAAGATACGGTTTCGATTGCATAGAGGCAGACCTCAGGGCAACCGTCCCCATGAAGCGCGTGGGAGGAGAGCTTAAGGAAACCTCCTGGGAGGATGCCATTCAAACGGCTGCGGACGGTCTTAAGGCCGCTGGCAAGAACGCGGGATTCATAGCAACAGCCGGTTTGCTGAATGAGGACGCACTTATGCTCAAGGGTCTGGCTGAGTCGGCCGGGATATCCAATATCGATACGACCGCCAGCCTTTACTCAACCCCGGAGACGCTCATGTCGGACAGCGAGGACGGTCTTGAGTCCTGTGATCTTTTTGTGGTTGTGGACCTGTATCCGGACCAGTGGAAAAGGGTTCTGCCCGGGATCGACGCGGCGATAAGAAAGAGGATGGAAGCAGGGACCAAACTTGTTGTTATCAATAGCCGGGAATCGGCGCTTTCCCAGGTGGCTTCAGTGAACCTGACGGGCAGCGAGGCGGATTCCCTGAAATTTTTCGTGAAGGCCGTGATCGACAAGGGGATTAACGGTAATAAGGAGCTGGCCTCCGCGGTCTCCGGGGCGTCCGTCAGCGCGGATGCCCAAAAAGCCGCGGACCTTTTTGCCCAGGCCAAAAAACCCGTCGTGCTTGTCTCTCCGGCCATGTATCTTGCCGCAGCGAACCTGGGTCTGCTGAAGGGGAAGGTTGTTTCGGTCCCGCTAGAGAGCAACGCGAAGGGGGTTGCCGCCATCAGCCTGCGAGGAGCGGGAAAGTCTTACAAAGAAATGGCATCGAGCGGGGTGAAGGCGCTTTATGCAGTTGGCGAGGTGCCTGTCAAGACGAGGCCCCAAACGGATTTCCTAATTGTCCAGGCCTCGCATATGACGGAGCTTGCCAAACAGGCGGATGTGGTGCTGCCCTCTGCGGCGTACCTTGAGGCCGACGGTACCATAGTCGATTATCTGGGAAGGCTCCGGAAGGTATGCAAAGCCATCGAGCCCGCTGGCCTTGCCAGGCCGCACAGGACGATATTCGCCGAGGTGGCAAAGGCGATGGGCGCGGACATAAAAGAGGCCGGCGGGGGTTTTCCCGAGGCTGCCCAGACGCAAAAAAAGTTCAGACCATTTGAACGTACGGAAGGTTTTGATGTGGAGCCCGATGAGATGATCGAGTCCCTGAACGCCACTGTGATAAGCGGGTCAAGGCTCCTTTGGCTCAAGGAGGCGAAGGTCCGCGCATAAAAAATAAAAAAATTTATTTTTTGCCCGCCCTCCTGCGCCCTTCAGCAGGGCACGGGGGTGGGCAAAAAAAATCACATTCCCGGTTTTCCCCTCCGTTTTCTCAGATCCCGAATGCGCTATGTTATTATTTTTTTTTATTTTTTCATAAGCAGGAATCGGTTGCTTTCCTTTTCTGTTATATAATACTAATCTGGTAAAAATTGATTTAGAAAGAAAGGCTTTTGTAAAATAAATGCAGTCTGATGATAGAATCAAACATTTCTACCGAGGATAGAAGGAGGTCAGTGGCAAAATGTCCAAGATAATCGCCACAGCGGCGATAAGAGGCGCTAACCGGTTATACAGAGAAGCCGGGGAGTTGCTTGAAAAGGCGATAGCCGAAAAAGGTGAGGGGTACCGGTTCGAATTCGTCGATACCGCTTTCTATCTTCCAATGATTTACGCGATGACAGGCTTTCCGGTAAAAACGCTTGGGGACATGCGGACCGCTCTTGGTTTTGCGCGGGAACTGCTGCATGAGGAGCCCGCGGAGCAGATCTGGAAGCCGTACCTGGGCGAGGCCCTGGATTCCGGCATGGCCACCCTGTTTGCGGAGGAAATATGGCTTGCGGCAAGGACGGTGCTGGGGCTGGAGCCGGCGGTTGATCCGGAAACGGGTTATGTCTACAACGGATTCATTACAGACACCATACAGAGAAACCTGGGCATCCAGCTTGTTGACGGCACCATGCCGGGTTTTGCCGCCATCATCGGAGCCGCGCCCGATGACGATACGGCGGTCAAGATAGTCTCCGAGCTGCAGGAGAAGAACATCCTTACCTTCCTTTCGGGCAATGTGAACGGCAACAGCGTCACCAAGCAGCTTTTAAGGAAAGGCGTAGCGCTGGGATGGGACTCCAGGATAGTGCCCCTGGGGCCCGAAACGCAGCACACCCTTTACGCGCTGGACTGGGCCATAAGGGCCTCCCTCATCTTTGGCGGCAAGAAGCCGGGGGATTACAAGGCGCACCTCAAATACCAGAAAGACAGGGTGTTTGCGTTCGCCCTGGTGCTTGGCGAGCTTAACGACATAATATGGACAACCGGGGCCGGGGCCATAAACATGGGCTTCCCCGCGGTTGCCGATACCGATATACCTGTTGTGCATCCGACCGGCGTTTGCATCTATGAAGAAGTCGACAAGGAATTCGACCATTCAAAGATAGTTCAGAAGGCCATAGAGGTGAGGGGACTGAAGATAGTGGTTGAAAAGCCCCCGATACCGGTCTCTTACGGCCCGGCCTTCGAAGGTGAGAGGATCCGCAAAGAGGACATGTTCATAGAGTTCGGCGGCCAGCGGACCGCGGCCTTCGAATGGGTCCGCATGCGCGAGATGGACGAGGTCGAGGACGGCAAGATCACCATCGTCGGCGATAACTGGAAGGAGCTCTATGAAAAAGGCGGCAAGATGCCCCTTGGGCTCGTGATAGATGTCGCGGGCAGGAAGATGCAGAAGGACTTCGAGTCCGTCATTGAAAGAAAAGTGCATCACAGCATAAACGAGGCGCAGGGACTGTGGCACATGGGCCAGAGGGACTTGAACTGGATAAGGATAAGCAACGCCGCCAAAGGCGCGGGCATTACCCTGGAGCATCTGGGGCTTATCTTTTCCACCATGATGCGCCATACCTTCCGCTCCATCATAGACAAGGTGCAGGTCACCATCTATACGGATGAGAAGGAAGTCACGGCCATGAGAGACGAGGCCAGAAAGGCCTATACCGAAAGGGACCACAGGCTTGGCGCGATGACCGACGAGTCCGTGGAAACATTCTATTCCTGCCTTTTGTGCCAGAGCTTCGCTCCAAGCCACGTGTGCATCATAACGGCTGAAAGGCTGGGGCTCTGCGGCGCGTACAACTGGCTGGACGCCAGGGCGGCCTTTGAGATCGATCCCACGGGCGGCAACCAGCCGGTCCCCAAGGGACAGCTCCTTGACTCCAGGTACGGCCGGTACACGGGCGTGGACGAATACCTGAAGAAATCAACCGGAGGCGCGGTCGAGTCCCTGAACCTGTACACGATAATGGAAAACCCCATGACCTCCTGCGGCTGCTTCGAGTGCATCATAGCAATAGTGCCGGAGGCAAACGGGGTCATGATAGTGCAAAGAGGGCACCAGGGCATGACGCCGGCCGGGATGAAGTTTTCGACACTTGCAGGCTCCGTTGGGGGCGGCATGCAGACCCCGGGCTTCATGGGCATCGGCAGGAACTTCATCACCAGCAAGAAATTTCTTGCCGGTGACGGAGGCATAAAGAGGATAGTCTGGATGACCAAAAACCTCAAGGAAAGCCTGAAGGAGGCATTCGATGCCAGGGCCGCCGAAGAGGGTGTGCCAGGGCTTCTGGACATGATAGCGGATGAGACCGCGGCCGAGGATTCCGAAAAGCTTCTGGAATATCTTTCCGGCACGGGGCACCCGGCGCTCGGTATGGATCCGATGATATAGATCGTGCCATGAACGGCGTGGGAAGCAAATCAAAAAGGTAAAAACTGAAAGGCAATAAAGCAAAAAAGCTAAAACGGCACCGGAGGAAAACTTTTATGGAGCAAAAACATAAAATAAAGAGTGCGAATGAGGCCGCAGAGAAGATAATCGAGTGGGGTGTATCGCAGGGTCTGGTCACCTGTTTCGAGAGGGCGGAGAAAATGAAGCCCTGCCCGATAGGCGAGTCCGGGGCATGCTGCAAGGTCTGCCACATGGGCCCCTGCAGGCTCGTGGGCGCCAATGCCGAGGAAGAGGCACGGGGCGTCTGCGGCGCGAACGTTTCCACTATCGCCGCGAGGAACTTCCTGAGGATGGTCGCTGCGGGCACCGCGGCCCATTCGGACCACGGCAGGAGCATGGCCCTTACGCTTTTGGCAGTGGGCGAGGGGAAGACGGACGATTACGGCATAAAGGATCCCGAAAAGCTCCTCCGCATGGCGGCCATACTGGATATCCCGGTGGATGGCAAGGAGATGAAGGAAGTCGCGAGACTGGTCGCCCTGAAACTGCTTGAGGATTTCAACAGGATAGACGGGCAGCTCAATTACGCCAAACGCGCTCCCCAGAAGACGCGCGACAGGTGGAAAAAGTGGGGCATAGAGGCCCGCGCCGTAGACAGGGAAGTGGTGGAGGCCATGCACAGGACGAACATGGGCGTGGACCACGACCCTGACCATCTGCTTCTGCATGCACTGAAGACCTCGCTTGCCGACGGGTGGGCGGGCTCAATGATATCTACGGATATTTCCGACGTGCTTTTCGGAACGCCAAAACCGGTACAGGCGCAGGCGTCCTTCGGCATCTTCAAGGAAGACGAGGTCAACATCGTCGTGCACGGGCATGAGCCGACCCTTGCGGAATCCATCGTGGACGTCGTATCCGAACCGGAGCTCATAGAGTACGCGAAATCCAAGGGAGCAAAGGGCATAAACCTGGGCGGCATGTGCTGTACGGCCAACGAGGTGCTCATGAGGCACGGCATACCCACTTCCGGCAGCTTCACCAACCAGGAACTGGGCATAATGACCGGGCTTGTAGACGCCATTTCGGTAGATGTGCAGTGCATCATGCCGGCCATCGTCGAGCTTTCAAAGAAGTTCCACACCAAGGTCATAAGCACATCGGAGAAGGCCATGACGCAGGGCGCGGTTCACATCTCCTTCGATGAGCACCATGCCAAGGAGTCGGCAAGGAAGATCGTGCGCCTTGCCATAGACAATTATCCCAACAGGACGAAAAAAGGCAAATATGTGGAGTCGGACAAGGCCCCGGTAATAGCCGGGTTCTCCCACGAGTACATAGAATACATGCAGGGCGGCAAGTGGCGCGCATCTTTCAGGCCGCTCAATGACGCCATCATGGCCGGGCGTATACGCGGCATTGTGGGCCTTGTGGGCTGCGACAACCCCAGACTGCCTGCAAGCGGGTATTTCAAGACCCTGGCACTTGAGCTCATCAAGCAGGACGTCCTTGTGGTGACCACTGGCTGCGGCGCAGGCGTTTACGGCGCGGCGGGCTATCTTACCCCTGAGACCGCGCGTGAGCACGCGGGCCTGGGGCTGCTGGAGGTCTGCGAGGCCATAGGCATTCCGCCCATATTGCATATGGGCTCCTGTGTGGACAACTCAAGGATACTTACCGTCGCATCGGCCATGGCGGCCGAGGGCGGCCTTTCGGACGAGATAGGCGGCATGCCCGCCGTTGGCATCGCCCCCGAGTGGATGAGCGAGAAGGCCATAGCCATAGCCTGCTACTTCGCGGCCTCGGGCGTTCCGGTAATATTCGGAGGCGGACAGTCCCCGGTGGCGGCCAGCAAGGAAGTCACGAACATCATGACCAATGTGTGGTATGAGAGGTTCCTGGGCTGCCTGCATTTCGAGAAGGACCCGGAGAAGGTGCTCTCCCTTGCCCTTGAGTACATAGACATGGCCAGGGCGGCCCTGAAGCTCAAGAAGTACGAGCCGGGCAGGTTCGGCACGGAGCGTGTGCTCATGGACATGGCCGCAAGAAGAGATATCGGCAAGAGCGCAAAGCCGCATATAGGGCTTTAAAAGAGGCGGAGGCTTTGCCCAGATGGAAAAGGAAAAAAACAGGAAAGTCAGGAGCGGAAGATAAATGCATAGGATTTTAGAAAAAAAGCTGCTTCGCCCCCCTGACGTCTTTTTCTTCAAAGTCAGCGCACCGCTTGTCGCCGCAAAGGCGAAAGCAGGGCAGTTCGTCATAATCAGGCTTCACGAAAAAGGCGAAAGGATACCCCTTTCCCTTGCCGGCATAGACCCGTCCGCGGGGACCATAAGCCTTATAGTCATGGCTGTTGGCAAGACGACAGGGGAGATGGCCGCGCTGGAAGAGGGCGGCGCGATAAAAGACGTCTGCGGACCCCTGGGAAATCCCACGCATACGGAAAACGCGGGGAAGGTCATCCTTGCGGGCGGCGGGTTCGGCATTGCCCCTCTTTATCCGATAGGCAAGGCCTTTCGCGAGGCCGGCAGCAGCGTGGTCTCGGTGATGGGCGCAAGGAGCAAAAGCCTGCTGATATACGAAAACGAGATGAGGGGCATAAGCGACAAGGTCCTGATAACGACCGATGACGGCAGCGCCGGGATGAAGGGTATAATCACTGACGCGCTCAAGGCGGAGCTTGAGGCCTCCGGCGCGGATACGGTGATGGCCGTGGGGCCCGCCCCGATGATGAAGGCGGTGTGCGACGCGACAAAACCTTTTGGAGTAAGGACCATCGTGAGCCTGAACGCCATCATGATAGACGGCACGGGCATGTGCGGCGGATGCCGGGTGCATGTGGGCGGCCAGACCAAATTCGCCTGCATTGACGGACCGGACTTCGACGGGCATCTTGTGGACTGGGACTGCCTGATAAACAGGCAGAGGATGTATAAGACGGAAGAAAAGGAATCGTTTGAGGCCTGGAAAAAACGGCATAATCTGCCCTGAGAAAGGCGTTTTTTAAGGAAAACTTTTAAATATGGACGAAGAACAGAAAAAAGCAAAAACCCCAAAAAAATTAAATCCGAAAAGGACGCCTGCGCGGGAGCAGGATCCCGGTACCAGAAAGAAAAACTTTGAGGAAGTGAGCTTCGGTTACGGCCTGGAGGAGGCGTTACTCGAAGCCGCGAGGTGTCTTGGATGCAAGAACAGGCCGTGCGTGGCCGGCTGTCCTGTCGGCGTGCCGATACCGGAGTTCATAGCGGCCATGGTGAACGGCGATCTCGCGGAGGCGTACAGGATAATCCGGAGCGCCAACGTGCTTCCCGCGGTTTGCGGCCGGGTATGCCCTCAGGAAAACCAGTGCGAGGGCGTCTGCACCCTGGGTAAAAAACATGAGCCCGTGGCGATAGGCAGGCTGGAGAGATTTTGCGCCGACTGGCAGAGGAAAAACGGAGTGCAGGCAAAGCCTGAGCCCGCGGCGCCCACCGGTATGAAGGTGGCGGTTGTGGGCAGCGGTCCTTCCGGGATAACCTGCGCTTACGACCTTGCGCGGCTTGGCCATGAGGTCACGGTATTCGAGGCCCTTCACGAGCCGGGCGGGGTTCTTTTTTACGGCATACCGGAGTTCCGTCTTCCAAAAAAGATAGTGACCGGGGAGATCGATACGCTCAGGCAGATGGGTGTACGGATAATGACAAACTCCGTGGCGGGAAAGCTTATCACCCTTGATGAGATGATGAAGGAATTTGACGCTTGCTTCATAGGCGTTGGGGCCGGGCTTCCAAGGTTCATGGGCATCCCCGGAGAGGACTTGAACGGTGTCTATTCGGCCAATGAGTTTTTGACCCGCACCAACCTGATGAGGGCCTACAAGTTTCCGGAGTACGATACGCCCATAAAAACCGGAAAGCGGGTGGCGGTAATAGGCGGCGGCAACGTGGCAATGGATTCGGCAAGGACGGCTATGAGGCTGGGGGCGGAAGAAGTTACCCTTGTTTACAGGCGTTCCGAGGCGGAGCTTCCCGCCCGCGCGGAGGAAGTGCACCACGGAAAGGAAGAGGGCCTTCGCTTCGAGATGTGCACCCTTCCCACGAAGATAATAGGCCGGGACGGATGGGTTAAGGGCATCGAATGCGTCCGCATGGAGTTGTGCGAGGTGGACCAGTCCGGGCGCAGGCGGCCAAATCCCCTTGCCGGCTCTGAATTCGAGATCCCGGTGGATACGGTAATAATGGCGATCGGCACCGGCGCAAACCCCCTTCTTACCGGCACCGCCACTGGGCTTGCCTTGCGCAGGGGTTATATAGAGGCAGACCCGGAAACGGGAAAGACCAGCATCCCCGGCGTTTATGCGGGGGGTGATATCGTTACCGGCGCGGCCACCGTTATCTCGGCAATGGGCGCGGGTAGAAAAGCCGCCCGCGCGATACATGAATATCTTTCCTCCAGGAAGCGCTGAAAATAAAAAACAAAACAGGGCAAACAAAATCATATAAAAACCCCTTTTCATACAATGATTAAAAAAGGGGTTTTTATATTTTTTATATTTTGTGTTTTTTTTGTTTTTCCTCTCCAATCGTTTGCCGTAAAAAAAGGAAAAGAAAAAGAAAAAGCCCATAAGCCACGGATTAATATATCCGGGCTGGAAATAAGGGTACACGAACTCATCAATGCCGAACGGCGCAAGGCGGGTTTGCGGCCCCTTGCGATGAATAGAAGACTGAGCGCCATAGCCAGGGAGCACAGCCGGGACATGGCGCTCAGAAATTACTTCTCCCATATAACCCCCGAAGGCGAAGACCCTCTGGCCAGATACAAAAAAAACGGTTTCGAATGCAGTATTCAGGCCGGGAGCAGGATATACCTGGGGGCGGAAAACATATTCCAGAACAACCTCTATTCCTCGGTTGAGTACATGAACGGGAAGGCTTATTACAACTGGGACAGCCTTGAAGAGATCGCGCGCTCTACAGTAAAAGGGTGGATGCAGAGCCCCGGCCACCGGAGAAACATCCTTACGCGGGCGTTCAGGTCCGAAGGCATAGGCATAGCCGTAAAAAACGGAAAGGTCTATATAACCCAGGACTTCTGCTGAAGCCGATTTTTTAAAAAACTCTGCAGTTTCCAGTAGCTGGTGATTCATTATTGAATATTTTTATTTATAAAAAGGGCCTGTTTGTGTGGCGAAAGGGCCTTTTTTAAATCGATAGGCTATAATTATTCATGCCAAAACTTCCCTGGAAGCAGATCATGGACGCAAGCCAGGTGGGTCTGAACCTGGTGATCTCAACCTTTATCGGAGGATTGATCGGCTATTTCGTAGACCGGCATTTCCACACCATTCCGTGGTTCACACTTCTGTTTTTTTTCGCTGGCATGACTGCCGGGTTCAGGGAGGTTTTGAGATATATCAGGCGCAAAGACGAGGAAGAGGAAAAAGGAAAAGGGAAAAAACATGGAAAAAAGGGTCTATAAGATTTCGGGTTTGGGCCTGGCGGCCCTTACGGCTATTTCGGCATTTTTCATGCCGGTAAAAATACCGGCTGGCATCCTGGCCGGGGGTCTGCTCATGCTTGCCAACTTCAAGGCGCTTTCATGGGGAGTGACAGGCTTTTTGGGAGCCAAAAAAGCCACCGGCAAGATGATCCTGTTCAGTGGTCTCCGGTTCGCGATAATACTGACCGTGCTGATCGTCCTTTTGAAGCTGCGGCTTGTGGACCTTCTGGGCGTGATCCTGGGTATGACGGTCGTTTTCACCGTTATCCTCGCGGAGGGGGGCAAGGAGTTGCTGAAAAGAGTTATCCCTTAATAAATTTTTTAAAGCTAAGACAGATTAGGGGGAAGATGCTATAATGACCTCAAAATGGCCCCGTACCTTATTGATAAATTCCGGTTAGATAAATTCCTGACCTCGATCCCCTTCCTTTTTTGGACAAAAAAAAAATTTGCTAAGATAGTTACAGAACGAAGGAGGCCCTGACATGCTGGGTCTGAATTATTCATTCATGATGGCCGAAGCCATTGGGTCAAAAGGCATTACAGGGCGCAAACTGGAGAGTTTCAGGGTAAAGGCCCTTGAAGCCATCGAGGAAATAAAACGCAAGCGCCATCCTGGTCTTGCTTTTATGGAGCTTCCCTGGCAGGATGTTTCCCCGGTAAGGGAAGCCGCGCAAAAGCTGAGGGATCTGGATAATTTCCTGCTGCTGGGTATCGGCGGCTCGGCCCTGGGGCCAAAGTGCATTCTTGAGGCCTTAAGCCCGTTTCATAACCTGAGGGAAGGCAAGGGCCCCAAGGTGTTCGTCTATGAGAATGTGGACCCTGCAACGCTCAAATACATCCTTTCCAGCCTTGACCTGAAAAAAACAGGCATTAACGTGATTAGCAAGTCCGGGGGCACTTCCGAGACCGCCGCCTCTTTCATGATCCTGTATGAAATGTTGGAAAAAGCCGTTGGCAGGGAGGCCGCAAACAGGTTTGTCCTTACGACGGACCCCGAAAAGGGTGACCTGCGGAAACTTGCCGCAACCGGCATGAGCGCTCTGTCCATTCCGCCTGGCGTCGGCGGAAGGTATTCCGTATTGTCACCGGTGGGTCTGCTGATGGCGGAGGTTATCGGGGCGGATTCCGAAGAACTCCTTGCGGGCGCGAAAGAGGCTCACGAGAAATGCCTGGACTGCAACTTCTGGGAAAACCCGGCCATAGTTGCCGCAACACTCTATTATGTGATGCAGAGGGATGAGGGAAGGGCAATAGATGTTTTGATCCCCTATGCCGACCGGCTTAAATCCTTTTCCGAGTGGTTTTGCCAGCTCTGGTCCGAAAGCCTTGGCAAACAGGGCAGGGGCTTCACGCCTTATCCATCCGTAGGGACAACGGACCAGCACTCCCAGGTCCAGCTGTGGATGGAGGGGCCGGAAGACAAGGTGATCACCTTCCTCAGGGTGGAGGATTACGAGGCGGACTTTACCATTCCGGATGTGTTCGGCCAGTATGAGGGCATGTCTTTTCTGCGGGGGCAGAGCCTGGCAGGGCTAATAAAGGCGGAGGAGGAAGCCACCGAGCTTGCCCTGGCCAAGGCGGGAAGGCCCAACATGGCCATTACCATTCCGAAGGTGGACGCCTATTACCTGGGAATGCTTTTTTATTTCTTCGAGGTGGTAACTGTCCTTGCAGGCCACTTTCTGGGCGTAAACCCCTTTGACCAACCCTCTGTTGAGGAGGGGAAAAGGCTGACTTTCGGCCTCATGGGTAAAAAGGGGTTCGAGGACAAAAAAAGAGAGGTTGTCCAGGCCAGGGACAAAAAAAGCCAATTCAAAATCTAAGTGTTAGTTGCGAAACTTATTGATAAATATAAAAAATTCTTATTGAAATAAAAATTTTTTTGAATTAATATCTTTCAAAAAAGAGGGAGGCATAACTTAATAGGCAAGCCGTAATCCTGCATAAAAGAGAAGAAAAGGGGGTTTATCTCCATGGCGGAAGCAAGCGGGAGCATTTATGATTCCCTGAGGAAAAAAGGGGTATCAAGAAGAGACTTCATGAAGTTCTGCTCATTGATGGCGGCAACCCTGGCTCTGCCGGTTGGCGGTGCAGCCAAGATAGCCCAGGCGCTCGAAAAGGCCCAAAAACCCACGCTCGTATGGCTTGAATACCAGGACTGCTGCGGCAACACAGAATCCTTCCTGAGGGCAAATGACCCCACAGTCGCCCAGATCGTTCTCGATCTCCTGTCCGTTGACTACCACGAAACAATAATGGCCCCAGCCGGCAAGCAGGCTGAAAAATCTCTCTCCGATGTCGTTAAAAACCAGAAAGGCAAGTACCTTGTTGTGGTTGAGGGGGCCATCCCGCTTAAGGACGGCGGCGTTTACTGCACGGTGGGGGGCAGGGCGGCTGTCGACATAGCGAGAGAGGTCTGCGGCAATGCCATGGCCACGATAGCGATGGGGGCATGCGCCTGGGACGGGGGTATCCCCGCCGCTGCGCCCAATCCCACCGGAGCGGTCGGGGTGAAGGACGCGGTAAAGGGCATCACTCTTATCAATCTTCCCGGTTGCCCCGCAAACGTCGTAAACCTCACCGGCACGGTAGTGCATCTCCTGACATTTGGAAGCCTGCCGCTTACGGATTCCATGGGAAGGCCGCTTTTTGCATACGGCCGCAGGATCCACGACGACTGCGAAAGAAGGGCCCATTACGACGCCGGCCGGTTCGTACAGGCATGGGGAGACGAAGGGCATAAACATGGCTGGTGCCTTTACCAGATGGGCTGCAAGGGCCCTGAGACCTACAAGAACTGCCCCGCCCAGAGGTGGAACCAGGGCACAAGCTGGCCCGTCGAGGCGGGGCACGGCTGCATAGGGTGCGCGGCGCCCCATTTCTGGGACACGATGACCCCGTTTTACAAGAGGCTTGAGCACGTGCCGGGCTTTGGGGTAGAGGCCAATGCGGACAAGGTCGGCGCGGGTCTTGCAGCGGCCACCGCCGCGGGCCTTATTGTCCACAGGATAGTGAGGGCTTCCAAAAAGAAATCATCCCAGGAGGAGGAGAAATAATAAATGCCTAAGATCGCTATTGATCCCATAACCAGGATCGAGGGACATCTGAGAGTCGAGGCGCAGGTGGACGGGGGGCAGGTAAAGGACGCATGGTCATCCAGCACAATGTTCAGGGGCATCGAGCTAATACTTAAGAACAGGGACCCTCGGGACGCCTGGGCGTTCGCCCAGAGGATATGAGGCGTTTGAACGACGGTTCACGCCACCAGCTCCGTGAGAGCTGTAGAAAACGCGCTTCAGATAACGATACCGGACAATGCAAGGATCATCAGGAACATTATCACGGGCATTCAGTATGTGCAGGATCACACCATCCATTTTTACCACCTGCACGCCCTGGACTGGGTTGACATTGTCAGCGCCCTGAAGGCGGACCCGGGCAAGACCTCTGACCTTGCCCAGTCCATCTCGGACTGGCACAACTCCAGCAAGACCTATTTCGCCGGGGTGCAGGACAAGCTCAAGTCGTTTGTGGAAGGGGGCCAGTTGGGCCTCTTCGCCAACGCATACTGGGGACATCCGGCCTACAAGTTGCCGCCGGAGGCCAACCTGATGGCGGTGGCGCATTACCTTGAGGCCCTGGACTGGCAGAAAAACATCATCCGCATCCATGCCATCCTGGGCAGCAAGAACCCGCACGCGCAGACCTATCTGGTGGGTGGGATGGCAACGGCCATGAACCCGAATGACGAGTCCACGCTCAACGCAAACAGCATAGCCCATATGCTGCAGATGGCCCAGACCGCGAAGGAGTTCGTGGAGAAGGTCTATGTGCCAGACCTCTTGGCCATAGCCTCTTTTTACAAGGACTGGGCGGGCATCGGGGCTGGTGTGGGCAGTTATCTGTCTTATGGCGAGTTCCCTAAAGACAACGTCTCAAATACGGACAACCTCTTTTTGCCCAGAGGCAGGATACTGGAGAAGGACCTGTCGAAGGTCCATCCGGTGGACCAGCAGAAGGTGGCCGAGTATATAGCCCATTCATGGTACACCTACCCTGAAGGCAATAACGTCTCAAAGCACCCGTGGGACGGCGTTACGGATTACAAGTACACGGGGCCGAAGCCTCCGTACGAGTTCCTTGACACAGACAAGAAATACAGCTGGGTCAAGGCCCCGCGCTACGAGGACAAGCCCATGGAAGTGGGCCCGCTTGCAAGGATGCTTGTGGCGTACGCGTCCGGCCACCAGAGAGTAAAGGAAGTTGTGGATGGCGCCCTGAAGAAACTGGGCGTGGGGCCTGCGGCGCTCTTTTCGACCCTGGGCAGGACAGCGGCAAGGGGGATCGAAACCCTTGTGGTGGCCGAGGCGCTGCCGGACTGGATAGGCCAGCTTGCCGGTAACATGAAGAAGGGGGATCTGCGCATACACGACAACTCGAAGTGGGAGCCTTCCACATGGCCCTCCGAGGCCAAGGGCTACGGCTTCCACGAGGCGCCGCGCGGTTCTCTCTGCCATTGGGTAAGGATCAAGGACGGCAAGATATCCAATTACCAGTGCGTGGTCCCCGGCACGTGGAACGCCTCTCCCAGGGACGCCAAGGGGCAAAGGGGGCCGTATGAGACGGCGCTCATTGGCACCCCCGTGGCGAAACCGGAGGAGCCTCTGGAGATATTGCGTACGGTGCACTCGTTTGACCCCTGCCTTGCCTGCGCCGTTCACGTAACCGACGTAAACAGGAAAGAGCTTCTCAAGGTGAAGGTATCTTGAGGAAGGGAGGACGCCAAAATGGCTGCTGAGCGGAAGAGGACTTATATCTGGGAGATCCCGGTCCGGTTGACCCACTGGGTCAATTTCTTCGCTATCATCTTCCTTTCGGTAACGGGGATATACATTGGCGGGCCTTTTATCCATCCCACCTCCGATCAGAGCTTTACAATGGGCTGGATGAGGTTTATCCACCTGGTTGCGGGCTATACGCTCCTGATGATGATCGTCATCAGGGTCTACTGGTCTTTTGCCGGTAACAGGTACGCCAACTGGCGGGTTTTTTTGCCGCTTACCGGGAGGCAGAGGCACGACCTGGGCGACGCCACGAAATATTACCTTTTCGTGAGCAAAAAACCCCCGTACGCCGCCGGGCACACCATGTGCGCGGGGATCGCCTATTTTGTGCTTTTTCTACTGTTTTTGTTCCAGATATTTTCCGGGTTTGCGCTTTTTTCGTACAACAGCCCGGGGCTTGTCCACCAGGTCCTGGGCGGGTGGCTGACTTCGCTCATGAATATCCAGGCGATCAGGTTCTGGCACCATATGGTCATGTATTTCATATGGGTGATAGCCCTTATTCATGTGTATCTGGCCGTCTGGCTTGATTCCGTTGAGGGCAACGGGCTTATGGGCTCCATCTTCGGGGGCTACAAGTTCATAACAGGCAAGGAGTGGGAATGATGGACGCTGCCCCGAAGGGGAAGTTGGTAAAATTTGGATAGATCAACAAACAGCACTGCTGGCCCCGCACAGGCAACTGTAACCGTCCTGGGATTGGGCAATATCCTCATGGGCGACGAAGGGGCGGGTGTTCGCGCGCTGGACGCTCTCCGGGAACGGTATGAATTCCCGGAGAGCGTCCGTTTTCTGGACGGCGGAACGCTGGGACTAGACCTTATCTTTTACCTTGAAGACACGGAAAAACTGCTGGTCATCGACGCCATTGATTCAGGCGCGCCCCCCGGCACCATAAAAATACTTGAAGGTCCGGAAATACCCTCGGTGCTTGCCGGAAAATTTTCGGTCCACCAGATAGGCCTGCAGGACCTCTTCTTTGCACTTGACATCATGGAAAAAAGGCCCTCCCACGCCTGCCTGGTGGGCGTCGTGCCGAAAGTTGTCGATCTGGGGCTGGAGCTTTCCCCGGAGGTAAAAAAAGCGCTTCCAGGCGTTTCGGATGCCGTGGTGGGAAGGCTCGGCGGCTGGGGAATAAGCGTAAAGGAAAAAGCGGGCTTTAATTCAAGTGGGAAGCGGGCAAGTGGGAAGCGGGCTGCAAGTGGCAGGCGGACAAGTTGGGAAAACAAACGGGGTGATGTAAGATAAAATATGTGCCTGGCCATACCTTCAAAGATAATCGTCAAAAACGGTTTCGAGGCCACGGTGGACATCTACGGAGCAAGAAGGAAGGTAAACCTGATGCTCCTTCCTGAGGACGCCTCCGTGGGGGAATACGTGCTCGTCCATGCAGGGTTCGCCATCCAGAAAATAGACGACGCCGCAGCCAAGGACGCAATCGGCCTCATAGATGAGATACTAAAAACCCTCGAACAGGAAGACGCATAACAAAAAGGCCGATCTTGCGGTTCCTTGTCTTTTTCGCTGTTTTCTCATAAACTAACCTGATGCTTGCCGTGGTCCTCGCGGGTGGGGAGAACAAAAGGCTCCCCGTCACAAAAGGCCTCATCGATATCGGTGGCAGGAGGCTCATAGAGACCATCCTTGACCGCCTCGCCGCCTATTTTGACAGGCTGGCAATAAGCACGAACGAGCCAGAAAAATATTTCTATCTGGGTGTCCCGCTGGTAGGGGATGTCTACCCTGTGCGGGGGCCGATGACGGGCATATTTTCGGTCCTGTCGTGGATGGAGGATGCGGATGGGCAGGCCTTTTTTGTTGCCTGCGACATGCCTTCCATAAATGTTGAGCTTGCGGCCAGGCTGTATGAAACAAGGACCTCCGGGTGGGATGTTCTGGCCCCTCTCTGGCAGGGGCGGCCGGAGCCACTTTTTTCGTTCTATAGTTCGCGGTGCCTGCCGTTGCTTGAAAAAAGTATCCTGGCCGGACTAAACGGTGAGAAGGAATTATCGCTTCGGAAGTTCCTGGAGACGGCTTCCACCCGTTTCCTTGAGGAAGATGCCGTAAAAGAGATTGACCCCCAGGGACGCTCATTTATTAACATTAATACAGAGGATGATCTGAAGAGCGCAATGGAGACGGCATTTAATAATAAACATAAAAAAAAGCCTGTCAGGACGCAGCAGGAGGTATTCTAAAATGGGCAGCGAGCGTACCGCGAAGGGCAAGCGAGCGGACTATGACTAATAGAAAATTCCCTACATTCGATGCCCGGAGGGCATAAAAATCGGCGATCTGCTGATCATCCTTCTGATCGTACTTTTGGCGGCCGGGAGATCCAGGCTCAGGGAAGTCGCTGGAGGCCTTGGCGCGGCCGTAAAAAATTTCAGGCGGGAGGCCTCGGGGCGGGGCGAGATCAACATCACGCCGCCTGGCGGAAGTCCACGGAAAAGGAAGCCGGGCCGGTAAAAGAAAAAGATGCGGATTTCCAGGCGGGAAAATATTTTTAAGGATAGATGAAGGGAATGATTTAATGTTGAGAGGACAGGAAGCCAGGATAGACCTAGACGCCCTGGCCGGCAATCTTGAAAAAATAAAATCCCTCCATGGGGGGGTGCCGGGAAAAGGCGGGGATGTGATCGCGGTGGTCAAGGCCGACGCCTACGGACACGGGGCGGTGCGGGTAGCAAAGAGACTCCAGAAAGAGGGTGTTTTATCCCTTGCGGTTGCCTACGGGTCAGAGGCCAGGACGCTGAGGGAAGAAGGGGTTAAGAGCCCCATACTCTTGCTTTTTGATGAGGAGCCGCAGCCTGCTTTTGACCTGGGGCTCACACCGGTGGTCCATTCAAAGAAGTCGGCCAGGCGCTTTTCCAGAGAGGCTCAGAAACGGGGAAGGGAGCTGGCCGTCCACGTCAAAGTGGATACGGGCATGGGAAGGATGGGGCTTTTTGGCGATGATGTTTTTTTGGCAAAGGAAGTAGCGGAGATCGCATCCCTGCCTGGAATACGGGTGGAGGGGCTAATGAGCCATTTTTCGGAGCTGGGGCCGGACAATATGGGTTTTGCACGGCTGCAGCTGGAAAAATTCAACTCGCTCAGAAATGAGCTTGCGCTCAAGGGTCTGCGCCCCTTTGCGCATATCTCCAGCAGCGCTGGGGCCCTGCTGTTACCGGAGGCACATCTGGATGCGCTGAGGGTGGGGCTTATTTTGTACGGGGCTTCTCCATTTGAGGGGGACAAGACCGGCCTCAAGCCAGTGATGAACATAAAGACCAGGATCATCCTTATAAAAAAGTTCGGCAAGGGCCAGCCGGTAAGCTATGACAGGACGTTCATTACTGCGCGCGAGTCCCTTATAGCGGTCATGCCCGTTGGCTACGCGGACGGATATTCAAGGGCCCTCTCAAACAAAGGGTACGCCATGGTGAGGGGAAAGAAGGCCCGTGTGGCCGGAAGGGTCTGCATGGACCTTACAATGCTGGATGTGACGGCTATTAAAGGGGTTTCGGAGGGTGATGAGGTGGTGCTCCTAGGAGACGGGGTGACGGGAGGGGAGCTTGCGGACCTGGCCGGGACCAACCCTTATGAAATAATGACCTCTCTGGGGGGCCATGCCAGGAGGTCCTTCTCTGTATAGGCTTCTGGAGTTTCTGGGTTCCGCATGCATCAGGTTCACCAGGACGCTGGGGAGCGTGCTGATCCTGTTTGCCGAGACCTTAAAGGAGATGCTTTTCCCTCCTTTTGA
>JAKAMR010000120.1 GCA_021812785.1 Nitrospirota bacterium
GGTGCGAAAAGTCCGATGGAATACAGGCGAAGCCTTGGCTATGCGTGAACAAGTCCAGAAAATCATCCGCACCCCCACCACTCGCTCAATGACCCTCCGTTCCCCTAACGTCAGGGACTGAAGTTCCGGCAGGCTTTTTCAAGTTTTCTTATAATCCACCAGCATAACCGCGCTGCCCGTGACAATATAAAAATGCTATTCTACACTTAAGAATTGTTGGTTAAGGAATTTTATGGTATATTTGACTTACAACCTGGTAATAACGGTCTCTTTTATTTCAGTGGCGGGTAAACCCATATACCTTTTAACTCCTCCCCGTAAAACTTGACGAGCATTTCCTTATGCACCGCCTCCGGGTCTATGTCTTTAAAGAGCTCCGGGTGCAGCCATTTGGCAATGTAATACTCTCCGGCTGCTCCCCGCGGCGCGCAGGTAATGAGATCCGAAATCAACGGCCAGGATGATCACCAGCCCCAAAAGAGCCAGTTTATCCTGCCAGAGCCTTGCATTCGCCCCGCTAAACAAAGAACGGCTACCGGTAATAAACTTCGGCCTTAATACCTCACCGACATGAAGGTCGGCCATCCTTATGCCTCCCCCTTTTTTTCCGGGCAAACCCGAAGTTAAGCCTTCTCTTCAATCCAGCCCTCCAGTTCAAGTACCGCGTTCTGGAATTCGGTCAACTCTTCATCTTTGCAGTTGAAATAGCCCCGGCGCATGGCTTCAGCGATACGCCTGGCTACTTCCAGGGCGGCAAAGCGGTTGTTCTCCGCCAACCGGCGGCGCATGTCCTGGTCCAGCAGGAAGCGGTGGAGCGCCTCGTGGAAAACCCACTCGCTTACCTGGCCAGTGGTGGCTTTGAGGCCGATCAGATATTCCAGCCGCTCGGCTATCTTCTGGGCGCCGTGGTGCTGGTGCTTCAGCATCTCGTCAATCCACCTGGGGTTGAAAAGCCGCGTCCTCACCGCCCGGTCAATAACCAAGCCCACATCGGCCACTTCGGTAATTTCTTCCGTGGTGTCCACCACCCACTGTTCGGGAGCTTTTCCTTTCTTTTCCGCCACGCTCCGGGAAAGCCCGCCAAAAAACTCGTAGTAATGGTCGAGATCGGTGAATTCGTATTCCGTGCTGTGCCTTGCTTGCGAAACTACATCGATAGTAGAGAGAAGCCTGGCGAAGAGAGCACGGTTTTCCTGAACCTTGCCCCGGTGATAGCAGTAACACATAGAGTTGTCATAACTTTCTACAAGCTCCTTTTCCTCCCGCCAGATCCCGCTCTCGACCAGTGCCCGCATTGACGTGGCGTATTCCGTAGCATGAGGCCCGAACACCCGCACCCGGCTGACACTACCATGTTCTGCTGCCATTCCCAAACTGTGTTTGCGGATAAAATTCATCTCTTCTTGCTCCGCAGCGCCGGCTGCCAGTTCAACTGCTCGATTGATTAGTTCAATCTGAGAACCACATATGTCGCGGAAGATACCGCAGATGGTCACCAGAACATCAATGCGAGGCCTGCCGAGCTCCTCTAAAGGAATAAGCTCCAGTTCCTTGAACCAGGGGCTTTCCTTCCGGACCAGGCGCACGCCGAGATAAGCCAGGATCTGGGCGATGGTTTCGCCCCCCGTGCTCAGCGTCTCGAAACCCCACAGCACCATCCCCACTGTTTCCGGGTAGCGCCCGTGCGTACGGTAAAATCCCTCCAGAATAGCCTTTACCGCTTCCTCCCCGCGCTTTAGCGCCAGGGAGGTGGGTATGAGCCGCGGGTCGAACTCATACATATTCCGGCCGACAGGGTAAACCTCAGGAGAACGCACCGGATCTCCGGCCAGGTTGGGAAGAAGGTAGCGCCCATCCAGTGCCGAAAGAAGCCCCGCGCTTTCCTGCGAGCGGGCAATGTTTTCCCTTACCCCGGCAAGATACCGGCCTGTTTCCGGCGGCAGGGCCGTCTCATCCCCCGCCAGCCAGCGACCTATCGCCTGGTGCACTTCGCGGTCGACAGCAACAAATGCCTCAGGTTCCCGGGCGAGATTCTCGGAGGAAAAGCCCTTTCTCTCGGCCACCATCCGGTAAAATGAAGGCACTTCCCGGTCAAACCGGACAAGGGCCGTCAAGTAGGCAATCAAGTCCTCCCCCGCCAGTTGCCTGTCCAGAACGTGCAAACCTTTGGGGATGAGCCGCCTCTTCATCCGGTAAAGATAGACTTCCAGTTCTGCCAGATCCCCGGCAGGCATGGAGAGCGCCTGCGCTTTTTCTTTAATCGCCCCGGCCAGGGTCTCCTTATCCCGTCCCTCGGCTTTCCGGTACTCCGCCAGCAGTTCCTCCAGCTCTAAGTACTCGCCGTAAAGGCTGGCGGCAATCACCGGCGGCGAGGCGTGGGAAACCGTCACCGCGTAGCTTCTCCGCCTGGCAATCGTGGATTCCGAGGGATTTCCCACCCAGTAATAGTAGAGGTGGGGAACGTCGCCGACCAGAATATCCGGAAAACATCGGCGCGACACCGGGGCTTCTTTGCCCCTGGTGAACTCCAGGGTGCCGTGCATACCCCAGTGGATGATGCAGTCCGCCCGAAGTTCTTTTTGCAACCACCAGTAAAAACAGAGGTACTGGTGGTGAGGCGGCAATTCTTTGTCGTGATAGGCTTTCTCGGGGTTCTCGTGAACACCGCGCGACGGCTGCACGCCAATGAAAACGTTGCCTGCCACCACGCCGGGAATCAGAATCTGGGCATTCCTGGCCATTACGGTTCCCGGCGGTTCTCCCCAGTGCCTTTCGATTTGCGCCCGCAGATCCGGCGGCAGCTCGCCGTACCACCGGCGGTAAACCGCCGCATCCACTGCTATCCCAGGAGGAGCCATCTGCCACTCAGGGGTGTTCACCACCCCGCGAGATAAAAGAAATTCCCCCAAGTCCTCCGCGGGAATTTCCACCCGGTACCCGGCGGCCGCCAGCCTTTCGAGAAAGATCCGCAGGCTTTCCAGGGCATCGAGATAACCAGCGCTGCCCAGGTTAGCTTCTCCCGGGGGGTAGTCGTAAAGAATGACGGCCAGCCTTTTGCTGGCGTTGGGCTTGCGCCGCAGGGCGAGCCACTTGCGAACCCGCCCGGCAAGCCTCTCTATCCCTTCGGGCAGGGCACGGGCTTCCTTTACTTCCCCGCCCAACACCTCATCTTTTCCGAGGGACTCGAGTCCCCCTACGTAAACCGGCTCTATGCAGCCATCCAGCTCCGGTAACATAACACCGAGGGTGATTTCTAGAGGACTCAGCCGGTTCTCTCTCTGCCACTCGGCTATCTCCGTCGTGTAGGACCGAAACCCCGTCAGCACCGGAGCGCCAAGTTCGGACAGCAACCGGTAAGTTGGTTCGGGCACCCCGCCGTAAGGCCCGCCGTGCAACCGGAAATACTGCAGGTTAACCACGAGGTCAACCGCCGGACGCCCTTCATCAAAGAAGCAGGAACGGAAAGCCGTAAGGTTGTATTCTGCCTTGGAAAAAACAGGGATGAGGTTGACCTCGTCTCCCAATTCCTTCGCCAGCGCCTGCACCATCGGTGCGCAGTCGGCAAAATGCATGCCGCCGTAAAAGAAAACGCCCACGGCAGGCTTGCCCTCGTCCCACCTTACAGAAGTCTTAAAAGCCTTCAGGTCGGTAAAGTAGCGTTCAGGAGGCCACCAGATCCCCCAGTCAGGCATTTTTTGTGGCGGTTTGACCTCCACCTTTGCCCCGCAGTATTCCCGCAGCAGGAAAAGAAACAGGTTTTTGAGGTTCTCTTTGCCGCCCTCGGCGTAATATTCGCAGGCCAGCACCCAGTTGCGCATGTGCTTAAGCTTGCCCACGGGGAGAACTGAGCCCAGTTTTTTGGCAATCCCGGCAAACTTCCTCGCTTTCAGGTAAGCTTCGATGTCAAAGCGCCCCTCGCGCCGGGGAAGATCGGCCCCGGAAAAAGAACCCATCCGGGTGAGGGAAAGAATGTCGCGGCTGCCGCCGACCAGAACCACCACCGTGGCGGCGCTCCCGGTCATCAACTCCCGAAGCCGGTCCGTGAATTCCGTCTGTCCCCGGATGTCCACGAGAATAACCCAGGCGCTTTTTACCGCTTCTTCCACCTGTCCCGGGTCAATTGTCCCCCGCTCCCAGTCGGAGAAATAGATTTTTTTGACCGAAAGAATTTCTCCGTATTCCGCCCTGATCTCTGCCAGAGCTTCTCTGAGCTCCCGGGTATTATCAATGGTGCTGAGAAGAAGAAAATCGACCATTACTTCACCTCCGTTCTGAGGCCGCACTGTCCTCAAAGTAGCGCGAGTGCTCGAATTTGCTCCTTTTTGCCTTTCTACAATTTTTTCAGGCGGAAAACAACGTTCATAACATACTCAGATCTACCCTCCCCTTTCCAGGCGGATCCGCGGGTCAAGGAAAACGTAGGATATATCCACCAGAAGGTTGGCCAGCACAAAGACCACGGCCATGAAAAGGGCGTATCCCTGGATCACCGGGTAGTCCCGGTTGAAGATGGAATCCACGGCGAACTTCCCCACGCCCGGCCAGGCAAAGATGCCAGCTCGAGGGTGGCCGGAAAGCGGGAAAGGATTTCCTCCGCCACGGGCTGCCCGGTGCGAAAAGACTTGCCCAGATCCAGTCGGCACACGTTCCACAACCAGCGCCCGTACTGTACATAAAGAGGGTCGTTCAACCCCAGCTCTTCCCGGAAAGCCTCTACCGCTTCCTGGGTAGGTTCCACCCCGCCGGTCCGCAAATCAATTCCGCCGGGTCACCTGGGGCGAGGTTAATCAGCCCAAAGGTGATGATAGAAACTCCTAGCGTTACAGGTAAAAGGTGAAATAAGCGTTTTAGAAGATATTGCCACACTACCCGATCAGCCCCATATAAAACCCATATAAAACTAGGAGACTGGTCAGAAAGTCCATTTTTAAAAGCGCCAAGCCCTAACCCGGACAAGCCGGAACCAATAGGATTTATTAAACCCATGTCGAATTACTGTGCAATCATAACAACGACATGGGGGAATGTACGATTG
>JAKAMR010000036.1 GCA_021812785.1 Nitrospirota bacterium
ATTGATTTATTGATAAGCATCAACTCCCCCGGTATGCGCAGGTTGTGGCGCATGGCCAGCATCAGAAACGCCTCAAGGTATTCCGGGAGGTTTATTTCCTCAAGCGTAAGCCCGTACATGGGCTCAAGCAGGTCGGCAAGCCTCGATTTGAATTCCCGCCGGAAGACCTCCGGATCCACGTCTTCCTGAACATATCCAAGGGTGAAATAGTTTTCTATCAATCGGTCGTAGTCCTTGTTTATAAGGGCTATGAGGGTGCTGGCCAGGGCGTCCTTAATCTCGCTCGTGACTACACCGACGATGCCGAAATCCAGAAAGGCCAGTTGGCCCGACGGCATGACGAAGATATTTCCCGGATGGGGGTCGGCATGAAAGAAGCCGTCCGTGAAGACCATCTTGAAATATGCGTCCACCCCCAGCTTTGCAAGCCTTTTCCGGTCGAACCCGGCCTCCTCTATGCTCTTTATGTTGTCTATCCGCACGCCGTCTATGCGCTCCATGACCAGCACCTTCTCCGTCAGATACTCACCGTATATCCTGGGGAACCGGATATCCGGGTTGCCTTCGAAATTCCGCCTGAAGCGGTTGCAGTTCTTCGCCTCCTGTACGAAGTTCATCTCCTTCCTTACAGTGCGGGCGAACTCGTCCACCACTCCCATCGGGTTAAAAAAACGCACGCCCGCAATATGCCTCTCCGTCAGGCGTGCGATCGTGGTAAGGATAGATATGTCTTCTTCTATGGTCTGACTGATGCCGGGGCGCTGGACCTTTACAACCACCCTGGAGCCGTCCATAAGCACCGCCCTGTGGACCTGGGCAATGGAGGCCGCGGCTATCGGGGTCTCGTCAAAACGGAGGAAGACCTTCGCCATCGGGACCTTTAGTTCTTCCTCTATGACCATTCTGGCCTTTGAACCGGGGAAAGGCGGGACCTCATCCTGGAGTTTTTTGAACTCGTCCGCGTACTCCGGGCCCACAACGTCCGGCCTGGCCGAGAGTATCTGCGCAAGTTTTATGAAGGTGGGGCCAAGCTCCTCGAAGGCAAGCCTTAAATTGCGCGGCATGCCGGGGGATTTGAGCGAAGGCCACTGCCCAAAGGCCCTGAGGCGTGTGAGGAAAGGCACGTAGCGGCCAAGACGGCCTTCATCCACTACGCGGCCGAAGCCATATTTCAAGAAGACGTTTATTATCTGCTGCAGTCTTCTTGCCGTCTTATAGCGCTTGCGTAAAAAGGGATTCAAAAAAGGATTTCCGGGACGGGCATATTTTTATTTTTTTATTTTATTTTTCCGGATTCCGCCTTACTCGTCAGGTATTATCTTCTCTTCGGGCCCGCTCCGCGCCTCCAGCCTCTTGACCCGCAGAGACAACGCCTGGACCTTCCGGCTCATGGCCTCCACGTCGTCCTTCGTTGGGAGATTCATCTTCTGGAGCGCCTTTTCAACCACCTCGCCTACCGATTTATTGAACTCCGAGGTGCTTTTTTCAGCTATGTCGGTCCATTCCCTTATCAGTTTGGCACCCTGTGACTGGCTGAGCTCTCCCTTTTTTACAAAGTCATCGACAAGCTCACCGAACTTCTCCTGAATGCCGACCCCTGCCAGCAGCGTTTTCCTGATAATATCCGTTATCATTAGAAACCCCCGCTTTGATAGGTTTTACTTTATTCAATTTAACTTTTTAATTTTTCTTCCAGGTCTCTTTATCCGTTTCTGATCCTCTTTTCGACCATATCGTATACCTTTTGAAGGGCACTGTCCAGTTTTTCAACCTCTTTTGTCCCGCCCTGGGCCAGTTCCGGCTTCCCTCCGCCCCTTCCACCGGCGAGGGCCGCCACCTCTCCCAGTATATCACCGGCCTTTACCTTCCCGGTAAGGTCCTTTGTAACAGTGGCCAGGAGCGCGCCTTCTCCTGTCGCAAGGACGATCACACCGGAGCCGATGCGGTCCCTGAGACCGTCGGCCAGTTCCCGCAGCTCTTTCTGATTGAAACCGGATATCTTTTGGGAAAGCACCTTCACGCCGTTGACAGGCCTTGCCATGTCCATTAGCTCCCCGGCCACTCCCATGGCGGAAACTGTCCTGGTCTTCTGAAGCTCCTTCTCCACGGACTTCAGCCGTTCGATAAGCTCGCTTACTTTCTCCAGGGGCTTGTCGGTCTTAAGCAGAGCGGCCATGTCCTTCAACTCATTTCTCTTGGCCCTTATAAAAGCAAATGCCGCCTGCCCGGTAAAGGCCTCTATCCTCCGAATGCCGGAGGCGACGGAACCCTCAGCCACGATCATAAAAGGCCCTATCTCCCCGGTCGCCCTCACATGCGTGCCGCCGCAGAGTTCCTTGCTAACGGAAGGGACGCTGACCACCCTGACGTTTTCGCCGTATTTTTCACCAAAAAGGGCGGTAGCCCCGCGGGAGATCGCCTCCTCCACGGCCATCTGCACGGTCTCTACGGGCCGGTTGGCCATTATCTCCCTGTTGACGATGTCTTCCACTTCTTCCAGTTCATGGGCCGTCAGCCCGGAGAAATGAGTAAAGTCAAACCGCAGCCTCTCCGGCTCCACCAGAGAGCCAGCCTGTTTTACATGCTCCCCTAGGACCGCCCTCAACGCGGAATGAAGGAGGTGCGTGGCCGTGTGGTTCCCCATCACCGCCTTCCTGATGGGTTCATCCACATGGGCCTCGACGCTGTCCCAAACTCTAAGGCTGCCGTTTTCCACTTTCACATGGTGCGCTATAAAACCATCAATCGGTTTTTTGGTATCGAAAACCATCAACGAGCTTTTTCCGGAGCCTATCCAGCCCTTGTCGCCCACTTGTCCGCCGCTTTCACCGTAAAAGGGCGTTTTATCCAGTACGACAAGAGCCTCTTCGCCCTTGCCGATCTCTTCAACCACATGGCCGTCTTTAATTATGGCCTTAACCACGGCCCCGGTCCTCAAGGTCTCATAGCCTACAAAATCCGTAGGGCCAAGCTCCGCGGCAAGCTCCCTGTATATGGATTCCGCGGCGCCCTCTTCCTGCACCCAAGACGCCCGCGCACGTTCTCTCTGGACCTGCATCTCCCGGGTAAAACCCTCTTCGTCCACGGCGAAGTTCTCCTCCGCGGCCACATCCCTCACGATATCCAGCGGGAATCCGAAGGTGTCGTAAAGTTTAAAGACCTCGCTGCCGGGAATAGCCCTTTTACCCTCTTTTTTAAGGGCGGAGAGGAGGTCGTCAAGCAGCCTCATGCCCTGCTCAAGGGTATTTGAGAACCTCTCCTCCTCGAAACGGAGCACCGTCTTTGTGCGTTCGGCCTCCAACGCAAGCTCCGGGTAAACTGAGGACATCGCGGCGGGGACGGAATCCACCATGCTCCACAGCGACGGACCTTCAAGGCCCAGCTTCCTCGCGTACCGGGAGGCCCTCCTTATGATCCGCCTGAGGACGTATCCCCTGCCCTCATTGGAAGGAGTAACCCCGTCCGCAAGCAGAAAAGAGATCGACCTCAGATGATCGGCAATAACACGGATCGGGATGTTCAATTTTTCATCAGGGCCGTATTTTTTGCCGGAGCGGGCCTCGATGGAGGCTATGATCCCGGAAAACAGGTCCGAATCAAAATTATTGAGCTTGCCCTGCAGTACCGCCGCGACCCGTTCAAGTCCCATGCCGGTGTCTATGCTGGGCCTTGGAAGCGGGGTGAGCGCCCCGGACTCATCCCTGTTATATTGCATGAACACAAGGTTCCATATCTCAAGGTACCTGTCGCAGTCGCAACCCGGCTTGCATTCCGGCTTTCCGCAGCCTATCGACGAGCCCTGGTCTATGATTATCTCCGAGCAGGGGCCGCAGGGCCCGGTGTCGGCCATCTGCCAGAAATTGTCCTTGGCCCCGAGCCTGACGATGCGTTCTGCGGGGACACCCGCCACTTCCTGCCAAAGCCCCGCCGCTTCATCGTCTTCCTCATAGACCGTAACCCACAGTTTTTCAGCCGGGAGTCCGTACACCCCGGTAAGCAGCTTCCAGGCAAACCCGATGGCATCCCGTTTGAAATAGTCACCGAAGGAAAAATTGCCCAGCATCTCAAAAAAAGTGTGATGCCGCGCCGTATGCCCCACATTATCAATATCGTTATGCTTACCGCCGGCGCGCATGCATTTCTGGCAGGTAGTGGCCCTGCCGTAGGGACGGGTCTCCTCGCCAAGGAATACGCGCTTGAACTGGACCATGCCCGCGTTGGTGAAAAGAAGAGACGGGTCGCCAGCCGGCACAAGAGAGGAGCTTCTTACCGCCTCATGTCCGTTGCTCCTGAAAAAATCCAGGAAGGCCTTCCTTATTTCGGAGCTTTTCATTTAATTTCGGTGTTCGGGGAAATGAATTTCCTGGAAGATATCCCCGAGGACGTCATCTCGGTTACCTTTCCGTCCGTAAAGAAAAGACTAGTTTTGGAAAGAGAGAGCGTGTCCTTGTATACCCACTGCTGCCTGCTTTTGCCATCCTTTGTGGGGGACAGGATATTCACCTCAGACGGCGCGCCCCAGGCATACCTCACCTCATCCGGCGTCATGCCCATGGATACTTTCCCTTCTCTTATGAGCTTCTGGGTGGCCTCAGGATATCCGCTTATCTCGGAAGGCGAATATCTTACTTCCTGCTGGCAGCCCATGGCGCCCATAAGGAAAAAAACAACCGCAAGAAAAAAGACAGCTACAAAAGTGCTCTTCGCTTTCATTAATCTTCCTCCTCTAATTTTAAAAAAACCTGCCTTATCGTTTGGGAAGAAAAACCCCGGCGCGACAGTGCGCCATATAATTTTCTTTTCCGCGCTTCAGCGTTTCTTTTCCGTTCCTCAGGGCTTTCACTCCCTGCCTCCCGGCCGGCCCTTTCCATGGTCCTCAGCTTTTTAAGAGCCGTACTCATGGCCCCTTCAAATTCATCATATCCCGCGAGCGCTTCTTCGGCAAGCCCAGCGGATATGCCCCTTTTAAGCAGATAACCCCTGGCCCCGAGCCTGCCCAGCCTCCGTGTCTCCCTGGCAAGCCTCGTAAGCGCCCCTGCAAGGGCCGAATCATTTATATAACCAAGTCTTTCCAGCTTTTGCAAGACTTCATCGGCCTGCTGACCGGTAAAACCCTTCAGGCCCAGCTTTTCCCGCAATTCCGCGCTGCTTCTGCCTCTGTAACCAAGGAGCCTGAGGGCGTAACGGAAGGCGTCATTCACTCCTTGCCCCTTTATCCCTGCAGGAGGAAGGCTTTCCTTTTGGGAGGACAAAAGCACATTTTGCTCTCAGGAAGAAAAAACGCCCGCCCGGCTTTTTTATGTCAGCGGGAGAACCGCTCAATACTTATGTCTCCCCCGCCCTTCTGGTCGAACATCTCCTTGGTGTTGCGCACGCCCTTGACCTTGAGGTCCAGGTCTTCCGGGTTGCTCGCCTGCTTGAGGGCCTCCTCATAGGTTATGAGCCCGGTCTCAAAGAGTTCCAGAATGGACTGGTCGAACGTCTGCATGCCGTAATGGACCTTCCCCTGCTCTATAAAATCATGTATCAGGGAAGTCTTGGCAGGGTCGGTAACGCAGTCTCTTATGGTGGAAGTGGCGATGAGCACCTCCACCGCCGGCACCCTGCCTTTTCCATCGGCTCTCGGAAGGAGCCTTAAGGATGTTATGCCCCTCAGGATGGCCGCCAGCTGTATGCGGACCTGGTGCTGGTGATAAGGCGGGAAAAAAGATATTATCCTGTTTACCGTCTCCGAGGCGTCAAGCGTGTGCAGGGTGCTTAGCACCAGATGGCCTGTTTCGGCAGCCATAAGGGCTGTCTGGATAGTGTCAAAGTCTCTCATCTCGCCGACAAGGATAACATCGGGGTCCTGCCTGAGGGCGGACCGGAGTGCCTTCGCGAAACTCTTCGTGTCGGCCCCAACCTCCCGCTGGTTAAGCAGGCTTTTTTTGTCCTTGTGCGTATACTCCACAGGGTCCTCGATGGTCATTATGTTCACCCTTTTGGTGGAGTTGATATGGTCTATCATGGCGGCAAGGGTTGTGGATTTGCCGCTTCCGGTCGTCCCGGTGACAAGCACAAGACCTCTTTCCTCAAGCGCCAGTTTTTTCAGTATGGGAGGCAGCGTGAGCTCGTCTATGCCCGGTATCCTGGTGGGTATGACCCTGAACACCAGGCCCAGTGTGCCCCGCTGCAAAAAAGCATTGCACCTGAACCTGCCAAGGCCGGAAATGCTGTACGCGAAATCAAGGTCCGCCTCTTTCTTGAAAAGCTCTCTCTGGGGGGCGGTCATGACCGAGAAGGCAAGCCTCACCGCCTCCTCCTTGGAGATAGCCGGGCTGCCTTCCCTTAACTCAAGCGCGCCGTTTCTCCTGAAGACCGGGGGGCTGCCTACTTTTATATGCAGATCGGAGGCCCCGGCGGCAACGGCTTCTTTCAGGAGATCATTTATCTCTATTTGCCCCCCGGGGGCATCATTTGTCCCCATTGGCTCCGTTACTCCGTTTCAGGTTCGCAACCTCGAAAATCTTCGCCTCTATCTCCAAGGCGGCTTCAGGGTTGCCCTTAAGGTACTCTTTTGCGTTGTCCCTGCCCTGCCCTATCCTGGTCCCGCCGTAGCTGTACCAGGAGCCGGACTTCTCTACGATGCCTTTTTCAACTCCGATATCTATAAGCTCCCCGTTTCTGGAGATGCCCTCGTTGAAATATATATCGAATTCAGCCTGCCTGAAGGGCGGCGCCACCTTGTTCTTTACGACCTTGACGCGGACCCTTCCTCCTGTAAGCTCCTGATTTTCTTTAATGCCCTCTATCTTTCTTATATCCAGCCTCATCGTTGCATAAAACTTAAGCGCATTGCCGCCCGTGGTCGTCTCCGGGTTCCCGAACATCACACCTATCTTCATCCTGATCTGGTTTATGAATATGACGGTCGTGCGGGATTTGGCTATGGCCGCAGTGAGCTTTCTTAATGCCTGGCTCATGAGCCTTGCCTGTAAGCCCGGAAGTGAATCCCCCATGTCCCCTTCTATCTCCGCCTTCGGCACGAGGGCTGCAACCGAGTCCAGAACGATTACATCCACCGCTCCGCTTCTGACCAGCGTTTCGGCCACCTCAAGGGCCTGCTCCCCCGTGTCCGGCTGAGAGATGAGCAGTTCCCCCGCGTTGACGCCAAGCTTGCCTGCGTAGTTTATGTCCAGGGCGTGCTCGGCATCTATAAAAGCGGCTACCCCGCCCTCTTTCTGCGCCTGCGCAATGGCGGACAACGCCAGGGTGGTCTTCCCCGAAGACTCAGGCCCGTATATCTCTATCACACGCCCCCTGGGGAAACCGCCGATCCCGGTTGCGATGTCAAGGGTGAGAGAGCCGGTGGGAATGGCGGCAACCCCCTCGGCTACGCCTTCGGCCCCAAGCTTCATTATCGCGCCCTTGCCGAAATTCTTCTCTATCTGCGCAATGGCCATCTCGAGGGCCTTTGTCTTTTCCTTGTTCATGGCTTCCATCTCCCCTTTCACAAAAAGGTTTTTGTTTTTTATTTTTTTAATCTTTGGGCGCGTTTTTGTTTTATGTTTTTTGTCCTTAAAAAAACTAAAAACCGCCGAATTCGATCTTCGCCAACCTGCTGTACCTGGCCCCTCCCGGACCAAGCTCACTCCGCATAAGGCTGATATTTTCGAGATTTATCTTACCAAATAAGGCATCCTTAAGGGTAGCAAGCTCATCAGCCAGCCTTCTGGCTTCCTCCCGCCCTTCTCCGCCCCTTCCAAAAGAGGACATGGAGCCCATGGCCCGAGGTTCTTTGAGTCTCCCAAGGGTGAGGTGCGGGGAAAATCCCCCTTTTTCCTGCTGCCCGTAACCGGCCTTCCCCAGTGTCTCCTCTACATTCCGCGCAAGCCCCGCCAAAAGCATCTGGGGGTCTCTTATCCCCACCCAGAAGACCCTGGGAGAGCCGTGCCCAGGGAATACGCCCGCGCCCGCCACCTCGATCTCAAAGGGTCTGATCCCGCTCACGGCCTCTTTCAGAAGGCCGGTCAGCTCCGGGATATGGTCTTCGGTCACCTGGCCAAGGAACTTTATCGTAAGATGCAGGTTTTCAGGCGGTACCCATTTGACATTTTTTCCCGCCGTGCTCTTTTTTAAAAAAGCTGTATCCGCCGCTATCCGGTCTCTTAATTCCTCAGGAAGCTCAACCGCCACAAAACATCTGATGGAACCTGACATTTCAACGAACCGGATAAAGGAAAAGGAGGGGTATATACATTTTCATTTTCCCTTCATGCAGATATCAGCCTCCATAGGTGAAGGAGGATGTTTGCGGCAATGCCGGCCGCGATATCATCAGCCATAACCCCCACGCCGCCGGGCAGGTTCTCCATTTGCCTTATTGGTGGAGGTTTCAAAATATCAAACGCCCTGAACAACACAAAGGCGGCCACGAGGTAACCATCCGAAAGGGCCGAAAGGGGCAGGAACAGGACGCTCACCAGGTAGCCAGCGAATTCGTCGATGATGATATGGCGGGAGTCCTTGCCAAGCACAAGCTCGGCCTGCCCGGCCGCATAGACCCCTATTAATATGGCAAATACGGCAAAGAAAACAAGCTGAAGCGGCCCCGGTTTTAAAAGCCATACCAGGATTGCCGCAACGAGCGTGCCGAAAGTCCCCTGGGCGGCCGGAACGTAACCAATGAAAGAAAGTGTGGCGATCTGCCGCAGAAAAAAGAAAAAACCTGGATGTTTTTTATCCATTTAAATTCGCTTGGGGGAGAGTTTTTACTCACCTCACCCCTTATCCCCTCTCCCAAAGGCTAGGGGTAAAAGGAAAATTCCAAACCTCATCTACCAGGGCTACCCGATCTTGTAATGATATTTCACCGGGGTGCTGCCCTCAAGCGTTGCCCTCACCGAGCAATATTTGTCCATGGAAAGCTCAACAGCCCTCTTCACCGCCTCTTCGCTTAAGTTATTCCCTTTTATCACGAACTCCACTTCTATGCCGGTGTATCTTTTGGGGTGGTCTTCCGCCCTGTTCCCCTTGACTATTATCTCAAAGCTGGTGACTTCCTGCTTTTTCTTCCTGAGTATCGATATCACGTCCATGCCGGTGCAGCCGCCGAGCCCGGCCAGAAGCAATTCCATTGGTCTGGCCGCGGTGTCTTGCCCGCCGAACTCCTGGCTTGAATCCATCATGACCTCGTGGCCGCTGCCAGTGATCGCCGAAAATCGCATACCGTCCTGGAATTTTATCCTCGCTTCGGGCATATGCCAAAATCTCCTTTTCTATCTGGGGTTTTTCCTCTCCGCAGATTACCTCTCAGGCTAACCCATGGGCCGGATGCCTGTCAATAGACACCAGTTTATGTTAAAATCTGGCCTGTTACGGGAGGGGTTCTGTTTTTTTACACATCCTCCGGAAAAATTTTTTTCTTTTAAAAGCCTCAAAATTTGGCGAATGAAAAAAAGACCGGAAATAAAGATCCTGCTTCGCGGCAATGAGGCGCTGGCCGAGGCGGCCATCAGCGCGGGGTGCTCCTTTTATGCAGCTTATCCGATAACTCCCCAGAATGAGATCCCAGAGCACATGTCCTGGCGGATGCCCGAGACCGGAGGGGTTTTTGTCCAGGCCGAAAGCGAGCTTGCCGCGATCAACATGGTGTACGGCGCGGCGGCAACCGGGGCAAGGTCCATGACCACTTCAAGCAGCCCGGGGGTAAGCCTTATGCAGGAGGCGCTCTCTTACCTTGCGGGGGCGGAGCTTCCGGCTGTGGTAGCCAATGTGCAAAGGGGCGGCCCAGGACTGGGAAATATCTCCGGAAGCCAGGCGGACTATTTTCAGGCCGTAAAAGGCGGCGGCCACGGAGATTACAAGCTCATGGTATACGCGCCTTACAGCGTCCAGGAGATCAGGGACCTGACCATGCTTGCCTTTGACAAATCCGACGAATACAGGAACCCTGCGATGATACTGGCCGACGGGATCCTTGGGCAGATGATGGAGCCTGTCCGGATGACCCCCTACAAAAAACCGCGTCTGCCTAAAAAAACCTGGGCACTCACCGGCTGTTCCGGCAGGAAATCAAATGTCATAAAATCCCTTTACATGGGCGAGGGCGAGCTTGAAAGAAGGAACCGGCGGCTGCAGGACAAGTACCGCCTCATGAGGGAAAAAGAGACCCTTTCCCATTCCTACAGGACTGAAGACGCAAAGGCGGTAATCGTTGCCTTCGGCATCGCGGCACGAATAGCCTTTTCCGCCGTGGACGCCCTGAGGGCAAAAGGGCGGAAAGTGGGGCTCTTCCGGCCCATTACGCTTTTCCCCTTCCCGGAAAGGGAACTCGAAATGCTTTCCGGAAAGGTCAAGAAATTCCTCGTCTTTGAATTAAACGCGGGCCAGATGGTCGAGGACGTAAGGCTTTCCATAAACGGCCGGGCAAAAGTGTTCTCATACGGCCGTCCGGGGGGCGCCATAGTAAGCCCGGAAGAAGTGGCGGCCAGGATCGAAGATATACTCTAGAAAAAAGGCTCTTCCGGCTTTTGTACGGGCGACTGCGCTTTCAAGCTTCAGATCAAATAAGACATCATTGCAAAAAGGTATCAATATTTTGCCTATGATACAAATGCGCCGCTAAGCGCGGCAGAACCCTCCCGTGCGGAATTGAACCTGAAAAGAGCAGCTTTGAAGACCTGAACCGGATACCAGGTAGCCCCTTCAAGTTTAGTATCCCGATGCCGTGAAGCGGATACCAAAGTACTGGGCAAATTCTGCAAAAAAGAATTTTTTTCCAGAATAAAGGTTATTTTCGCAAATCCGCACAGACGGTCTTTTCAAAAAGGCAATATATACTGGAGATATTAATGATATTTGCAGCTGCAGTTTCGTATTCAACCGGGGTCTAATTATGATAAAATCCGGCCACATACAAGCTTTTGAGAGGGGATTTCGGCCGCTATGGTTAAAATCACAAGACCTAAGGTCGCGCAGGTTTTTTTACGGAAGCGCCTTTTCAATTTAGTGGATGATTGCCGCCGTGACCGGCCGGTTGTCTGGGTATCCGGCCCGGCGGGCTCCGGCAAGACCACACTTGTTTCAAGCTACATTGAGCACTCGAAACTGCCCTGCCTCTGGTACCAGGTAGACGAAAGAGACGGAGACATCGCGTCCTTTTTTTCCTTCATGGGGCAAGCCATAAAAAAGGTCCGTCCCGGCGTACGGAAGCCGATGCCCTTTTTCACCCCCGAATACCGGATGAGCATCTCCGTCTTTTCGAAAAACTATTTCGAAGAGATGTCCCGGCGGATCAAGCCTCCTTTTATTATTGTGCTCGACAATTATCAGGAGGCCCCCGCTCAGTCCCGCCTGCACGAGGCCGTCTCCGCGGGCATCTCTGTGCTGCCGGAAAATTTGAGCCTGTTCGTGATCAGCAGGAGTGGGCCGCATCAGCGGTTTTCCAGGTTCCGTGCAAATGGCCTGATGGGTTCCATAGGATGGGACGAGATACGTTTCACAATTGAGGAGATGAAAGGGTTCGTCCGGGACCGGTTGAAGGACAAGGCCCGCGAAATAGCTGAAACAGGCCTTGAAAGATTGCATGCAAAAACTGACGGCTGGATCGCGGGGATCACCCTGATGCTTGAGCACATGCGGACCTGCGGGATACCTTATGCCCTCGATGCGGAGGTGAGGCATTCCGGAATTTTTGACTACTTCGCAAACGAATTCTTTGAAAGGGCGGGCGAGGGACTGAGGAATTTCCTGCTCAGAACCGCCTTTTTGCCTATCATCTCAACCGAAAACGCAGGGAAGCTCGCCGGGACTGGCGGCGCCGCGCAGTTCCTTGAGAATTTGAGTCTGAACAATTATTTCACCACAAGGCATTCAGGCCAGAAGGCGATCTATCAGTACCATCCGCTTTTCAGGGATTTTTTGCGGCACAGGGCGCAGGCCTGCCTTGCCGCCGGTGAACTGGATCTCCTGAAAAAGGACACGGCAAACCTGCTTGCCTCGGCTGGTCAAACCGAGGACGCGGCGGAGCTTTTTCTGGAAACCGGGGACTGGGGGGAATTGGTCCCGCTGGTCCTCACCGGAGCGCGCACACTCATCGAGCAGGGCAGGCACGGCATCCTGGAAAGATGGATAGACGCAGTCCCGCCAGGCATACTTGAAAATGCCCCCTGGCTGCTTTACTGGAAAGGCGTATGCCGGCTTCCTTTTGCCCCAGCGGAGGGTCTCCATTTTTTCAATATCGCCTTCCAGCTTTTTTCGAAACAGGCAGATGAGATGGGAGAACTCCTTTCCTGGTCGGGCGCGGTTGAGGCCATCATAATGGCCTGGGACGGTTTCAAACCCCTAGACCGGTGGATCGACTGGCTTTATGAGCGCCTGGGCCGCCAGCCGTCCTTTCCTTCGCAGGAAGTCGAGGCCTGGGTAGTATCCAGCATGGCAGACGCGCTCATCTGGAGACGGACAGGCCATCCCGATACAAGGGACTGGGTGGAACGCAGCTTGTCCCTGTCCAAAAGAATCCCAGCGCCGGGGCTTTGGCTGAAGATCCATCACAGCGCGATCACGTATTACACATTGCATGGGGATGCCGGCATGTGCAGGGTCCTGGCGCACGAGGTGGAAAGGGCAATGGGCTCCGGCTTGGCCATGCCTCTTTATAAGCTGGGCGCAACGATGTCGCAGGCGTATTTTTACTCCTCTTTCGGCGAGCCGGAAACGGCGATCGGCCTTGTCGCCGAAGGTCTTGAGCTGGCCGCCAGGACCGGCATCCATATGCTGGACATCTGGTTCCATTATTACGGGGCGCTTAGCGCGCTTACAAAGAGGGATATCCCCTTGATTGAAAAACATCTGGCAGGCATTAAGGCGGGCGCTGGACCGGAGCGGGCCGTGGTGCATATGCTTTACTTTCATGTGCTGGCCTGGTACAACCTGCTGCTGGAAAATCTTTCCGATGCCAGGACCCTGGCTGAGAAATCGATAATAATGGCAAATGAGGCGGGAATGCCGGTTGTTGGAGAAGCATGGAACCTCCTGATATTGGCCGAAACGCTTCTCAGACAACAGGACTGGGCTGAAGCGGAGCGGGCCCTCGAAAGCGCTGGAAAGATTATTGCGGGGATGGGGACCCTTGAATACGTTTGGGCGATTATGAAGGCGACCCTCGCCTTTGGCCGCGCGGAGGAAAAAGATGGTCTGGAGGCGTTAAAACAGGCGTTCACTCTGGGAAGGCAGACCGGATGCACCCTTGGGCTCGGGTTCTGGCCGGGCTCCTTCTGGGCCCGTTACTGCGCAAAGGCCCTTGAAGCGGGGATAGAGCCGGAATACGCCCGCAATATCATCAAAAAACTGGACCTCGTCCCTGATGATTCCCATCTGGCGGATGAAAACTGGCCATGGCCGCTCAAGATATACACGCTCGGGGAATTCCGCATCGTCCGGGACGGCCAAACGATTGGTTTCCAAGGGAAACCTCAGCAAAAACCCCTTGCCCTTCTCAAGATATTGATAGCCTTGGGCGGCAGGGACATTCCTGAGGAAAAAATCACAGACCTCCTTTGGCCCAACTCCGAAGGCGACCTGGCGCATAGGTCTTATGAAATGGCGCTCGTGCGCCTGAGGAAGATAATAGGCGAGAAAGCCGTCAGTGTAAAGGGCGGGCTGGCGTCACTCGAAGGAACATACTGCTGGACGGATATTGGCGCGGTTATGCGCATTATTGAGCAGATCGAAGCCGCGTGGAAGGGGGCCGGAAAGCAGAGGACGGAAAAAGCGTTGACCCTGGCTGAACGGGCAATGGACCTGTACAGGGGCGAATTTCTGCCTGCTGACGAATGGCAGGAATGGGTGGTGACGGTGCGCGAACGAGTCAATGACGTGCTCCTGCGGATCATTATGGATGCCGGCGAATATTTGTTGCGCGCCGGGCAATGGGAAATGGCCGCCCGAAAATTCGAGAAGGGTCTGGAGATTGACAGCCTGACTGAGGAGCTTTATCAGGGCTTGATGTTATGCCAGAAAAACCTGGGCTTGCACGCCCGGGCCGCCAGGACTTACGAGAAATGCCGCAAAGCACTTTCCCACGGCCTGGGAATCGCCCCCTCACCCGCTACGGAGGAGATTTACCGGTCCATCTAAGACCGGCCTCAAAATTTTTTGTTTCATTCATCTTTCCGATTCGCCACCAGCCTCGATTTCAGATAGTTTCCGGCATTTTTCATGTGTGAGCTATCCGTGAGTACCCCCCGTGATAAACTCCCCTTGAAAATCGAAAATGCACCTGGAGGACCGAATTGCCGGAAAGCTACATAATCCACATATATAGGCGGGACACCCTGGATCCGGACGCTGTTTACGGGCTTTTGAAAGGCCCGGACCTGAAAGGGGATGTCGACTTTTCGAGCATAGGGGAAGTCGCGGAAATTTTAAGAAAAACAAAGTCCGGGGGGCCGTCGCAAACAGGGACGGTCCGCGAAAAAAGAAGAACGGGAGGCATTGGGAGATGTTAAAGCGAAAAAGTAGACTGGCCTGGCTTGTCTTTTTTATGTGCGGTTTGTTGTTCATGGCAGGTTGCGGCAACGATAATGCTGCGCCACCGGCCAGCAACAGCGTCACCTACAACGGCAACGGCAGCATAAACGGCACCGTCCCGGCCGGTTCGACCAATTACGAGCAGGGAGCTACCGTCACGGTACTGGGCAATACCGGCAACCTCGTAAAGACCGGTTATGCGTTTGCCGGCTGGAATACCCAGGCGGACGGAAGCGGTACGACTTATATGCAAGGGCAGACTTTTACCATGGGATCTGCAAACATTGCCCTGTATGCGAAATGGACGGCCGCCGGGTACGCCTACGTGGCCAATCTGAACAACAACGTCTCGCAGTACATGATAGGGGCGGACGGGTCTCTCACGCCCATGGCCAGCCCAACGGTGGCAGCCGGGTCAGGGCCGAGTTCCGTCACGGTCGACCCATCGGGCAAATATGTTTACGTGGCCAATCAGACTGACAACAACGTCTCGCAATACACGATAGGGGCGGATGGGTCACTCACGCCGATGGCCACCCCAACAGTGGCGGCCGGGATAACGCCGACCTCCGTCACGGTCGACCCATCGGGCAAATATGTTTACGTGGCCAATCAGACTGACAACAACGTCTCGCAATACACGATAGGGGCGGACGGGTCTCTCACGCCGATGGCCACCCCAACGGTGGCGGCCGGGATAACGCCGATCTCTGTCACGGTCGACCCATCGGGCAAATATGTTTACGTGGCCAATTCGGACGACAACGACGTCTCGCAGTACACGATAGGCGCGGACGGATCGCTCACGCCGATGGCTACACCAACTGTGGCCTCCGGGACAACGCCGTACTCCGTCGCGGTAGACCCATCGGGCAAATATGTTTACGTGGCAAACGCGAACGACGGCAGCGTCTCGCAGTACACGATAGGAGCGGACGGGTCGCTCATGCCGATGGACACCACGGCTGTGGCGGCCGGGGCATTTCCGACCTCCGTCACGGTCGACCCATCAGGCAAATATGTTTACGTGACAAACCAGGAGGACGGCAACGTCTCGCAGTACACGATAGGAGCGGGCGGATACCTCACGCCGATGGCCACCCCGACTGTGGCTGCCGGGACAGGGCCGTACTCCGTCACGGTAGACCTATCGGGTAAATATGTTTATGTGGCAAACGGAGACGGCAACAACGTCTCGCAGTACACGATAGCGGCGGACGGGTCTCTCACGCCGATGGCCACCCCGACGATAGCAGCCGGGACAGGGCCAGTCTCCGTCATCACAGCCAGGTAAGAAAGGGGAAAAACACCAGGGGGGGAACCGAGACGCAGGGGATGTCTAAACAACAACCAATTTCTTCCGGGGAGGAGCTATATGCTGAAACGGGCGGTTTTTCTGGTTCTATTTGCCGCGGTGATGATGTTTATTTCGAGGCAGACGTTTGCGACTTCGACGCTGGGCGTAATTACGTCCGGCTATATGGATGGATCGAGTCAATATTTCAATCAGAGCTGGCAGTCGGACGGCAATGTGTCATATGGCCATGCTCCCGGCTCAACCATTGTATACGGGGAGCCTGCGAGCGGCAGCGGCTATTCCGATGCAGGGGGCTATTCTGATTCGGGCAACCCGAAAATGGGCGTGTACTCGGTGTCCGAGTCGAATAATTATGGCTACCCGGGGGCGAGGGGCAGTTCTTCCGCCGGTTCATCGAATTATTTCACCGTAGCGCCTGGGACCTCGGGATATGCCGACGGCGACACTGTGCCGGTAAACCTGGCCTTCCGGCTGGACGGTTCAGCAAACGCCAGCGGATCTGGTGGGTATGCTTATATGTTTGCAAGTCTCGATGTGAGCGATTTGGACAACATGATTACTACATGCCCTGATGGATGTTATACCTATCCCACCCCGGCATTTAATTTCGACGGTCATGCCGGTATTGGATATGAGACTATAAATAACTGGACCGGCACATACCAAGATGGTGCCAGCTGGGAGGATTCGATTAACGGGGGGCCTTACAACTCTTATTCCTCTACGCCTTCGGATTTCGATACAGGCTTGCAGTCAATTGCTTTCGACGCCATAGTAGGCGATACATATGAGGTTGATGCGGGGCTCTACGCCTCCACCGAGGCATTGGGCACATCAACCGGCGAATCATCCTTTAACGATACATTTAGCACCGATTTCACACCCCGGGACGGCACGCAACTCACCTGGTACCCAGAGCGCCCGGCGGTCAACTCCGTGCCCGAACCCCCGACGCTGGAGCTTCTGGCCGTGGGGCTTCTAGGCATGGCGGTGCTAGGAATGAGAAAGCGGTTTGAAACAGAAAGGAGAGAAGGGATATGAAACGGACGTTTATACTTGTTTTGTTTGCCGCGGCGATGATGTTTGTTTCGAGGCAGGTGTTTGCAACCTCAACGCTACAAATATATACAGACAGCACTATTAATGGTTCAGATCAAGAAGTCAATGAGAACCTCACATCGGACAGTAATGTGTCCTATGGCCTACACACCGGAACAGTTGTATATAATATGCCTTCGGACAATAGCGCCTATACCGATGCGGGTGGCTATGCCGATTCGGGCAATCCGAAAATGGGCGCATACGCGGTGTCCATGTCAAATGGCTATTACTGGGGAACGGACGGTTATGCCGACGCCTCTATTACGAACTTCTTTACCGTGACGCCTGGCACCTCGGGGTATGCGGTTGGCGATACGGTGCCGATACAACTAACCTTCCTGTTAGACGGTTCATCAAGCGCCGGCGCACCAATTGGTGACTCTAATGTTGCTGGAGATTCGACCGCGCAGGCCGGCGCATCTCTCAGTGTCACTGATTTGGATTTGCTGACCCCATCGGGCGATGGAGGTCTCTTCCCCACCGAAGTCTTTAATTTCAACATGAATGGTTTAGCACGTTATACAAATGATGGCTCCGGCGGCATTTACAACTATGACTCCGCTAATTGGCAATATTCGGTAAACGGGGCGTATGGAGGATCGCATTCCACTCTGGCTTCGGATTTCAATACGGGTCTGCTTTCACTGGATTTCAATGGCATCCTGGGCGACACCTATGAAGTGAATGCGAATCTTGATGTTTCTTCCGCTGCAAACGAGACATCATCCGCCGCATCATTCTTCAACAAGACATTCTATACCGATTTCACACCCCAGGACGGCACCGGGCTCACTTGGCAGTACCCGGCGGCCAACTCGGTGCCCGAGCCCCCGACGCTGGCGCTTCTGGCAGTGGGTCTTGTGGGCATGGCGCTGCTAGGAATGAAAAAGCGGAGGGAGGGATGTTAAGGAATGTTGGGTTTCGCTGCGCTCAGACCAACCTACTTTACTACATTTACTCTACCCCCCTGTTTCACATGGTTTATTAAAACATTATAGTTTGACGAATCTTTTTCTGAACAGCATCAGTCCTGTAAGCCCTGCTCCAAGCAGAAGGATGGTGTCCGGTTCGGGAACAGATGTAGGCTCGGCGGCGTCTCCGGGGCGCACGGCAACCCCGTAGAAGTAGGAATAGTAACCGTCCTTGTCGTAGTCGTATTGGGCGCCATCGCCGAAATTGAAATCCCATGCGAGGTAGGGGTCTGCGGAAGTTGCCGTACCAGACCAATACAGTGAATTACCATATCCCGAGTAAACTAGATTCCTAAATGGACCCTTGTTCACTAACCCGTAGCCGGGCTGGAGGTTCCCGGATGTATCATAATATCCTTTATTTCCCAACTCTGCATAATAAAGGTAGCTCATCTCATCGCCAGGGTTCGTTATGTTGAATCCATACGTGCCTGTGCCGTCATACGGGTTGCCAGAGTAAGGGGGATCTGCATCCACCGTTGATGGCAACCTCCAGCCAGTAAGGGTCGTGCCATTAAAATTCACCTCAAGGCTTGACGCCCAGTTCACCTGGTTCTGCCACGTATTAGCAGGGTTCGTATAATCCAACCATGTGACATTAAGAGCGCTGTCGTAGATCAGCTGGTGGCCGAGGTTGTCGCTACCAAGGACGGTCAGCGTGGTGGCATAAGCCTGCACCGAAAGCACGAGGATCATTGACATCATGAGCAAAATCAATTTTTTCATCTTCTCTCCTATTTTTTAAGCAATACTGTAAAGAAAGCAAAAAAGATACCAATTTACAAGTATTTGCTTTTTCAAGAAACACCAATTTAACAGAGGGGAAAAGTGTAAAGAAAAACTTACAGTTTGTCGAAAAACTTACATTTTTTATGATTTTTTTGACATTTTGTCTGTTGATTTTTTTTAAAAAATGCTGGCCTGATTAATATCACTTTCAACCAGAATTTGTGGGTCTGCTGACCTGACAGGGGCGTTACATAGAGGGTGAACTCAGCATGATTTGAGGCATCTTGCCTAACGCGGGTTTCTGGACGGACTTTTTTAAGGCGGCTATCGACAAAGCGGGTTCAAAATCGGGTCTCAGGCGCAAAATAACACCTGAAAACCCGCAGTTTCCAAAAGCCGAAAATAGCGCGAATTTTCACTTGAAACCTTGCTGAATCGGGCCCTCTCATTACCTTTTCCCAATACAGCCACTCTATCTCTAGTGGGGACGTTATGAGATAATTGTTTTAAGATGAGACAATCCCGGGAGAAAAAATCGAGCGTGGTTCTGACGAAATGATCTATCGACCCCTGGGCACAATAGGCCGGAAGGTCTCGGCATCAGCCTAGGCGGCGCTCTTTCTGGCTTTCCGTAAAATTTCCATTGCACCGGGATGTGACTTATATTAGCGCTGTTGAACAAGTCACGCAAAAGGAGCAAATATCATGAATGAAGAAAGCAAGAACCCGGTGACAAGCAGAGCTCACGAACATACTGCCGGCGGCGGTACGTCGAACCGAGACTGGTGGCCGAACCAGGTGAGGCTCGAGATTTTGCAACAGCATTCCTCCAAGTCTAATCCGATGGGCGAGGGCTTCAACTACGCGGAAGAGTTCAAGAGCCTCGACTTGGCGGCTGTGAAGAAAGATCTCGCGACGCTGATGACCGACTCGCAGGACTGGTGGCCGGCAGACTTCGGCCACTACGGCCCATTGTTCATCCGTATGGCATGGCACAGCACCGGCACCTACCGCACCGGTGACGGCCGCGGCGGAGGCGGCAGGGGCCAGCAGCGCTTCGCGCCGCTCAACAGTTGGCCGGACAATGTCAATCTGGACAAGGCGCGCCGCCTGCTCTGGCCGATCAAGCAGAAATACGGCCGGAAGATCTCCTGGGCCGACCTGATGATCCTCGCCGGCAACGTCGCCCTGGAAACGATGGGATTCAAGACCTTCGGGTTCGGTGGCGGTCGCGAGGACGTCTGGGAGCCGGATCGGGACGTCTATTGGGGCGCCGAGAAAACCTGGCTGGGTGGCGACCAGCGCTATTCCGGTGAGCGGGACCTCGAGAACCCGCTCGCTGCCGTGCAGATGGGCCTGATCTACGTCAATCCGGAAGGCCCGAACGGTAACCCGGATCCGGTCGCGGCGGCGCGGGATATCCGCGAGATATTCGCACGCATGGCGATGAACGACGAGGAGACGGTAGCACTCATCGCGGGAGGCCACGCATTCGGCAAGACCCACGGCGCCGGCCCTGCGTCCCATGTGGGGCCTGAGCCCGAAGCCGCCCCCATCGAGGAACAGGGCCTGGGCTGGAGGAGCAATTTTGGTACTGGTAAAGGCGGCGACACTATCACCAGCGGTCTGGAAGTCACCTGGACACAGACACCCACGAAGTGGAGCAACAACTTTTTCAGGAACCTATTCAGTTACGAATGGGAACTGACAAAGAGCCCGGCTGGCGCGCACCAGTGGAAGCCGAAGGGTGGCGCAGGCGCTGGTACCGTGCCGGATGCGCACGACCCGTCGAAACGTCACGCGCCATCCATGCTGACCACGGACCTCGCTCTGCGGTTCGACCCTGTCTACGAAAAAATTTCACGGCGCTTCATGGAGAATCCGGATCAGTTAGCAGACTCGTTCGCCCGGGCATGGTTTAAGCTGACGCACCGCGACATGGGCCCGCGCGCACGTTATCTCGGACCGGAGGTTCCGGCCGAAGATCTCATCTGGCAAGACCCTATCCCAGAGGTCAATCACACACTGATTGATGCGCAGGACATCGACTCCCTCAAGGCCAAGATCCTGGCTTCCGGTCTGTCGGTCTCGGAGCTGGTTTCGACAGCCTGGGCCTCGGCGTCCACATTCCGCGGCTCCGATAAGCGTGGCGGCGCGAACGGTGCCCGAATTCGTCTGGCACCGCAGAAGGACTGGGAAGTCAACCAGCCTGCCCTGTTGGCCAAGGTGCTCAAGACCCTGGAAAGCATCCAGAGCGCGTTCAACAGCGCGCAGGCCGGCGGCAAGAAGGTCTCGCTGGCTGATCTGATCGTTCTGGCCGGTTGCGCTGGCGTCGAGCAGGCGGCGAAGAATGCCGGCCACAATGTGACGGTGCCCTTCACGCCGGGACGCATGGACGCCTCACAGGCGCAAACCGACGTGGCATCCTTCGCAGTGCTCGATCCGGTCGCGGACGGCTTCCGCAACTACCAAAAGACCCGCTATGCCGTTTCGACTGAGGAGTTGCTGGTTGACAAGGCGCAATTGCTGACCCTGACGGCACCCGAAATGACGGTTCTCATTGGTGGTATGCGAGCCTTGAATGCCAACTTTGGCAATTCCAAGCATGGCGTCTTTACCAAGCGACCAGATACACTCACCAATGACTTTTTCGTGAATCTTCTCGACATGGGCACGGAGTGGAAGGCGATATCGAGGGACGCTGACGTGTTTGAAGGCCGCGATCGTAAAACTGGTGAACTTAAGTGGACCGGCACCCGTGTCGACCTAATCTTCGGTTCAAACTCCCAGCTCCGGGCATTGGCGGAAGTTTACGGATGTGATGACTCCCAGAAGAAGTTCCTGCACGACTTTGTAGCGGCGTGGAACAAAGTCATGAACCTTGACCGTTTCGACATCGCTTGATCAATAGCATAAGCGCCTTCGAGGGCTTTTGACGGGTCGCGAAGAAACGGTCAGCTAATAACCGGTTCGGCGGCGTATTGCAGCCGAACTGGTACGTGCCTCACCTCCGCTTCGCTCGGTTTGTTTCTAGCGAATATCTTCATTATTGCACACTTCTGAGCTACATTTGTTTTGGGCGTAGTCTCAGTTTCTGAACAACAATTCCTCCGCGATGTCCACCTGACACAACGCAGTTTCAAAAAACCGAAACTACCAAGGATTTACGCGGGAAACATGCATTTTTCCAATGCTCCGGGGCCTCCTCCCTACTAGAAATTTGTTACCCCTTCTACACCACCCAGCATGTAAACTCTTTTAAAAGCTAAGATTCTTCATGTACTTGAGACTGAAGCTTTTTCGACACAGTATCAAGGTTAATACTGATAATTCATACGGGGTGTAAGCTGTGAGATGTTTAGTTCCCCCGCTATTTTGCGTATTCGGTTCTACAGGAGAAATGAAAATTTCAAAAAATAAGCATTAATGACAACCGATCACCGTACGGTACCCCTTCAAAATTCAACTCTCCGAAATGGGGAGAGAAACGTCCGCTCCATATGGCATGTCCGTCGATGTTCACACGGTTATTGATAACAGTTATGTTTAATCGCGCATGCTCATTTTGCCAAACCCCAGCCCACGACTGAGGCTCCGGAGGTGCAGCATGTGAATCTCTTTTCCAGTGAGAAACAGGCAACCATCCAGTTTTAACCTCCAGTGGCCGCTTGCCTGGAACAGCTACACAGACCCATGCATCTTTTTGCATTAACTCGATCCCGGGGACCCCTGATCGTAAGGGCTGCTTGCAATTCGTTGCTTTGTCAAAATCAAGTATCTTACCAGCAAGGCATAGCTTCTCGTTTGCTCCAACACTTGTGTGACCTGAAACAACGCTATCTACTGTTAAATCTCTTTCACTACAAAAATTTGCAGTTGCTGTGACATTCATCGGAAACAGAAGTGCCAAGCAGCAGATAAAAATAGCTTTGAAAATCAAGCATTTCTCCTTCCATACGATTTATCGGCAATTCCGGGGACACAATACTTGATTCTTTCCGGCCTTCCGGACGTCAATTCCGCGGCCTTGCTAATTCGAGGGACGCCTTACTTAATTCTGATTGTCGCCTAAACAACTGCGGATCAGGCCCTCTTATGGCGAAGTTTTATCTCGACGGTCATATCGAGAGCGTCTGCAACTTTCTTAATGGTCTCAAGCGTAGCTTTGCTGAACCCGCCTCGTTCCAGTCTTGATATTACGCTCTGCCTTGTCCCTACGCGCCGCGCAAGTTCCGCTTGGGAAACCCCAGTTTTTTCCCTTGCCTTTATCATGGCTTTTAGGACCTGAAATTCAGGGTCAAGGTCGTCCCATGCCTTTTTGAACTCAGGGTCTTTCATCTGTTCAGCGATATATTCTTTAAGTGTCCTTCCTTTCATCCCACACCTCCGTAACGCTCTATAAAATCTTTCATCCTTTTTTCAGCAAGCTCTATTTCCCTTTCG
>JAKAMR010000037.1 GCA_021812785.1 Nitrospirota bacterium
GATTGCAGCTCTGAAAAGACGGGTATCAGCAGAAGTTGACTTCAAGGATCTCGTACTCGATGGTCCTGGCCGGGGCCTTTATAGTGACGGTGTCTCCCACTTCTTTTCCCAGAAGCGCCCTGCCTACCGGGGAGCTTATGGATATCTTTCCCAGCTTGACGTCCGCCTCATCCGTGCCCACAAGAAAAAATACATACTCTTCGTCAGCGGCGGTGTCCAGGACCTTTACGGTGGCCCCGAAAGCGGCCCTGCTCTGGTTTATCTTGGAGGGGTCTATCACCTGGGCCAGGGCGACCTTCTGTTTAAGCTCCGCTATCCTGCCCTCGATCCAGGACTGCCGCGCCTTGGCGGCGTCGTACTCCGCGTTTTCGGAGAGATCCCCGTGGGCGCGCGCTTCCTCGATGTCTTTTATGTTCCTGGGCCTCTCGACCTTGAGGAGCCTCTCCAGCTCCTCTTGCATCTTCTTGTAACCCTCTGGAGTTATGGGGAATTTTTCAAGCATAGTTCAAATTTATCAGATATGCGGTTTATTTTTCAAATTTTTTTAAGGTAATTGAACATTACCCGGCAGCCTGGATGACTATCAACGTAAGCCCAAGGGCCAGAAGAAGCAGGTTCAGGACAGCGCTTACAGCGTGCATCCTGCTGAACCGTTTTCTGGCGGGCAATGAGGGGTCCGTCTTTTCAAAAGAGGCGATCTCCCGCTTTGTTTTCTTTATGGAGGGATAGAGTATAAAGACAATAAAAAGGTTAGCAAGCACCGCAACGGCAATAAGGGCAACGGAAATGCCGCCTCCGCCGGAGGCCAGGAAAAAGACCAGGGCAAAAAAGGATGTGATGAGGTTATAAGGAAAGTAAAGCGGAAAGAGCTTATCCACTATGCTGCTTGCCGTGTCCCTGGGAAAGGACTTGAATATGGCGGGCGTGGCCAGAAAAGTGAATATCCCGATGCCCCCCGTCCACAAGGCAAGCGTTATATTGAAAAAGACAAACCAGATAACCCTGAAATCCCCCGATGTAACCATCGTTTATTTATACGGCCAGGAACGGGAAATGTCAAGGAGATGGAGATGTTTATATAACCTCTTCCGGGTCTGAAAACAACACGCCTTGCGCGGCGTCAAGGGTTTCCCAGTCGAGGGCTTCAAGGGGGATATCTTCGGGCACAAGGGCGATGGAGATGTGCAGGTGCGTGGGGACGACACCTTTGGAAGGAGCAAGCCTTCCTATAACGCAGCCGCTCTCCAGTTGCCTGTTCTCTATCCCCGCTTCGGGAGTCATATGGCCGTAAATGATGAAAAGCCGTTTCCCGCCGCCAGGGTTTTTTACGTGCTCTGCAAAGAGGCTGTGCCCAATGAAGTCAGGAATTATTTTTATTATTTTACCCATGTGGATCAGGGGTATCTCTGTATCTTCGGAAAGCGTTTTTACCTCCCCGTCTGCCGTCTCGTAAAACCTCAGATCCAGCCCGTTATGGCCCCTGCCCCGGTTGCCTCCGGCCCACCACTTTTCCTCCGCTTTAAAAGACATTCCGGGCAGGAACTTCCATCTGGCAAAAGCGAGGGAGTTCAAGCGGACCAGGTTGTTGGTAAATGTCCGCTTCTTTATCGATAAATGCCGGATAAAAATTCCCATACCGCTTTAGTATTTCAAAAATGGAAAATTTTTGTTTTTTGTTTTCCTTTTATTTTTTATTTTTCCGCCTGCGCTTTACGGACCCAGGGAGGAACGGCCATATGGAAGCGGCTTGCAAGGGCTTGGACATATGGCTCATACCGCAGGCGCAATTGCGCCAGTTTTTTGTGCATGTCACCGGCATCCGGCAGCCCCGAAAAACCTTTCTCCAGCATCTTCAAACGAATGTGGTCCAGTTCACCGGGAGATAATCTTTCATGTACCGGCGGGCTATCAGGTACAGAGGGGCTATCAGGACGTACCGGGGGGCAATGAAAGACCGAGGACAGGTCCGTGAGCGTATGCATGGACATGGAGAAGGTCAGCTCCGCCTGGCATTTGCACGCCCCCTCCATGCCGGACATGATGAAGGCGCAGGTATCCATGACGGCGGTAAGCGCCATAAGCCAGGACTGGTCTTCATGCTCTGAACGGAAATAGGCCAGGACCGGATAGGCAAGGTGACTTTCATGAAGTTCCGAGGCCCATCTTTCCCAGTCATAGAGCAATTGATGGAGGACATCCAGGTTTTGTCCGGCGATGTGCCTGTCCAGTATCGCAAAGGCCGAGACCGGCGCGCCCACCCGGGCGCTCAGCGCTGAAACAGGGGTCTCCCTGTTGTAAAAAAACTGATTCAGGGGCGGCAGATAATTTATGAAGATCGCAAGGAACCCAAACCCCGTACCGGCCTCAAGCACAGTGAGCGCCTTTGCCCAGGGAGCCATGGGAAGGACGTCCCCCAGCCCCAGGGTGAAGAAGGTAGTGCCGCTGTAATACAGGCATCCGGAGAAACCGGCATTACCCGTTTTAGCGCCCCCAAAAACTCCGGCTATGGAATAGTAGAGGAGCGCAAAACCCGAAACCAGAAGAGCGGCCCACAGGCCAAGGAGAATAATGAGTGAGAGCGGCCCGTACAGACTGAGGAAAATTTCTCTGCGCCTTCCCGGAGCAAATGCACCGCAGACCATTAAGGACCAGGCCTTCCAGGTGCCCCTGTAAAAAAACCTGGTCAGGCGTACACGGCGGAAAACAATGTGGGGCAACACTACGGTCTCAAAACCCTCGATAAGAACAATGAGTATAAGGGCCGCACCGGCCAGGGCGGAAAGGGCGTTCATCACCCAAATGCTATCAGCTTCCGCCGTTGCAGGCAAAAAAGGAACGGGAAGGAGAGGCTGCGGTTGGTTATTGTTTTGCCAGAGTTTCGGAAGATGCCTGCTGCGGGCTGGAAATTAAATAAGTAAAGCTGTCCCCGTTGATAAAGCCCAGGCCAGTGTAACTTCCATCCTTGCCGCAGCCGCTGATCGAAAGCGTCAGCGCATAGACATTTTTGGATGAGTCCGGCACAGTGATATCCCCCGAATAAAAGCAGCCATTCAGGGTATTGTTGGCCGTGAACAAGCCGGAAGTGCCATCGATGCTGAAATAGAGGCCATCGGCGGTGTTATCCCATTTGCCGCCTACGCTGGCCAGGTCCGCAGGATTTGAATAGACCGCGTTTGGTGTTACGTTGAGTGTGCCGTTATAAAAGGCTGTGGGGCCGGAGGGCATCGCGTATTTGGCTATTATGGCTGCGCTGGAAAAACTGCCGCTCAGGGAGGTGAGGCCATTGACCATGCCTGATGGATCATAGACGTTGAAAGGGCCGTTGATGCTGGCGTTTGACGTGGTTACACCGCCCACGAAGTTAGTGCCGCTTGAAAGGGCAAACCGGGCCTCTCCGGAGGAGTCTATGATGCCGGTGACGGAATAGATTTGGCCCTTCGCGGTTTCATAGGTGCCCTGCCATATGCCGGCCACGGACACTGAAGAGGAGGAAGGGTCATTATTGTTGATATGCAGATTGTTGCTTACGTCCTGCTGGGAGGGATCAACTTTCCATCCGCAGCCGCTTATAAAAAAAACTGCCAGTAAAAAAAACACGGCAAAAAGACCGGAGATTTTCAATTTTTCCCCTCCCGAATTTCCGGTTATTGTGCTACCGGACGCTGTGTTTGTCAATCAAGAGGCTCCAGGATGACTTGCTCTTCATGGGAGGGTCTTCCCTGAATTTCTTTTTTGCCGTTCCTCCTTTTTGCCTTAACCCCGGCGTTTGTGATAATATTTTGATTTTAAAGGGGAATAGCCGGGAGGAATAACGGGGCGATGGCAAAAGAAAAAGAAAACAAGAACAAAAAAACCGGGCAGATCAAAAAAACGGTAAACGTAGGCATCCTGGGTTTCGGCACTGTAGGCAGCGGAACCGCCCGAATACTTGTTGAAAACAAAGATCTTTTAAGCGCCAGACTCGGATTCCCCGTTACTCTCAAAAAGATCGCGGACTTGGACATCAAGAAAGACCGTGGCATAGCCCTTGGGAAAGACGTACTCACCACCGATGCCCGTCAGGTAACGGACAACCCTGATATAGACATTGTCGTGGAGCTGATCGGCGGGCTTGGTGTGGCCAGACAGCTCATGATGCGGGCGATCAAAAACGGCAAGCACATCGTTACGGCGAACAAGGCCCTTCTGGCCGAACATGGGCAGGAGATATTCGGGGCGGCCAAAAAATGCGGCGTAAACGTCGGCTTTGAGGCGAGCGTGGGCGGCGGGATACCGATAATAAAGGCCCTGGGCGAGGGGCTCATAGCTAACCGAATAAACTATGTTTACGGCATCGTAAACGGCACTTCCAACTACATCCTCACAAAGATGACAAACGAGGGGGTGGAGTTTTCAAAGGTGCTTAAGGAAGCCCAGGAGCTGGGTTACGCGGAGGCCGACCCCACTTTGGACGTTGGCGGGGCAGATTCAGCCCATAAGCTCGCTATCCTGGCCTCCCTGGCATTTGGCATACCGCTGTCCTATGAATCGGTCTATACGGAAGGGATAACCGGCATCACCCCGCTTGATATCTCCTTCGCCTCGGAGCTGGGCTTCAAGATAAAGCTCCTTGCCATAGCCAAGGCGGCGGACGGACAGGTGGAGCTGCGCGTGCACCCTACGATGCTTCCCAAAGATTACCTTATCTCAAAGGTTGACGGCGTGATGAACGCGATCTACGTGAACGGGCAGGAGACAGGCGATACCCTGTATTACGGCAGAGGGGCTGGGGACATGCCGACCGGCTCCGCCGTGGTAAGCGACATCGCCGGTATCGCGCAAAGGATAATGAGCGGCGCGCCGCCAAAAAGCGGCCTTGGCGCGATAAAAATGAAAAAATCCGGTCCGCCTATGGGCCTGCGCCGTATGGACGAGGTGGAAAGCATGTACTACTTCCGCTTCTCCGCGCTGGACCGCCCGATGGTACTCTCAAAGATATCCGGTGTGCTCGGGGAAAATAACATAAGCATAGCCTCGGTCATCCAGAAGGGCAGGAAGGAAGGCGGGGCCGTGCCCCTTGTCATCCTGACCCATAAGGCAATGGAGAGGAACGTAAGAAAGGCCCTCAAGAAAATAGACAGCCTGCGGGCGGTTGTGACGGGTAAGACCTGCCTGATCCGGGTTGAGGGAGAAGAGTAGGCAAATTTTTGCTGTAAAAAAAAAGAAAAAGTCTGTTTTTATTTTAAGCCTGGAGGTTAAGCCGTATGCCGGAAGAGGTGTCAAATCCCATGGAAGAAGCAGAACGCATGGAAAACGCTGGACAGAAAAGGAATCTGGACATAAGGGGGCTTGTATGTCCCTATACCTTTGTTAAGGCCAAGCTGGCCATAGAGGACATGGAACTGGGAGAGGTGCTGGAGATAGTGCTCGATTACCCTGAGGCCGTGCACAACATACCCAAATCCATGCAGGATCATGGGCAGAAGGTGCTGAAGGTGGAACAGACCGGACCCAAGGAATGGATCATAGTCGTACGCAAGGAGAAGGATTAGATGGAATTTTCCGATTCCCAGATACAGCGTTACAGCCGCCATATAATATTGCCCGAAGTGGGCGGCAAGGGGCAGAAAAAGCTCCTCGGGGCAAAGGTTCTGCTTGTGGGTGCGGGCGGGCTTGGCTGCCCTGTTGGATACTATCTCGCCGCGGCCGGAGTGGGCACCATCGGCCTGGTGGATGACGACGTCGTGGAGCTTTCCAACCTCCAAAGGCAGATAGCCCACAGCACCAGCACCATTGGAATGCCCAAGGTGGAGTCCGCGAAGCGCACGTTCGAGGCGCTGAACCCGGATGTGAATGTGGTGGCACTGAAGGGCCGCCTTAACAAAGACAATATCACCGGCATTATCGAAGAATATGACCTGGTCATAGATGGAAGCGACAATTTCCCCACCCGGTACCTTGTAAATGACGCCTGCGTTCTTTCAAGAAAACCCCTCGTAAGCGGGGCGATATTGCGCTTCGAAGGGCAGGTGACAACCCTGATTCCGCATGAGGGCCACTGCTACCGATGCCTTTTTGAGGCTCCTCCTCCTCCAGGGCTGGTTCCTTCCTGCCAGGAGGCTGGAGTGTTGGGCGTACTGCCGGGGGTGATAGGGGCGCTTGAGGCAACGGAGGCGCTCAAGATAATCTTGGGACAGGGGGCGCCTCTTAAAAACGCCCTGCTGATCTACAACGCCCTTTCCGCTTCATTCAGAAAGGTCAAGGTCCCAAGAAACCCCAAATGCCCCGTATGCGGCGAAAACCCTACCATCACGGAACTCGAGGACTACGACGCCGGATATTGCCAGATGGGCTGAGGCCCCCTTGAACAGGGCCCAAGGGGACTTATGGGGCATGAATGCCATGCCGTTTTTTCCGGCCTTTTTCTCTTTTGAAGAACGAAAAGAGGTTTTTGTTTTTTGGGTTTTTTCCCGTTGAAAGAGGAACTGTTAATTCCCTCAGGCATTTATGAGCAGATGGTAGGCCATGCCGCAGGAGATGCCCAAAACGAGGTCTGTGGCATACTTGCCGGATATCCCACCGGTTCCCGGCCCGTGGGCGCAGGCATTGATCTGGTTGAGCGCATCTTCCAGGGGAAAAACGCAGACCGCTCCGCGGTCAGTTATGAGCTGGACCCCCGCCAACAGCTCCAGATCGAAAAAGAGCTGAGAAAAGAAGGAATGAAGATGCTTGCCATCTATCACAGCCACCCCGTAGGCCAGGCATATCCCTCACCAAAAGATGTCCTCCTGGCGGTCTGGGATGTCATCTACATAATAATAGGATTTTGTCCCGGAGATAAAAACCATGTGCGGGCCTTCAGGGTTTGCGGAGAGAAAACAAAAACCGTTCAAGAAGTCCTTTTCAGGATCGTCTGAAAACGGTTTTTGTTTTGATTTGATTGTGCTTTTGATGCGGTCTTTCCTTTTCCCTTATTTTATCTGATTATTTTATCTGAACCGGCCGCCTCTTTCCTTCCCGAAGGGTCTGCCTCCACCGGGCCTGCCTTCCCCTCTGCCCCTTTCAGCCAGCGGCCTGGCCTCACTTACCTTCATGGGCCGGTTCAGGAGCGACTGGCCGTCAAGGGTCGAGATGGCGCGCTCGGCATCCTCATCAGATGGCATCTCCACAAAACCGAATCCCTTGGAACGTCCGGTCATCTCGTCTTTTATCACCTTTGCGGACTGCACTTCCCCTATTTTTGCAAAAGTCTCACGCAACAAATCTTCGGTTACATCGTAAGAGAGGTTCCCCACATAAATCTTCTTCGCCATCTTGGCTCCTTTCGGGTTTTTCTGACTTTCCGGCCATTTTTTAAAAAATTTTTGTTTGGATGCTTCGGTTCCTCTATCGATGCGGTCACTTTATTTCTGGAACCTCATAAAGGGGTAGCTCCGCGAATAAAATAGCAGTTTTGATTTTTGATTTTTTGCGTTGCTGCTTTTTTGTTTTTTAAAACCACGTTCCTAATTGAATATTTGCATATTGAAGGCAGGCAGTCAAGCAAAATCTAATACTGCCCCGGACGGCAAAAAAATCTGCAAAAAAAGCCCAAAACCCGCTTTTGTTCAAAGGGTTTTTGTTTTTTCCCCATTTCTTCTTACTTGCCGCTTCCGGTAATAGGCAGCTCTCCGCCGGACAAAAGCCTTTTCGCCCCTATCAGCCGTTTCATGAAGTAGGGAGTCGTCAGGCTCCCTATCTTCACCCTATGACCGCCCGAAGAGGCATGTATAAACAGGTTTTTGCCTATGTATATGCCGACATGCGAGGGAAAAGAGGCATAGGTCCTGAAAAAAACCAGATCTCCAATGGCAAGATCATCCAGGCTTACCGGGACACCTTCGTTGAACTGCTGCCTCGCGGTGCGAGGCAGGGATATGTTGAGGAGTTTAAATACCCTCTGCACGAAAGCCGAGCAGTCTATGCCGTAAAAATTGTCTCCGCCAAAACGATATGGTATGTTGAGCATCACCTTGGCAAACAGCATAAGCCTGTCTTTCATGCTCAGGGTCTGCAAGGTCTTGGAGTCCTGCAATTCTTCCAATTTCGATTCTATCTGGGGGGCCGATACCCTGGCGTCAGCCTGAACGGCCGGGCTTTCATCCTTGTCCGTCAGCATAATGGTCTGCCCCGGCCTCAAGTCCTCGGAGTCCATCTCGTTTAAGGCCATCAGTTCCTCGGCATCGCGATGGAATTCACGCGCGATCTTCAGGAAGGTGTCTCCCCTTTTTACCCTGTAGGTGCCGGGCGCCTCCCGCATAACGGCATCTTTCTGGCTGATGAGGAGTCTCCGGCCGCTCCTTAAGCGCGCCCTTCGTGACCTCAAGCCGTTTAATTCCCTTAATTTTTTAATGGTGGTGCCGTACTGCCTGGCAATGGAAAAGAGGGTTTCGCCTTTCCGGACCTTATGGTACCGGTCTTTATAAACGACCAGGCGCTGCCTGGAAGCGGCAGACAGCCTCGCCTCCCTGTTGTAACGGGCAGCCTTCTCCAGTATGCTGTTGAAAATGGCTCCGCTTGTGGCATTTATAAGAGCGCTACCCTGAATTTTCGATATATTAGATGCCGTCTCCATACTTGAGGCGATCTTTACCGGGGCCACGCTGCCGGAAGCGTTTTCCCCCTTTTCTGCTTTTTCCTTTTCCGATGTGGCATTTGGGAAAGAAAAAGAATCCTTCACTTCACCATGAGGCGACGCCGTCACCTTATTCGAGGCGGAATCATCAGCTGCAATTCTTATTTTCTTTTCCCGGCCGTCTGCCTCATGGCTGTACCGGCGCCTGGCATAATGCCGGAGAGATTTTTTTGTATGCCGGATATGTTGAAAATGCTTTTTTGCAAAGAGGTGGGACCGGAGGGCCTTTTCTTTTTTATGCCTCCGCCTTCCGGCCTCCGCAATTATCCGTAATCTCCTGCCAGGCTTAAGCCTGTTGGAGGAAAGGCCATTTTCTTTTTTCAGTTTTTTTACGCTTATTCTGTATCGTCTGGCGATCTTGTCCAGGGTGTCACCCTTGCGGACCCTGTAAGTTACGCTTGCAAAGGATGGATGGGCAAAAGAAACACAAAAAAGGCCCGCAAAAATGAGCGCAAAAACCGGAGTAAAGACAAATTTTGCAAGTTTGTTGTCTTTTATCTTCACGGGAGACGGCAGGAAAGACTCTTTTGAATGTTCAACCTCAGGCACGTCCCGTTAAACCCTCCGGCGCAGGTTATTTATTCATTTGGCAAAAGAATATCAGAAACTCTTCTCTTTTTTCAAGAAAAAAATGAAAAGTTTCGCGGACTTGCAACAGTTTTTAAGTGATGAGGGTCACAACCGCAAAGAAACGATGGTCATGGGAATAAGCTTGGGGGGCAAATGGTCAATCTGCCTGTTTGGCCAGACAAACCCTGTTTCTTCCCTCGCTCTTTGCGCTGTACAGGGCCTTGTCCGCGAGCTCTACCAACCCATCCCTGCTGCTGGTGTCCCTGGGAAAGGAGGCAACGCCTATGCTCACGGAGACGGTTACCGTATTCCCACCCGCATCTATAGGGTTCAGGAAGACTGCCTTTCTGAGCCTTTCTGCCAGGTTTTGCGCCCCCGCTTTGTCCGTTTCGGCCAGGATGGCCACGAACTCCTCTCCCCCGTACCGGGCTGCCACATCGGTGTCCCGCATGACATTTTTGATTATGGCAGCCACTTTTTTAAGCACCGCATCCCCCGCCGTGTGGCCGAAAGTGTCGTTTATTTTCTTGAAATGATCGATGTCGATAAGAAGCAGTGAGAGCGGTCTTGGGTGGCGGACCAGCCTTTTGAATTCCCTGGAGAGGGCCTCCTCATAATAACCGCGGTTGAAAAGCCCCGTAAGGGCGTCGGTTTCGGCCAGCACGGCCAGTTTTTCATGTAGCAAAGCGCGGCAAAATGAGACTGCCAACTGATTTGAGAACATCTTTATGAGCTCTATCTGATGGGCGGACAGCGAATTTGTCCTGTCTGAGAACATCCCCAGGACACCCAGAACGCCCTCTTCGCCCGAAAGGGGTTGAAGAAGTACGGACTTAACCTGGAACCCGCCATCGAAGGGCAAGGCGGCAACCGGGAAATCCCGGCAATCGGATATATATATGGGCTCCTGCCCCCCGGCAAACGCGTTTGCCATGAGCGTGCCTTTCAGGGATTTAAAAAAAGTTTTTGTTTTTTTCTCCTGCCCGGCCGGGCCCCGACCTAAAAAATCATCTGAAAAATCACCCGAAAAACCTGTGGCCGCCGATAGCTCATAGCCGTCTTTTGATCTAAGGAAAATGGCTGCCGGCATTGGGGCGATCTTCCTTGCCGCACGCGCCCCTTCCCGAGCAATGTCACCTTTGGACAGGTGTTTTAATATTTTTGAGCTTTCATCCTTGAAGACCTCAAGGCCCTTCAGGTTTCTTTTCATCTCGGTAAAGACCCTCTCCCGGCCCATCATGCCCGCAAAAAAGGCGGAAAACCTCTGGAAATCGGACAGATGCCTCAAGCTGAATGCCCCGGTCCGCCGGCTGTCGCAGGCGGCGACGCCCAGAACCGTGCTTCCCAGCACCAGGGGCGCGGCCATAAGGGAGCAGACAGGCTGACCATGCTCGTACCCCGGGGAAAAAAGCTCTTCCCGGTCCATCTTGCTCAGGCACACCGGCTGTCTGTTTTTAAGACAAAGCCTGATTATGCCTTCACTTCTCAGTTTTATCCCCGTGGAGGTGGAGCTTTTAACGGCGATATCGTCTCCCGCCACCCGGAAAACGCTTACCGAATCCGCCTCAAGCAGCTCCCTGGCCAGCAGGAGGGCCTGAGAGAACTCTTTTTCCGCGGCCCCGAGCACATCCAGGTCCCCGGTGGAAAGCCCTGGCTCGCTGTTCTCCTCGTCCAGACGGCTAACCTTCTCCGCAAGGCCGGACGCCAGGGCCTTGAACCGCCTGAGGGCAAAATGAGAAACAGCCCCGGACCCTACGGAAAAAAGAACAAGAGGGACGGCCCCCGGCCTGTGCAGAATAATGTCCCTGGCCCCGAGGGCGGCGATGGCCGCCCAGACGGGCACAAAGACCTGGACGCCGAAAAAGGAGGCGGTGCCAACCGCAAGGGGGATGTCGAGATATGCAGCCCACTGGTATGTGAGGGAAAGCCCACCTGAAATCAGGGCAATGGAAATGAAAAAGCCGGTTTTGTCCAGCGGGTTCTTATTTACAGAATAAACAGACCGGAAAAGGAAATATCCGCAGATGGCCAGGGAAGCGGTAAACCAGAGGGCCGGGTGCAAAAGGGGATAACGAAGGTAAAAACCTGCCGCAAGAGGAAGGAGCACGGCTAAGACGCCTGCTCTTCTTGTGGAAAAATCCCTCTTTTTTTCTTTATTCGTTCGCTTACGCTCGCTATACTATGAACGGCCTCTTTTGTTTTCCTCTTCCTGGTAGAACTTCCGGTAAAGGATCTCCCATTCAGGGCTGCCCTCTACGATCTTCCTGGAATAGGACTCCAGCTTCTTTTTTACAACGGCGTCTATCTGTTCGCCGGCCTTGACCTCGGCGGCCAGGACCCTTTTTATGATCTTGCGCGCCGCAGCCTCGTCCCCTTTCAGCGCTACCAGCTTCTTTTCCAAAAGCCCCTTGAGCAGCACGTGGCTGAGATGCGTTATCTTCTCATCCGATAGCATCAGAGCACCAGGTTCCTTTCCCTCACAAGCTTCTGTTTGGTAAGGTCGAACATCCTTCTGTAGTCCAGCCGCCCTTTTTCAATATCGCTTTCGTATTTTTTAAGGAGGCCCCTTACTTCGTCGTTGAGCCTGTCTTCCACCATGAGCTCATCGATTATTATGGCCTCAGCCTCCCCTATGAGCGTGTCCATCGGGGCCGAAGGCTCCACAAGCCTCTCGCTCACGAGCTTGCCTATGATCTTTTCGGTCAGCGGCCTTACCCAGGTTTTGGGTATTCTCATTCGTGCCTTACTCTAAAAGTCTCTTCCGGTTTATTTTCAAAAAAATAAATTTCTTTTATTGTCTTATTTTTCAACGAAGGGCAGTAATGCAATGTTCCTTGCCCTCATGACTGCATTGGTGAGCTCTCTCTGGTGAAGGGCGCACACGCCGGTCATCCTCCTGGGCAGTATCTTGCCCCTGTCCGTCACGTAAGTCCTCAGCCCCTTCAGGTCCTTGTAATCGATAAATTCGACCTTCTCGGAGCAGAACCTGCAGAACTTCCTCCTGTTCATAAACTTCCTTGGACCTTTGCTAACTCTAGGGTTCATCTATTCTCCTTTTTATCGCTTTTAAAAAATAAATTTTCTTTTTTGAAAAGAGTAAATCAAATCAAATCAAATCAAAAAGGTTCGTCGATTGCGTCATCCGGAGGAGGAAGATAGGCATCTGATCCCTGCGCCGGTGCGCTTTCCGTCTGGCGCTTGCCACCCCCGCTGCCCAGGAAGCGGACCGTCTGGGCCAGCACCTCGAACTTTGACCTCTGGTGGCCATCCTGCTCCCAGCGCCGCTCGCGGAGCCTGCCCTCAACGAGAGCGGGCCTGCCCTTGGAAAGATATTGGCTGCAAGGCTCGGCCTGCTTGCCAAAAACCACGATGTCTATGAATAGAACCTCTTCTTTTCCATCCTGGGATTTTACCCTGGAATTCACGGCGAGGCCGAAGCTGCAAATCGGCGTTCCCTGGCCGCTGTATCTCAGCTCAGGGTCTCGTGTCAGGTTTCCTGCGAAAATTACCTTGTTGAACATTTTCGATTTTCTTACTGCGCCTTTTCCTCAGGGGCAGCTTCGGCAGGTACCGGAGCAGCCGCAGGTGCGGCCGCTGCGGCCGCCGCCTGAATGCTCGCTTCGAGGGCCCTGGTCTGCTTTTTCTCCAGTTTTATAACCATATGCTTCATCACCGGGTCATAAATTCTGTAGAACTCCTCCAGTTTCTGGATGGCGGTCGCAGGGGCCTTAAGGTTATAAAGGACGTAAAACCCTCTTTTGTGCTTATTGAGCTCGTAGGCCAGTTTCCTCATGCCCCACTCATCTGTTTTTACTATCTGTCCTCCGGCATCCTGCATTACGCCCTTGATCTTCTCGATTGCGGCGCGCAGGTCTTCTTCTGGAAGCGTGTCATCGAGGATTACAATATTTTCGTAATAATTCACCCTTTTGAAACCTCCTTTTGGATATTAGGCCGCCTTAATGCGGCCATAGCCCCCGTTTTTGCTACTCCAGGGAGCAAGGAGCCGTGCATAAGTTATATCATACCGCGGGTTTTAAAAGCAAATTTACCTAAACCGTGCCGCTGCCTTTTTTACCGGAGAATTTTTTTTATGGTGACCGTAGGGCGGGCCGTTTTGGCGTTTGAGGCGGACAGCGCCTTTCTCGTATGCATGATCCTCTGAAGCGCCGTAAAATGTGAGAGTACCAGAAGCACCCACAGGGAGGGGACCATAAACCCGAAGATCGCGCCCGCGGTAACCAGGATTATCCTCTCGGGGCGCTCCATGAGGCCCACCTTGCAATCCACCCCAAGCCCCTCTGCCCTGGCCCTTGTGTAGCTGACAAGGTAAGCGCCTACGAGCGTACCAAGGGCAAGGGCAACTGCAACCGGATTTGACCTCAAAAAATATGCCACACCAAGGAGGATAAAGGCATCCGAATAGCGGTCCAGCACGGAGTCCAGATAGGCCCCGAGGGCGCTCGTCCTGCCGTTGGCCCTCGCCACCATGCCGTCAAAACTGTCAAAAAGGCTGCCAAACAGAATAACCATCCCTCCCGCCCGCAGATCCTGAGCGATGACAAAAGCCCCGGCCGACGTTACGAAGAAACCGGCAAGGGTCAGTGCGTTGGGGTTTATCTTGATCCTTTTCATGACGGGCAAAAGCGGCGTTTCCATGCGGCGGGCCAGTCTGGAAGATATCAAAGGTTTATTTCCCCGAAATGAAATCCCGGACCATTGTTTTTGCGGCCGCGTCGGGAAACTGCCTTGGCGGATGTTTCATGAAATAGGCTGAGGGAGCGTGCAATATCCCGCCCACCCTGCGGTCCAGGGCAAGCTGCATGCACCGGATCGCGTCTATTACAACGCCAGCGCTGTTTGGCGAATCCTCCACCGAAAGCCGCAGCTCCAGGTCTATGGGGATGTTGCCGAAGATGCGCGCCTCCATGCGGATGAAACAGACCTTGTTGTCGTGAAGCCAGGGCACATAATCGGATGGCCCTATATGTATGTTGTCGGCACTTAACGGGGCGCTCATCTGGCTCTGGACGGACTGTGTTTTCGATATCTTTTTGGACTTAAGCCTGTTGCCGTTAAGCATATTAAGAAAATCCGTATTGCCCCCCACATTCAGCTGGTAGGTTCTGTCCAGCTTTACGCCCCTGTCCTCAAACAGTTTTGCAAGCGTACGGTGGATTATGGTCGCCCCTATCTGGCTTTTAATGTCGTCGCCTATTATGGGCAGTCCTTTTTCCTCGAAACGTCCGGCCCACTCCTCATTGGAGGCTATGAACACCGGCATGCAGTTTATGAACCCGGCGTCCGCCTTGAGGGCCTCCCCGGCGTAAAAGCGCACGGCCTGCTCGGAGCCTACCGGCAGATAATTTATCAAAATCCGCGCGCCTGTCTTTTTCAGTACGTTTGCTATGCCGGCGGGCTTCCTGCGGGCGGGGATGAACCTCTTTTCCTCCGGATAGTCCTCCATGTGCGCGGAAAAACCGTCCAGGAGATGGCCCATCTTCACGATGGGGTCTTTTTCTTTGTCTTTTTTGTTAAAAGCGCTGCCGGTTATCCGTTTGGTGCAGTTCGGGGCGGCGAAGATGGCCTCTGAAAGGGGTTTCCCCACCTTCCTTTTGTCTATATCAAAGGCGGCGGCTACTTCGATATCCCACGGAGCGTATGGGCCTATTTTAAGGTTCATCAGGCCAAGGTCCGCCTCCGGGTGCCCTGGGCCGAGCCCTTTATAATATTCGATCCCCTGTATAAGAGAGCTCGCGCAATTGCCGACGCCGATGACAGCGACTTTTATCTTTGCCATTTGGTCCTTTTTAAGTTTTTTCCCGGTCTTTTTTGCAAAGTTTTTGCTTTTTGTTTTTGATTTCAGGGGCGGCTAATGCCAATTTATGAAAAATTTACATGACAATAGGGCTAAAGTCAATAAAGTCTGGAGGGCCAAGGTCAATAAACACCGGCGGGGTCCGGCTTCCGGGCTATGAACACTCTTTCCCAGCCCGCCAGGTCCTTGACTATGTTTTCCACCAGGAGCCCGGCTTGAGTGCACAGCCCGGAAAGAAGTGCGGCATCCGTTCCTCCGGCCATCTCCAAAAGCAGATATCCTCCAGGTTCAAGGTGCCCCGGGGCCCCGCGTAGGATCTCCTCTGTGAAGAAAAGGCCGCTTTCGCCTCCGCTAAGGGCGACTCTGGGTTCCCAGCAGCTTACTTCCGGCTCCAACGAGCCTATGAGCCTGTCTTTTATATAAGGGGGATTGGCTGTGATAAGGCCGAAGCGCACCTGCCCACGATCACCAATAGAGCCATTCATCTGATCACTAGAGACGGCTCCGAAAAGGTCCCCTTTGAGCAGGCGGACGTTCTGTGCGCCGTTTAGCTCCCTGTTTTTCTCCGCCCAGCCCAGGGCATCTTCGGAGATGTCCACGGCCGTAACTTCTGCATCCGGCAGGTTTTTGGCCAGGGCCAGGGCTATAGCGCCGCTTCCCGTGCAAAGGTCCAGCACGTTTATGCGCGTTTTCCCGTTCTTGTCCGTGCGGAATTTTTTTGCCAGGGCGAGGGCCTCCCGGACCAGGATCTCGGTTTCAGGCCTCGGTATGAGCGCGCCGGCCCCCACTTTTATCTCCAGGCCGTAAAACCAGACAAACCCCAGTATGTATTGAAGGGGCTCACGCTTTTTTCGTCTTTCAAGTATCCCGTTTAATTTCCGGACATCTGCGGATGGCAAAGGCGGGTTGTCCCTGTACAGGATGAGCGTGTCTATGCCAAGGCCGTCTTTAAGGATGGCGCGGGCCTCTTCTTTTGCTTCTTTGATCCCAATGCCCGCAAGAAAATCGATGGCGTATTTAAGGGCCTCAAGCGCCGTGGCCGTCTGTGGAAGGCCCTTCAAGGGCTGATATCTCCTTGAGCTTTTCTGTCTGAAAATATGCGATCAGGCTGTCTATCATTTCATCCATCTCCCCTTCCAGGAAGCGGTCCAGCTTGTAGAGGGTGAGCCCTATCCGGTGATCGGTCACGCGGTTCTGGGGGTAGTTGTACGTCCTTATGCGCTGGCTGCGGTCCCCGGTGCCCACCTGTGATTTTCTCTCCCGGGCGCGCTCCTGTTCAAGCTTTTCCTGCTCGATCTCGTATATCCTGGCGCGCAGCACCTTCATGGCTTTTTCCCTGTTTTTAAGCTGGGAGCGCTCATCCTGGCACTGCACCACTACCCCGGTGGGAATATGGACGATCCTGACAGCAGAATAAGTGGTGTTCACGCTCTGGCCGCCATGCCCTCCCGCGCAAAAGGTGTCTATCCTGAGATCTTTTTCCTCTACCTTCAGGTCTACGTCTTCAGCTTCTGGCAGCACGGCCACCGTGGCCGCCGAGGTGTGGATCCTTCCGGATGCCTCAGTGGAGGGAACCCGCTGCACCCTGTGGACCCCGCTTTCGAATTTGAGCCTGCTGAAGGCCCCCTTGCCCTGAATGGAGGCCACTATTTCCTTTATGCCGCCAAGGCCCGTGACGCTGGAGTCTATGACTTCCACCTTCCAGCGTTTGACTTCCGCATATTTGGAGTACATCCTGAAGAGCTCCGAAGCAAAAAGCGCCGCCTCCTCGCCCCCCGTGCCCGCCCTTATCTCAAGGATAACGTTCCTTTCGTCCCGGCGGTCTTTGGGAATGAGCATGAGGGTCAGGTTTTTTTCGAAATCCGGACGTTCCCGCTTGAGCTCGTCCAGTTCCTCCAGGGCGAGTTTCTTCAGGTCCTCGTCGCCGCTGGCCAGCAGACCCTCGGCCTCTTCCATATCGGCAAGGAGTTTTTTATACTTCTTTATCTCCTCCGCAAGCGGATAGAGCTCCGCCTGCTCACGGGAGAGTTTCTGATAAAGCTCCCTGTTCTGTATGACTTCAGGCCTGGAAAGCTCTTCCGTAAGCTCCAGGTAATGCTTTTCCACGCCCTCCAGATTTTCAATAAGTCTCATTTTTAAAACACCTTTTCTCCCGATCCGGACGGGTCTTCTTCAAAAGACATGACCCCTTCAAAGGCCTTAAGAGATACCTCCAGTTGTTTTTCGTCCGGTTCGCCCGTCGTGAGCCTCTGAAGCGCAAGACCTGGCATCACAAGGAGGCGCACAACGGGGTTTGATTCATACTTTGCGCCCGCCTTGAGCATTTCGTAGGACAGCCCGGCCACGAAGGGCATCAGGGCAAACCGGGAAAGGAATTTCATATAAAAAGGCCAGTCCCTGGGCACAACAGAGAAAACAAGTATCGAAAGCGCCAGCACTATCAGCAAAAAACTCGTGCCGCACCGGGGATGCAGAGGGCTCTCCTTTTTGATCTTTTCCATATCCATATGCCCAGCCTCATAGGCGTGTATCACCTTGTGCTCCGCCCCGTGATACTCAAATATCCTGCCTATCTCCTTCCAGAGGCCGATCGCCCGGATATAAAGAAGAAACAGCACAACGCGGACAACGCCGTCCACCAGGTTGAAAAGAAACCCGCTGCCGGCAACAGCCGGGATGAACGACCCGGCCAGTTTCGCCGTATAAAGCGGCAGAAAAAGGAAAAGACCCGCCGCCGCCAAAAGGGCGGCTAAAAGAGTAAACCCCATCTGGACGGGAGAAAGGGGCTTTTCATCTTCCTCCGAGGCCACTCTCGCTGAAAACTCAAGGGCCTTCATGCCCAGAAGGAGCGTGTAAAAGAGGATAAAGACCCCCCTTATGAAGGGTACCTTCTCACCCGCATGGGTCTTCAGGGGTTCGCTTTTCAGCTTTATGCCCCCGCCAGGCTGCCTTACCGCCACGGCCCAGCCCTTGCGGGATTTGAACATTACCCCCTCTATTACCGCCTGTCCGCCTATTGCGCTTTGTTTATGCTTTTGTTTATGTTCGTGCTCTTGCATTTGCATCTTCTTTTTTCTGTTTTCCGCTAAAAACAAAAGGGGCCGCCGGAGGTATCTTTCTTTTTATCCAAAAAGACCGCCGGCTGCCCCTTATGAATGTTTTTTAAGCTAGCTTTCTTTTTTTGCCGCAGCGTATTTCCTTTTGAACTTCTCCACGCGGCCTTCGGCGTCCACGATCTTCTGCTTGCCGGTGAAGAACGGGTGGCAGTTGGAGCATATGTCCACGCGGATCTCAGAGGCAGTGGAGCGCGTGGTGAAGGTGTTTCCACAAGCGCAGATCACCTGGACCTCTTTATAGTCTGGATGTATTCCTTCTTTCATGACAGTTAAATCCCTCCTTTTATCATCTAGTCTTTTATTTTACGGCAAAAGGAAAGCCCATTTCAAGTTTCTACCAACTTTTGGACGAACGCGGAGGATACAATAATGTACCACGTAACATGCGCTTTACATATCTGTTATAATTTCGCAGAAATACGATCAGAAAAATCTGATCGCAGTGGGCTTAAGTTCAGCGCACGTTTTGGGCCGAGGGCAGCGAAACCCAAAAAACTTTACTTAAACCGGTTTGAGGTAAAGAAGCCCAAAACCGGCCAAAAATCCGGATGTTCCTATAAGAGGTGAGATGCTCGCTTATGAAATTTATGGATTACGGGTCGCGGGTAGTTCCGTCCCCGGCCCGCATCAGCTACGTTGAGACCCGGTTCAGGCGCTTCAGGATCAGGCCGGAAACATCCGATATGGTAAATACCTCTCCCGCTTTCGAGAGAATCGCTCTTTCCCGCAAAGGAGTACTACTGTCCCGTGGGAAATAAGGGTAACAAACCATATCTTGTATCATCCCGCTCACTTACAGGTCTCCGTCTTCAATACAGCTTTCACAGAGTGATGAAGGCGGCGGGCAAATTGCCCAGCGAAGCACAGATACTTGACGTGGGTTTTGGCACAGGTCTTATGATGGAGAGGTTTTTCAGGGCAGGGTTTATGAATCTCTGGGGCGTGGACCGTTTCAAGAGTCTTCCCGGTATCGGGAATAAACTTGGACCTGACAGGTTCTTTAATAGCTTCATAGAGGATGCCCCGCTTCCGGAAGGTTTCTTTGATCTTGCCGTGCTTGTGCATGTAATAGAGCATTTTGACGACGCCCGCGCCGCCTTAAGGACGATTAAAAAAGCGCTTAAGCCCGGAGGCCTCATCTATATAATAACCCCTGATGGTGGCAGTCTCAGCCGGCGGGTATTCAAGAGAAACTGGTGGTTTTTCTCCGACCCCACTCATAAGAGTTTTTTCAGTCCGGATTCGCTCAAGGACCTTCTTGAGTCTGAAGGATTCAGGGTACTTGGGAGCGCAAAGCCCCTTTTTGACAGTTTTACGTCGGACGCCCATTCCGTTCTGGGAGGCCAAAATTTTCCCCTTTTTTTTGAAGTCCTTGCGGTTTTCCTGCTTTCTTTGGGCTTCCTGCCGCTCAGGGCCACAATTCGAAACTTCAGGCCATCACTTGAAGTCATTGCCAAGCTTCGTTAGACATGCCTGCTTTTTAGGACAAACCGGGCGCCAATTGAGAATTTTGCCAGACTGGCACTAGCCGGATACCTTCGGGCACTAGCCGGATACCTTGAAGAAACGGGTGCCGGGTTTATCGCCAAACTTGCGCTTATATAAGAGTTTCTGACGTAGTCCGGTTCCTATCTGAATTTTACTGACGTTTTGGGGTATGGGGCTCGGCCCTATACTTTAAAGGCCGCGCTGGCATGAAGCCCGAGCGGAAAATACGGGCGGGATTAATTAAAAAACCCCGCCCCTCTGCTTATATGTTCTCTTTCATCTCCCAGACGCCGCAGGGGCAGATACCCGCGCAGAAGCCGCAGCCGATGCACTTTTCATCGTCCACAACGTACTCGAACCCGCCGCCCGGTTTTTCGGCCCTTGATATGGCCCCCCAGTAGCAGGCGTTCTCGCACATGTGGCAGTCCCGGCAGCTCCCGCAGGACAGGCACCGGTTGGCGTCACATTTTGCGTCGTAAGCGGATTCTTTTTCTTTTGCGCTTGCCCGGTTGGCCTCGTAATAGACCGTTTTTATCCTCTCATAGGGGATGGGAGATTTTACCTCCGGCATGTAATCGTAATGCATAAGGGCCGCATGAATCACTTCGGCAGTTTCCCTGCCCTGCCCTATCGCGTTGGTCACCAGACCGGGCCTTGTGGCATCGCCTATAGCGTAAACCCCCGGCTCGGTCGTCTGGCCGTTGCCGTCCACTTTTACCCAGCCGTTTCTGTCCCTGTCTATATTTTCGGGCAGGAAGTCCACCATCGGAGTCTCACCGACCGCAACGACCAGCAGGTCTGCCTGGATCGAAGAGCCGTCCTTGAAGTGGAGCGTCCTGGTCTTCTTGTCGTATCTTTCCGTGAACTTTGGCCAGAGGAACTTCGTGCCCAAGGCAGAGGCGGCCTCCATCTCCTTGCCGAATGCCGCGGGCTTCTGGATGTCAACGGCGGTCACGGAAACAGCCCCGCAGTTCATGGCCTGCACGGCAACGTCCATGCCCACGTTGCCCGCCCCTATTATGGCCACGTTTTTCCCTTTAAGTTTGGGCTTGTCCCCCAGGTTGATGCCGCGGAGGAAATCATAGGCGGTGACCGTGTTACCGGAGCCCTCGAAGGTTATTACCCTGGGCTTGTGGGCGCCGCATGCCACCACAACCACGTCGTGGCCCTTCGCGATCTTTTCAAACTTCTTCCTGTCCACCTTCGCCTTCAGATGGACCTTCACCCCTATCTCCTCGAACCTAGAAAGTTCCTTTTTAAGGATCTTCTGCGGGAGTCTTTCCCTTGGGATGCAGAGCTCAAGTTTCCCGCCCAGCTTTCCCTCAGCCTCATAGAGCTCCAACTGGTGGCCTTTCAGCGCAAGCTGCCAGGCGGCGGAGAGCCCGCCCGGGCCGCCGCCTATTACCGCTATCTTATGGCCCGTCTTTTTGGCCGGTTTCGGCGCCTTTATTTCAAGCGAAAGGCTGCCCAGCCTGTCTATGCTCAACGGGGAGTCAAACGAAACCCCTCTTGTGCAGCTTTGCATGCACAGGTTCGGACATATCTGTCCGCAGACCGTGGCCGGCAGGGGGCTGTACTGAAGAACGTATTCGAGCGCCTCCTGCAGTTTGCCCGCCCTGATGAGGGCGGTCCTTTTATGGGTAGGTATATGGGTCGGGCAGCTGTAAGCGCAGGGCGGGCTGTATTTTTCGTTCTCCCATGCGGGCCTGTTCCGCCTGTCCTCGCCCGTTGTTATGTAAGGCAGAAGGCCTCTTTCATGCGACAGGTAGGGCGCGAAAATGCCGCCTTCGCCCACCTCTTTCTCCCATACATCCTTCGAAAACTCCCCAAACCCCGCCTTTTTCTTCTTGGCCTGCGCCTTTTCCGCGGGGGTGCGGGCCATGAGTTTTTTCCACTCGTCCTTGTCTTTTGTAAGCGGTCCGTAATAGTCCTCACGCTCAATGGCCTCAAGGAACGGTTTCATGTTTTCCTTAAGCCATGTCCAGTCCTCGTCGCCAAGTTCGGAAAGCCTTACGTCAGCCGCGCTAAAACCCTTTATCGGCCCCCGGAAGTAGATAACACCACCAACCATTCCCACGCATGGGCGGTATCCAAGGACGTTGTCCGGGTCTCTGGAGTCGACACCGCAGACCACGGAGATGCCCCCCGCCTTGAACTCGGCGAAGGAGTCGCCCACATTCCTGAAATACCAGGACTGGGGGGGATCGAACCTTGGGTTATGCTTTGTGAGAGTATCCGAACGGGCGCCTGCGCTGCCCTGCACATAAAGGATGCCCTCGGCCGCCGCGTTATGGGCCCCGTTGGTGACGTCGCCAAGCACGGTGATCTTTGCTCCGCAGTTTACCCAGCCCACATCGTCCGAAGCGCCTCCGTTTACGACGATATGCGTGCCTTCCATCCCCATGCTGCCAAGCCTTTGGCCCACCGGGCCCTCCACGGTGATGCGCACCGGGGCCTCCCTGGGCCATATGCGGCCGCCTATGCCGTGCTGGCCGTCCGCCGTCACATGCAGTTCCCTGGCGCCGTCTTTCACCGCCTCCTGGATGCGTTCTTCCAGGACGCGGGAGCTTACCCTTGCCCCTTCGATATTTCCCTTTATCTCAAAAAAAGAAAAAACCATCTTTCCGTTTTTTTCGCTCTTCATTCCGTTTTTAGCAGACATAGCCGATGCCCAGCCTTTCCGCTATCGCCCTGTCATTAACGCTCAGTCCGTCGGACATGCCTATGGGGAGCTCCGTGCTCCTGCCCATGGGTGCGAATATCTTCTTAAGCTCCGTGTCCGCGGCCCGGAACACATCCACAAGCCGCTCGGCCACCCTGGAGGAATCAAGCCTCCTGTAGAGTTTCGGGTCCTGCGTGGTGATGCCCCTCGGGCATCTGCCCGTGTTGCAGAGGTTGCAGCGGTTGTTCTCGTCGCCCAGGCAACCTGCCGTGGACTGCATCAGGTACTTGCCGACAGACACCATGGAAGCGCCAAGCATGATGAGGGCGGCGGCGTTTGCCGCAAGGTTGCCTTTCTTGCCGATGCCGCCCGCCGCGATCAGCGGCAGTTCGTTCTGCTTGCCCTGCTTTACGAGGTCCAGGTAGCACTCCCTGATGTTGGAGGCTATGGGATGGCCCATCTTGTCCATCGAGACGTTATAGGCCGCGCCGGTGCCGCCGTCTTCCCCGTCTATGGAAAGCGCCGCGGCATAGGGATTTCTGGCCAGGTTATTCAGCACCGCCTTCGCGGTTTTGGTGCCCGATATCTTGGGATAGACCGGCACCCTGACCCCCCAGGCCATTGACATG
>JAKAMR010000038.1 GCA_021812785.1 Nitrospirota bacterium
ATGCCTCTCATCAATGCGGAGTTCAAAAGCAGAGGGGCCTTCAGGTTGGCTATCACCTTTCCTGTCTCCACCCTGAGGATGAGAAGTACGGCAAGGTCCTCCTTCTGCTTCAAGTCCAGGATCCGCATGGCAGGCTCGTCAACGCTCACCCGGTATCCGGTTGTTACTGTATCGGGGGTGGCAACAATGAAGGCCACATGCGGATCGTCCACTGACTGCAGCCATTTTAAAGGGGTGTCCTTGTAGTCCATAAGGACGTACCTCTTCAGGGACGAAAACCCGGGTATTCCTTCCGGAAAATTTATTATCCTGGAGTCTTCAACCTCCAGGTCTCCAAAACGGGAGGTCTTAAATTTTATCTTCACCTTTCACCGCCTCTTTTATTTTGCTGAACTCATCAATGGAAATGGACGAGGACACCATGTTGTCCTTGACTATCCTTTCATATACCTCCTCGCGATATATCCTGATACCCTGCGGCGCATTGATACCCAGCCGGACATGCCCCTCCCTGACTTCGACCACCGAAACCGTGATATCTTCTCCGATCCTTATGGCCTCCCCGGATTTCCTCGTCAATACAAGCATCCTGCCCGCCTTTCCATGAAAAAGTCTTTCCTGATTTGATCTGGGAATTATCCCATCCCGGTCCCCGCTCTTATGAGCGGCATCAAAAAAAAGGGACTGGAATATATTTTATTGGATAATCACTTCAGAAAATCAAGCAAGGTCTGGGAAGATATCTTTGCCGTTGACTCTTCCAGGGCCTGAATAGACGCCTGGTACTTTGCCAATTGAGTTGTTGTTTGCGCAATGTCGTCGTCCTGAACGCCTGAAAGCAGGACCTGGGTGTTCGCTTGGTCCTGTTGAATGGAGTTTTGCTGGTTCGTAAGCCTGCTTTGCCTGGCTCCTATATCGGAGCTGACATTTGTGGCCTGGTTAATGGCGTCGTCAAGGGGGGTCATAAGCGCGCTTACCCTTCGTGTGTCTCCGCTATTAAGCGCATCCCCAAGCAGATTTGTAAGCTGCATGAAATTGGAGAAACTGAAGCTGTCCACGACGTTATTGCCGCTGTCCTTTATCTGGACGTTTATCGTGCCGCCGCTGCCCTGCGTGTATGTAAAAGACGATCCGTCGGACTGGGTGACGGTCACCGGGCTTGACAGGGTATAGGAAAATGCATTGCTTCCAGGCACGTTCACCGGTAAAAGCTGGGAATTCGATACCTGCGCGTTTACAATCCCGGAATCCCCCTGGTAAGCATAAGTGGAGTTATTGAACGCGTCGGTCTGCGTCTGGTAACCGGCAAATACGCTGGACCCGTCCGCGGTCTTCGTGTTCGCGTATCCGAGCAGTTCGTCCCTTATCTGATACACCTGCTGGGCCAAAGCGGTCATATCCTGGCCGGTGTTTGTTCCGTTGGCACCCTCAAGTGCTATCTCCTTGGCGTTATTCAGCGCGTCCATAGTAGACGACATAGCCGTCGACTCATCGCCCAAGAGAGCATTTGCGCTGTCAATGTTGCTTAAGTAACGGTTGTCCTGGTTCAGGTCCAAGTTATAGTCCATGGCGCTTATTACACCGGTCACATTGTCGGAGTTCTTGCTGAACTTTTTGCCTGAAGAAAGCTGGTTTTCAAGCTGGGTTATGGTGGACATCTCCTGGTCCAAAGAACCCGAGATCTGGTTATAGATCGAAAAAGATCCGACTCTCATTAGTTCATACCTCTCATATGTTCATCAGGGTCTGAAAAAGTTCACTCGTTGTTTCTACAAGCTTTGCCGCCGCCTGGTAGGCCTGCTGATATTTTATGAGATTGACGGATTCCTCGTCGATATTGACCCCGGAGACGGAGTCTTGCTGCTGGTTGAGCTGGTCCAGCAGATTGCTTTCGAATGTCTGGCTGTCGGATGCCGATGCGCTTGCGGTACCGGTGGTAGAAACAATGCCCTGGTAATAACCCATAAGGGTCTGCCCGCCAAGGCCTGAGACCTGCGCAGTGTTCAGCGTGCTCACCATGGCCAGGGCGTTTGAGTTGTCTCCCGGCAGCCCGGAAGATGAAGACGCTGCCGCCACCTGGCTGCCGTCCGTGAGGGCCACCTGGAAATTACTGACGGCGTTTTTAAGCGGGTCTATCGTAAAGGTATCGCCGGCGGCAGGCGCGCCTGTTATCGCCGCCTGTATGCCGTTAAAATTGATCGCCCCGCCAGATGTGTACGCGCCGGACGCCACAAGCTGTCCAGTCTGCGTGTCATGAACGTTATAGTTCCCGCTTCCGTCTATGCTTATGCTGTATTGGTCCAGGGTAAGCTGGCTTTCATTTGTGACCGAGGCCTGTATGGAAGCGCTGGAGTTTGCGCTTGTGGCAAGCGTCAGAGGGCTGAAAAATGGGGTCCCCGTGCTGCCGTCAAGCCCATAGCCCTGCTCCTGGGTGATATTTACCTGTTGGGTAAGGGCGGCCACAAACCGGTTTAAAGGCTCGAGTCCCTGGGTTTCGGCCTGGCTTCTGGCGGATATAAGCCCGCCAAGGGCTCCGCCCGTAATATTTGAAGTGACGTTTGTCCCGCCAAGGTAGAGCTGATAATCTCCATTGGCATCCTGCTTGGTGGAAAGCGCGCTGGTCTGGCTTCCGCTGACAAGGTTTCCCATACCGCTTATTATGGTCACCTGGCCCGTGCTGTCCGTGTAATAGCTGAAGCTGATCGATTGGGAAAGTTGGTTCATAAGGTTGTCGCGCTGATCCTGAAGCTGGGCCAGGCTGCCCGTGGTATTCCCTTGCGCCGCGGCTATCTGTCCATTAAGCTGCGCGATGCTCGTGGCAATGGAGTTTACCGTCTGCACGGTGCCCGATATCGTATCATTTGCTTGTTTTATTGCGTCCAGGACGGCGCCCTGGCTGTCTTTTGCCGCGGAGACCAGCGACTGGGCATCACCCAGGAGAACGGTCCTGCCGGCCGAATCAGACGGGTTTGATGCGACCTGCTGCCAATCATTCACAAAATTGTTGAAGTATGTCGAAAGCCCGGTCTGACCGGTCTCGTTAAATGCCTGTTCGATCTGCCCAAGCGTAGTGCTTGATGCGTCAGCACCGCTCATACTTTGCTGCGTCGTATATATCTGGGACTGGAGAAAGGAACTGTACTGCCTTTGTATCCCGGCAACCGTCACACCCCCAGGGCTGTCTGAGCCCGGATTGCTCCCGCTCAGGTCGACATAATCAATGGGTTCAAGCTGAGTGGTCTCAACATCATACCCCGGCGTATTGACATTGGAGATATTGTCGCTTGTCGTGTTCAGGGAGGCCTGGCTGGCAAACAGGGCGGATTGAGCGATATTCAGGATGTTGTTCAGTCCGCTCATCAGACCTGCCTCGATATGACCAGGCCCTTGGCACGGGGACCTGACGCATTTACGGTTGCGCCGGACTTCCCCAGGAAATCCAGTGAATCGCTCACAAAATGCAGTGACCGCTCTATTAATATGCGGTTGAACTCATTTAATTCCTGGATGCCCTGCAGAAGAGATATGATGCGGCGGCGTATTTCAAGGAAGCTCCCGTCGCCAGTAGTTCTGGACAATTCCTGAAGGCTGATGTTTTCCCCCCCGGAGCCGCCCTCATTAGCGGTGAAATACTCACTTACCAGCCGGAGCCGCTCCCCCTCCAGCAGTCTCAGCTTGAGCACGGCAGTGTCTTTCTGCTTGGAGAGGTCCGCTACCCCTTCCTGGTCGATGTCGATGAGGCTCTGCCTCTCTTTTCTAAGGAGAGCAAGCAGATTTTTATACTCTTTTATCTGCTCTTCAAGCACGTCCTTTATTTTTTCCGGTGCTGCTGTCATTGGTTAAACTATCTCGCTTATGATCTTCTCTGCCACTTTAGAGGCATCCACCTTATAGGTTCCCGAGTTCACTGCTTCTTTTATCTCACTCACCTTATCTGTCCTTACCTCCGGAAGCTTCCCTATGGCATCTACAAGCTGGGCGGCTTCCTTCCCCTGCTTTGATATCCTGATGCTGTCTGACGGCCCGCCAGTCCCGGCCCCGCCCGCCACGGGCTCCGCCTTTGGGGTTTCCCCCGGCTTTTTTACGTTGCGAGGTCCTGGCCCGTCTGGCGGCTTGTTATTATTTATTTTCACCACATTTCCTCCGGACGGCTTTTCTATATCACGCCGTTTATAATCTTACTATCGTAAATCCCGGAGGAAATCTTTAATTTTTACCCGCTACAGAACCTTCATGGTCCATATTTATCAAGTTTCAAGTTGTTTAATTACAAATCTTGCGATCCCGAGCCCACGGAACCATGCGGGGCGTTTTCCGCTTCCATAACGTCCGGCGGCCCGAGTTGCACCTTTCCGCTTCTTACGGATGTCCAAAGATTCCAGCCCCCCTGTTTATATATCCACGCTGCGGCCTGGATATTTTTTTGAGGATCGAACAGGTCAGATACGTTGTTTATGATGCCTTTTTTCATAAGACGGGCCGCCCAGAATTTATCGTTTATCTGGAACAGTCCGTAGTCCGTGCTTCCATATGGCGCGTTATAGTGAGAGGCGGACGGATTTCCCGAGCTTTCAGCAAAGACCACCGCTATCGCGTTGGTTGCCTGTCCGCCGAAGGCAGCCCTTATCATGCTCTTTGTTTTATCATTCATAGGGCCTTTTGCACTCGGCCTGTAGGGAAGATTCTCGTTTGTTACAGGCTCGGAGTTCACCGCAGGCCCTCCGTCCGTTGCAGGCACGACGCTTATCGAGGGACCGCCGCCTGTTATCGGCTGCAATTGCTTTCCCTTTGAATTCAATGAATCAGAGGATGGTTCTTCATGTGTTACTTTACTATTTATTTGCTCGATCTGCTTAAGTATCATATCCCTTAGCCCGGTCTCTTTTTGAGCCAGTAGACGGGCAAGCTCCATATCGAACATTCCCTCGTAAGTCTTCCGGCTATAGTCCTGGCCGCCCTCCATGGTAGTGGCGCGCATCTCCTTGACAAGTTCGTAGGTAAAGAGAGTCTCCATGTTCTCGGCCACGGCTTTCATCGCCTCCGGGCCTTTTTGAGCCGTATATTTTTTGAGGTCTTCCGGGCTTATGGCGTCATCTATATACATTTTGTCGTTAAATTATCTCCAGGTCGGCCCTGAGAGCCCCTGCGGCCTTAAGGGCCTGCATTATCGAGATAAGGTCACGCGGAGTGACCCCAAGCGAGTTGAGGGCGCTCACCACTTCACCAAGGGTGGAACCGGAGACACCCATCAGGCTGGCCTTCTGCTCCTGAACTTTTACGTTCGTATTGGGCACAACTACGGTCTGGGAGCCGGATGGGGCAAAAGGCGGCGGCTGGGAGACATTGTAGGTGGTCTTGATCTCCACAGTGAGATTTCCGTTGGCGATAGCCACCGGTGCTATCCTCACATTCTCCCCTATTATTACTGTGCCGGTCCTTTCATTGATCACGACTTTTGCTGGCTCATCCACAGCAACGTCCAGTTCCCCTACCATGCTGATAAAATCCACGATCCGGTCCGAGTAAGCATCTGGTATGCTTATCTTCACGGTTGAGGGGTCAGAAGCCTCCGCGCTGCCCGGTCCGAACGCCGTGTTTATGCTCTTTGCTATCCCGGCCGCGGTAGTAAAATCAGGATCGTGCAGGAAGAGCTTGATCGTCTTTCCGTCACCCAGTGTGAAGGGCAGGTTTTTTTGTATGATCGCTCCCTCCGGGATCCTTCCCGCTGTAGGATGGTTTTTCTGAATGCTTGTCCCTCCGCCTCCTCCGACAAAACCGCCAATGGATACGGGCCCCTGGGCAAGCGCATAAACCTTACCATCAGGTCCGTAAAGGGGGGTAAGAAGCAGGGTGCCTCCCTGTATGTTTTTTGCGTCGGCAAGGGCAGAGACGTTGACGTCTATCTTCATGCCGGCCTTTGGAAAAGGAGGCAGCGTTGCCGTTACGATCACGGCAGCGGTGTCCTTGGCCCTTATATCAGTGGGAGATACGGTGAGTCCCATCCTTTCTAGCACGTTTGCGATAGCATCCATGGTTGCGTTTCCTGTGTCTCCGGTCCCGGCCAACCCGACCGCAAGACCATAACCCACAACCTGGTTTTCTGTCATCCCCTGAAAAGAGGCAATGTCTTCTATGCGCTCCGCCACGGCAACTGATGAGAGTGCCAGGAAAAACAAAAACAAGGAAACCAGCGCAACAACGAATAGTGGCTTCTTTGTGGCACGCGGCGGTGTCTTTTTTATAACGGGTCTATTCATTTCAGCACCTTTCATCATAAGCGGGCATCAGAAAGGCCATACCTTGTCCAGGAAATTGACCAGCCATCCAGGCCCCTGTTTTTCCTGCACTATGCCGTCTCCGACAAAATATACCTTCGCGCCCGAGATCCTGCTGCTGGCTATGGTGTTGTCAGCGGCGATGTCATATGGCCTGGCTATGCCTTCAAAGATAAGTATCTGTTTTTCATTGTTGATCGTTATCTCTTTCCTGGACTGAAGCACCAGGTTTCCATTTGGCAATACCTTGACGACCTGGGCGGTAATAGTTCCCACAAGTGTCCCTGCTCTTGTGGTAGCGCCACTGCCCTTAAAGCTGTCCGACATGTTGCCCGATACCGAAGGCGAAAAGGTATTTCCATTGCCGTAAAGGTTGGATAATCCAAGGTTCAAGGGTGCGCCGAAAAAGCCGGTCACATTCGCGGCAAGGCTTGAATCCCTCGATGCGTTCGTATCGGCTTGGCCGGAGCCGGTTATGTTTTCCATAACATTTATTGTCACAAGGTCATTGAGCCGCCTGGCCCGCAAGTCCTCGTAAAGGCTTGCCCCATCCGCAAAAAGTGAATTATTGGCGTAATGCCTGACCTCCTGCGTGTTTTTGTTTTTTTCGTTATATACGTACTTTGGCGGCGCGGGAGGAAGCTTGGGAACCGTCGCACAAGAGGCAAAAGAAAGCAGCGCGATGCACAATACGGCTGCCCGGCACGCAAAAAGATCACTCTTTGGCGCATACGCGCTCCGTCTCCAGGCAAATACAAACAAAAAAAGCTTTTTCATCTTACTGGTATCCGCCGCTATCCCGGGCTACTACGCTCCCTGGGTCTTCCTGGATGAGGACCGTATTCTCATCCACCAAAATGCCGGACAGCATCTTCCTGGAAGAGGTGTTCATGACCTTTGCGTAGCTGCCCACGCGGGCGCTCCCCACCAGTTCCCCCGGCGTGGTAATCCTGAATCCGGGGGAGTCCACCATGATCGTTACCCTGTGCCCCCTTTCTACCATGGGGGCTTTGCTCACCATTGAGCCAAGGATCGTTACCCCAGCCCCCACTGAACAGGTAAGCACCTTACCCACCACCTGGGAGTCTTCCTTGAAAAAACCGTCTTTGGGAAGCCGGGACACGTCCACAAGAGAGGACGATACATCTTCGGGCCCGACAACGGAGTTCGTCCTCAGCAGATGCGTACTTTTCACAACAGTTTCATACCCCGTCACCGTTGCGGTTGCTGTCTCCTTGCGGCCCCCGGCAAAATTAAGCCCGAAGACCGTTTTCCCAGGCGGATCCTTAATAAGACTGACGGACTCCGGCAGCCCGTCCAGCATACAGTCCGGCCGGCCGCTATCGATGACAAGATCGTTTATCTCCACATTACTCCAGTGGTATCGCCCGTCGATATACGCCCTGAGCACGGCCGTCATGTTGACAAGGCCGTCAGCAAGAGCTATACGGCCCCCCCCGATGGCGGGGGCCGTCAGTAGCAGAAACATCAGCAAAAGCGCCGCTGTCCTTTTCATGGCGTCTATGCCGCCGCCCTCATGTTATTGGTGTCCATGAGCATCTGGTCAGAGGCCTGCACTGCCTTGGAATTTATCTCGTACGCCCTCTCGCTGGCTATCATATTCACCATTTCTTCAACAACGTTTACGTTGCTCAGTTCAAGGTATCCCTGCTGGATCGTGCCCATCCCATCCACGGAGGGATTGGCCAAGATAGGGTCTCCAGAGGAACCGGTGGCCGTATACAGCCCGCCGCCCATGGCCTGCAGGCCGCTCTCGTTGGTGAACTTGGCAAGCTGTATCTGGCCAACGTTGACAGGGGTTGTGCTGCCCGCCTGCACCACCGTGACCGTGCCGTCAGCTCCTATGTTTATCTGGGTTGTGTTAAGGGGTATAGAGATGTTGGGTTCAAGCGGATACCCTTCCGAGTTCACGATGCGCCCGTTATTGTCCATCTTGAACGACCCTGCCCTGGTGTAAGCGATGGAACCATCGGGCATGTCCACCTGGAAAAGGCCGTCTCCCTGGATCGCCAAGTCCAGGGGGTTCGTGGTCTGCGACAGGTCCCCCTGCTGGAATATCTTCTGCACCGCGGCCGGCTTCACGCCAAGCCCTATCTGTATGCCTGTCGGCAACTGGGTCTTGTCGGATGAGGAAGTCCCGGGAGCGCTCAGGTCCTCATAGATCAGGTCCTCGAAGTCAGCCCTGCTCCTTTTGAAACCCGTTGTGTTGACGTTGGCCAAGTTGTTGGCGACCGTGTCTATATTGATCTGCTGGGCCTCCATGCCGGTTGCCGCTATCATCAATGACCTTAACATCTTCAAGACCTCCTTATTTTTCCGGCAAATAAAATCTTTTTTAGAATCTGTTAAATCTGCGCCATGTCGTTTACAACTTTGCTGGCGGCCGCATCAAAGGTCTGTATGGTCTTCTGAAAGGTCTCAAACTCCCTTTCAGTGTCTATCATACCGACCATCTCCTTTACCACATCCACATTGCTTGCCTCCAGATAGCCCTGCTTCACCGTGGCGCCGGAGCTGACCACCGCGGCCTTTGAATAGAAAATGCCAGACCCCATCCTCATCATCCCGGTCTGGCTTGACAGGTCCACCAGTTTGATGGTGTCCACCTGCTGCCCGTTCACATACACTCCGCCGTGCGAGCCGATCCTTATGCTCCCTTTGGGAAGTTTTATGGGCCCTTTTTCTCCAAGGACCTTTATGCCGTTAAAGGATGTCAAAAAATCGTCACTGCTCCTTTTCAGATCTCCCCGTCTCGTATAACGGTTCCCCTCAAGCGCAATGAAGCCCTGCCCTTCGATAGAGATGTCCATGGGGTTTGACGTCTTGAAAACGTTGCCCTGAACCATGTCCGTCCGTTCGCCGGACAATGTGCTCAAATCCCTTTCCTCCTGTTCGAGCGTGTTCACCGGCGGGTTTATCAGATAGTCACGAAATGACAAACCTTCCTTTTTGTAGCCTGGCGTGTTTGAGTTAGAAAGGTTCTCCGTTACGCTGTCCATTTGAAGCTGCTTCAGCACCGCACCCGATAGAGCTATGTATATTCCTTTGTACATGCCAAAGGTAATTGCAATTTCAATGCCATTTCAAAAAAAATGCCTGCCCTGTTTTTTAAAAAGGGCTGAAAATCCATTATTCACGGGGTTTTTCCTCACTGGCCGGGCAGTTGTTAACGTGATATTAAAAGATGCATCTCAAAATCGGGAGGGAGGAAAAAAATTCCCTTGTGGCAATATTTACCATCAGCGCCAATTATTTAACGCCCGGATGATGGGTTGCCCTTGCTGGACGGAATATCCTGATGAGATGATAAGAAAGGCGGACGCGCCAGGGCCGCCTCTACCGCACACTGGTCCGGCCGCTTTGCCGCCAGGCGCAGGAAGCGGCTTGCCCCCCCTTAAAGATATCTTGTTTTTTAAGGCCTGTTTTTTTTGTTCAGGTTGAGGATGAGCTCAACTTCGCCGGCGGGGACGGAGAGTATCTTCGATATCTCCCGGGCATCCAGTCCCTTTTCCTTTAGCGCCAGTATCTCGCCGCTGCGATTTATCATTCCTGCGGAGGGCTTTGATGCCATTGATGAATAGATGAGTTTCTCCAAAGCCTCTATCTGTTTGCCGGCCTTCTCCTCGAGAGCCATAAGGAGAGATATTTTCTCGTCTATTCTTTCTTCCAGTTTTTTAAGGTTGTCACTATCAATGCCGGGCTTGCCGGAGGCTGGCTTCAGGGCGGGATTTTTAATTATTTCTACAGTATTCTGAAGGCTTTTTTGGTTTTTCTTTTTCCAGAGCATTTCTTGCGAGCCGGCCAATCTACGGTAATGAAAAAAAGGATCAGACCTCAGACGGTTATATCGATCTTGCCTTTTTCCTTTTCTTCCCCGTCAGACCCCTTACCCTTTTCCCTTTCTTTTTTCTTTTTGGGCAAAGGATTGTCCTCATGCCTTATTATTGCCGGTGTCTGAGAAACATTGTTAACAGGTTCGATGGACATTTCCTTCTCCAGCCCTCCTTCTATGTGAAAAGCATCTTTTCCAGAAGATACGTTTCCTTGAAGGAAGATGTGAGTTCCTCGTATGAACCGGCATCGATCTTCAGAACTCTTTTAAGCTCCTCCTCGCCCAGGTCCAGGTCCTGCATCGGCTCCTTATAGCCTATCCCAAGCCTCGCGCAAAGAGCATCTGCCAGGGAGATGATATAACAGACCCTGGCCGTACCACCGGGTGCTGTCTTGTCCAGTTGCCTCCACCCATGGTGATGCAGAATTACGCCTGAAAGGCCCTCGGAAAAACCCCATTTTTCGGCAAGCATGGAACCCAGCTGTGCGTGGCTGAAGCCGAAGATATCCTTTTCAACCATGCAAAAAGGCAAACGCTCCTCATGCACAAGCTGGACAAGACGCAAGAACTTGTCCGGATGCCCATTGTTCATTATGACCTTGCCCACATCATGCAGGAGCCCGGCTATAACAGCCTCTTCCCTTACGTTCCTGGGCAGACGGGCTTCGTCCACTATCAACCCCGCGGCCAGGGAAACCCCAAGGCTGTGTTCCCACAGCTTCTGCTCGATCAAACCGAAGTTCTTGTAGATATTGCGTGTTGAGACGGCCAGCGCTATTGTCCTTATCGTGTTGAACCCGAGCACCGTTATGGCGTCCGAAACGGTATCTATCTTCTGCCGCAGCCGGAAAAATACTGAATTGGCCATCTGCAGTATCCGTGACGTCAGTGAATTGTCCGACATTATGGCCTGTTTAAGCTCCTCAATGCCGGTGTTTTCGTTTTTCACAAGTTCAAGTATCCTGGCTGCAACAGCAGGCACGGCGGGCAGATTGCCGGTTTGCAAAAGGACGTTCTTGGAATCCGCCCCCCGCCCTTCTATCGATTCAAGAATCATCTTTATGTCTTCGAAATTGAAGGGCTTTTGGATGACCCTTATCTTCTTTGCCTTTACCTGGTTTTCCATGTCACCGTCCAGGGCGGCCCCGGTGAGAAGGATGAACCTGCCGGCCAACTCCGGGTCCGACTGGTTTATCTTTTCAAATATCTTGAACCCGTTCAGGTCCTGAAGAGTGAGATCACAGAACACCGCATTGTAAAAACCGTTGCCTGCCAGTTTCTGCAGCGCCTGCATACCGGAAGACACGGTATCGGCGTCATAACCCAGGAAATCGCTGTACAAATCCAGTATCTCCGCGATCTCCGGATCGTCATCTATGATTAAAATTCTAGCCATTTTCTATTATAATTACCGCCCAAGATACCCGTCAACCCGGCCCGGGGCCGCGCCCTGGCGGACGGAACATCCGGGTCCCGCAGGGGTTCCGCATACATATCTCACAATGGCCTCCGGTATATCCCCGAGAGGCAGAACACTGTCAGCCAGACCCGCTTCAACCACCACCCTGGGCATTCCGTAAATCACACAGGTCTTTTCGTCCTGGGCTATTATCTTTCCGCCCGCGAGCTTAAGGTTTTTAAGCCCCTTTAACCCGTCATTGCCCATGCCGGTAAGTATCACTCCCAGCGACCTGCAGGTAAAGTGTGCGGCAACCGAGGACATAAGGGCATCCACGGACGGCCTGTAGATGAAGTCCCCTGCGCGGCTGATGGCGATGGAAGGCTTGGGCAGTCCGCTGGAAATGCGCATATGGCCGCCGCCCGGCGCTATATAGACCACCCCGCACCTTGCGGTCTCCCCGTCCTCAGCCTCTTTGACTTCCATCGCCGAAAGCTGGTCCAGCCTCTCAGCGAAAGGCTTCGTGAAATTGGCTGGCATATGCTGGCTGACGAGAACCGGGACCGGAAAATTCCGCGGCAGGGAAGGTATTATCTGCTGAAGCGATTTTGGCCCCCCCGTTGAAGTACCGATCGCCACTATGTCCGCGTTTGTGCGGTCGCCGCACACCTCGGCCACAATGCGCATTTCCGTTTGCGGCTGCCTCGCCTGCCTGTTGAACCCGTTTTTCTGGCCGAGATGCTTTACCTTTTCGATCAGGGTCCCTCTTATTTTCATTATGTCCAAAGAGGAGTCCGCAAGGTTCTTGGAGACAAAGTCCACTGCGCCCAGTTCAAGCGCGTGCAGTGTCACCCTCGCCCCCTCGCTGGTCTGGGAACTCAGCATGATCACGGGCACAGGGTTTTCAGCCATTATCCTCTTCAAGGCCTCGATGCCGTCCATCCCGGGCATCTCCACATCCATGGTGATGACATCCGGACGGAGCGCCGCGGCCTTTTCCACCGCTTCCAATCCGTCTGCGGCGGTCCCAACAACTTTTACGCCCGGGTCCGATTCGAGCATCCCGGACAGGACTTTTCGCATGAAGGCGGAATCATCAACAACAAGGACCGTTACCAAGCCAGAACCGCCTTTCCAATATTTTTTTTATTTTTTTGCCAGTTTTCATGAAAATGTCTTTCCAGGCTCTCCGGATAATAATGCATTCTTCATTTTTAAAAACCAAGCTCCGTAAGAAGGCTGTCGACGCCTTCCTGGTTTACCTTTTCAGAAACGAGCTCGCGGGAGGAACTTGGCTCCATGTTGCCGCCAAAACTTGTTATAAGAACTACAAGCTCCCTTTCAATGTCCCCCACCAGTTGTATTACTTTTTCGAGGGCCTGCCCGGTCAGGTCCTGGAATGACTGCGTCGTCAGCACCTCGGTGAGGTCATCCTCCAGCCTGTTCTTGAAATTCTTAAGATAGTCGGCAGATTCCTGGGGCTCCTTTATTGTCCTGATGTGGGAGGAAAGCTCGTCCATGTTGAGGATATATTTTTCGACGAAACTCATTGTCTTGTTGGCGGCCTCCTCAGTCCTGTCGATGACGAACTGAAGACGGTCGACCGCCTGGGGCATGTCAAATTCCGCCATGCCCTTAAGCTTTGGGTCTATGGCCTCCTTAAAATTTTTTATGGAGTCATGGAGTTTGCGGGTCACCTTGCCCACTTCATTGTACAGGTCACCGCGGCCTTTCGTCATAATGCCCTGGATGATCGTTTCGGCCTTCGCGTAATCCTGGCTGCCTATGGCGTCAAGGAAGCCCATGACCTCGCCTATGATCCCGCCGGTATCACCGTCAGCAAGCTTTTTACCGAAAAACTGTTTGGCGTTCTGCACCTCTTTCACCTTCACCTCACCGGCCATGGTCTGCATCCTTTTCGTGACCTCCACATTGCCGTCCCCGGTTTCGGTGACATCAAGGACATCATCCTCAAAGAGGGACTCGTCCTCGAATGGAATAAGTTTCCGGGGATCGAGCAGCACAAGCAGTTTGTCGTTTATCCTTGCGACCCCTTTTATCTGCTCCATCCGCTCGGAGAAAAACCTCTCCGGGTGCTCGACCGCCGAATCGTCGACCTCGACCACTCCGGTTATCCCGTCAACAAGCACGCCAAAGGTGATTTTGCCGCTTGACACAACGATGATCTTTCCTCCCGTGCCTTCGCTCTGTGCCCCGTTTATATTCAGCAGGGCCCTCAGGCTTACTATTACTATGATACTGCCCCTCAGGTTCGTAACGCCTTCAATGTAGCCGGGTGTCTGCGGCATCCGCGTGATTACGGGGGTGTTTATGATCTCCCGGACCTTCAGGATTGGAATGGTGTATTCCATTGAGCCAAGCTTGAAGCCTATGTACTGCCGCATATCCTATACCTCCGGAACCAGTTGTTGTCTTTTTGGATTTATTGCAATTCTCATGCCTGGACGCGCTCTTTCTCAAAGAGGCTGCGCGCTATGTAACCCATGTCTATTATCAATGTGACCTTGCCGTCACCCGATATGGTTGCCCCCAGTATGCACGGAGCGACGTTATTGGAGCCGGTGATGGATTTGATGACGACCTCCTGAAGCCCCAGAAGGCTGTCCACTCCGATGCAAAACCTGCTGTCAGCGACGGCCACAACTATAACATACCTGCCGGTAGTGTTCCGCCCCACCTCCGCCGAAGTCTCCGCAGTCAAAAAAGGCAGATGCGGGCCCGGGTGAAAACCCGGAGCGGCAGACTGCCCGTCCAGGAGATCCGCCAACTCAAAATACGGATATACCCTCCCCCTGATATTGAGGACCTTTTTTTGCAAAAGTCCCTGTATCTCGGTTCCTGCCACTTTCAGGGTCTCGTCAACAAGGGTGAGAGGAATGGCGTAAACAGCGCCCTTAACCTCGACCAGCAGGGCATGGATTATGGCCAGCGTAAGCGGCAGGCTTATCCTTATGTTAGTGCCCTCGCCCTTTTTGGTTACGATCTCTATAAAGCCGTTAAGCTTGGATACGTTGTTTTTGACGACGTCCATGCCGACGCCCCGGCCTGACAGCTCCGTGGCCACCTCATTGGTGGAAAGACCGGGCAGGAATATTAGGTTCACCGCGGCCTCCCGGCCCATGGCCTCCGCATCCTCCGCGCTTATGAGCCCCTTGCTTATCGCCTTTTGCTTGACCTTCTCCACGTCTATTCCCTTGCCGTCGTCTGCAACCTCTATGATGATCTGGTTGCCCTTTTGGCTGGCGCTTATCGATATAATGCCCCTTTCGGGCTTTCCCATGGCGACCCGCTCAGTCCTGGGCTCTATGGCGTGGTCGATCGAGTTTCTGATTATATGGACCAGCGGGTCCCCGATCTGTTCTATTACGGACTTGTCCACCTCTGTATCCTCGCCCGATATCCTCAGTTCCACATCCTTTCCAAGCGGAGCGGATATCTCCTTCACCATTCGAGGGAACTTGCCGAATACCTTTTTGAGCGGCTGCATTCTCATCTTCATCACGGCCAACTGCATGTCCGAAGTGAGCAGGTCCAGGAAGGAGACAGCCTCCAGCAGGCTTTCCATCTGCTGGTCAGAGGAGTACCTGTGTTCAAGGCTGCCCGCCAGGTTAAGGAGCCTGTTTCTGATAAGCACCACTTCGCCTGTCAGGTTCATAACATGGTCTATCTTGTCCACGCCTATCCTCAACGTCTGGACCTCGTTCTTGGGTTCCTTCTGCCTGGCCTGGGCGTCTTCCGAAGACGGAGTGCCGGTTGCCGCTTTTTCGGCTCCGCCGGATGCGGTTGCCGTGCTGGCAGACGCCGTCGGGTTTCCGGACACGGGGGATTCGATAACGGCCCGTCTGGCCTTCACGACTGCCCCCGGCGGATTTTCAGACGCATTGAGCGCGTTTTCGAGGGCCTTGGAAATCCCGGAGATATCCGTGTCCGCCTGGTCTTTTGCCTTTATGTGCCCGATAAGGAGCCTTACCATATCGAAACTCTTCAGGATCACATCCACCAGCCCGGGCTCAAGGTCTATCTCCTTGTCGCGGAGTTTTTTGAGGATGGTTTCCGCCCGGTGGGAAACGTCGACGATCTTCTGGAAGCCAAGGAAGCCCGCGGCCCCCTTCATGGTGTGCATGCCCCTGAATATCTCGTTTATTATCCCCTGGTCGAAGCCTTTTTCTTCCAGTTCAATGAACAGAGGATCTATCCGATCCAGCGTCTCCTCGGCCTCCGCGACAAAATCCGCTATTATCTCTTCCATATCGTCCGGCATGGTCTACCCCTGTGCAGCCTTTTTTTCGAATATCTTGTCCAGCTTCTCCTTGAGCACCTCGGCGGTAAACGGCTTGACAACATAATTGCTGACACCGGCCTTGATCGCCTCGATGACCTTGTGCTTTTCCGCCTCGGCAGTGACCATGAGAAAAGGCAGGTCCTTGAGCTCCGGGTTGGAGCGCACCTTCTTGAGCAGGTCGAGGCCGTCCATGTTTGGCATGTTCCAGTCGCTGACGACGAACTGGAACCCTCCCTCGCTTGTCAACTTGTTATAGGCCTGCTGCCCGTCCTCGGCTTCCTCCATCCGTTCAAACCCCAGCTGTTTGAGGATATTTTTGACGATACGCCTCATCGTGGAAAAATCGTCAACCACGAGGATCTTCATTTTAGTGTCAAGAGTCATCTATGCCTCCTGTTCAAACATGTTTTTCATGAGGTTCTTTACGTTCCTTACAACGTCTTCGGCGCTCACCGGCTTCATCATGAACCCGTTTACTCCGGCCTCACAGGCCTTTCTTTTCTCATCAACGTCTTTCTCCGTGGTCACCATAAGGACGGGGATGTTGGAACAGGCGGAGTCCGCCTTCAGCGTCCTCGTCAGCTCTATACCGTCCATGAAAGGCATGTTAAGGTCCGTTATTACCATATTTATGCTGCCCTGGGCGATCTTCTCGATCGCGTCCAGTCCGTTTTCCGCCGTGGCGACCTCAAACCCCTTGGCCTTGACGTAAAGGCTCAGGAGCTTCCTGGTTGTCCGGCAGTCGTCGACTATAAGGATTTTCATTTCACATTGTCCTCTGGTAGATTAATGTGTTATTAATGATCACCGGCTTGAAGGCCCTGGTAATATCATGCAGCCCCTCGGATTTTCCGATAATCAGAAAACCTCCGGGGTTCAGGCTGTCGTACAAGTTGGAAACCGCCTTTCTCTTTGACTTCACATCGAAATAGATGAGCACGTTGCGGCAGAAGATGACATCCATGCCCACGGGGAAATTGATCTTTTTGTCGCTTACAAGGTTTATGTGAATGAACTTCACGCACTCTTTTATGGCGGGGGAAAGCTCATAATTGCCGGCGCACTGCCTGAAATATCTTGCAATGTACTGCTCCGGGGTATTTCTGACAGAATAGGAATTGTAAATTCCCTTCCTGGCCGACTCGATAGTCGCGCTGCTTATGTCCGAGCCAAGGATGCTGAACTTCAAACCGGGGCATTTCTCTTTAAGGGTTATCGCCATCGTATAAGGCTCCTCCCCGGTGGAGCAGGCGCTGGACCATACGTTTATGGTTTTCATCCCCGCGTTCCGCAGCGTTTCCGGCACTATATGGTCCGAAAATATGGAAAAATGGTCAGGTTCCCTGAAAAAATAGGTCTCATTCGTGGTGATGGCATCAATAAGCGGGGTGATCTCTTCCCCGTACCGGCTGCCTCGCAGAAGCTCCATATATTGATCAAAATTATGGAGACTATTTGCCTGAAGCCTGCCCGCAAGCCTTTTTTCGATCAGGTATTTCTTGGTATCCGGTATGAATATTCCACTTTGTTCATAAATGAAATCCCTAAGCTGTTTAAAGCTCTCCTCCCGAAGGATGCTACCCGTCATTAACACGTGCTCTCTCCGTCTTCCCCGGGTACAGCCGCATCGCCCTCGATCTCCCTGAGGGCCCTTGCGCTTGCCCTTTTTATGTCGTACAGATTGCTTCCAAGCAAAGGCCTTATTAAAGGGGCCGCCTCTGCGCACCTCATCTCTCCAAGCAGGTCAATAAGAAAAGCCAAGCCCTTGAATTTCAGGCGTCCTTCGTTTACAAGGGCCAGGAGCGCCTCCTGGCACCCGAACCCCATGAGCGCGCTCTTTATCTCATGGAATTTATGCTCTGAATCCGGGACCGAGGGGCTGATGGAGCCCGCTGCGTCTATAATATGGAAAAGCGCCCTCTCATCCTTTATGGCTGAAAGCCCCATGAAGGCCAGCAGTTTGTCATCCCAGTCACCCTCCATAAGGAGTTCGAGCATGATATCGGCCGCACCTTTTGATTCCGGGACGACCCCGGCTGAAAGAAGGCCCCTTGCGGTAAGGAGCTTCTCGGACTCCGGCAGGTCCTCCATCGCAAGGTGCTCCTCAAGGGCGTTAAGGGCGTCTACCGTGCCGATGGACGCGGCAGCCTGAATGGCCTCGCTTCTCACCGCTTCTGAAGGGCTATAGAGCAGTTCCGCCACCGCCTCGACCGATGCATTGTCCTTGATCTGCGAAAGGGCCTCCAGGGCGGAGAAACAGACCCATTCCGTGTCCCTCAGGGCCTCAATCAGGGCGGGCACCCCAGGGGCATAGTGCAGGGCGCCCAAGGCCTTAGCGGCGGATACCCTGACGTTCGGGTTAGGGTCACCCTTAAGGATGGCCAGCAGGTCCTCTGGCCTGTCACAGGCGCCTATTTCGCATATCATGTCTATGGCGAATTTTCGTATGTCCTCATCCTTGTCATTTAAAAGGGGCCCCAGAAGAGGGACCGCAGCCGGCCCGATCTCCTGCAGGATAATTACCGCGGTGTTTCTCATGACGGCGTCCTCACGCAGAAGCGGCAGCACCATATACGCAGCGGTCTCCCCGCCTATGTCTATGAGAGAGCGCATGGCCGCGTCCTGCACCCCGGGATTTTTGTCCCTCAATGCCTTGATGAGCGGCAGCAACGCCCTCTCGTCGCCGTTTGAAAGCTCCTCTGCCGCCCTTCGCCGGGCGGAGGCGTCGCCGGCTCCCAACTCATTTATGAGGCCTCTTATCTTCTGGTCCGTCAAAGTCATTATTCCATTTTCTCCTGTTTTAAATATATATATCGTCAATCCTGGGCTATTTCTTTACTCGCTTAAAACTGCGCCTTCAGCCTCAAGAGCGCCTGCTTGTGGAGCTGGGAGACCCTCCCCTCGGTCAGATCAAGCACATTGGATATCTCCTTCATGGTCAGTTCGTCCCAGTAATAAAGGGAAAGTATCTTTTTTTCCTTCTCCGGAAGCCGTCCGATCGCCCCTGCAAGCGCCTCCTTGAGCTTTGTGTCCTCAAGCAGCTCCAGCGGATTTTTTGCCTCCCTGTCACTCAGGCAATCGGCAATGTCCAAGTCCCCGTCCTCACCGTTGCCCTTGAAGTCCTCAAACCTCAGCACGATGCAGTTGTTTGCGTCCTGCAATGTCTGGTGGTATTCCTCCACCGTAATGTCGAGCGCGACGGCTATTTCTTCCTCCGAAGGCAGGCGGCAAAGCTCCTTTTCGAGCCTGGCATGGGTCTTTCTTATTGCATCTATCTTCTTCTTCATCGATTTGGGGATCATATCGTTGGCCCTTATCTCATCGAGCATGGCCCCTTTGATGCGGAATTCCACGAATGTCTTGAGCCTTGCCTTTTCCTGGTCATAGCGCCTGATGGCGTCCAGGAGCCCCATTGTCCCCACGCTTATCAGGTCCTCGGCCGTAAGATGCGCCGGCAGTCTCCAGGCAAGCCTGTATGCGGTATATTTGATGAACGGAAGGAATTCCTTAACCAGGGCCTCCTTCTCCTCTTCGTTCATCAAGGCATAGGTGATCATTTGCACCTCGCCGGGCCAGTTCCGGATATCATGTTGCCAAGGAAGAACTGAAGCGACCCCTTTACCTTGCCGGTCGATTCCATAATTTTTTCCGCCATGCCGTTGACCTGCCGCGAGGCATCACTGGACGGGAACATGTCTATAAACGGCCTTTGGGCCCTTACGGCCTTCCTGATTGAGCCGTCAAACGGGATGTATCCCAGGTAATTAAGCGAAACGTTCAGGAATTTCCCGGTCACCATCATCAGCCTTTTGAACACCTCGAACGCCTCCTCCGGGCTTTTTACGGAATTCACCATTACGCTGAATTCACGCTCCTGATAGCGGGTGAACAGGACCTTTATGAGAGCGTACGCGTCGGTCAGCGCCGTGGGTTCGGGAGAAGTGACAATGACCGTCTCCTGGGCCGCCACACAGAAAAACGCCACGTTCTCCGAAATACCGGCCGCCGTGTCTATGATAAGCAGGTCAAAATCCCCCGTGTAGGCATCAAACTCTTCCATTATCTTCAGTCTCTGGAACTCGTCGAGAGAGGTCAGTTCCTGGACGCCGGAACTGGCCGGGAGGACCTTTATCCCGTGCGGGCCGTCCGCCATTATCTCGGCGAGCGATTTCTCCCCGGACAATACATGCTGGATGTTGTACCTGGGGGCGAGCTGCAGCAGAACGTCCACATTGCTCAGCCCCAAATCGGCATCCAGGATTATCACCTTTTTCCCGAGCTTGCTTGCGGCCACTGCCAGGTTGATCACCACGTTCGTCTTTCCTACTCCGCCTTTGCCGCTGGCAACGGCAATCGTCTTTATGTGCCCCTTCCCGTCGTTCTTCAGCATTTATAGCATCCTTTCGCAAGTATCAGGTTCCCAAGCATCTGCTCATTCAGAAACTCTATGTCATCAGGCACTCTTTGCCCCGTGGCCAGATAAGCAACTGGTTTTCCATAGACCATCTGCAGGTTATAGATGGAACCGAACCTGACCGCCTCGTCCACCTTAGTGAACGAGATGCAGTCAAGAGGCAGCCTCTTGTAGCTGGCGTAAGCCTCCATCATGAATTCGTCATCGCTTGAAGCGCTCATTAGCAGGTGAAGTTCCATTGGCGCAAGGTCTGCGGGGACCGCGGAACACATATCGCCGATATACTCGATATATGAATCGTCCCTGGGGTTCCTTCCGGTAGTGTCTATGAATATGACGTCCCTGGTCTTTGCAAAGCCGGCGGCCTGCACCCTCAGCTCCGCCGGGGTAGACGCGGTCGCCAGGGGGATGCCCATTATGCGGGCATAGATCCTTGCCTGCTCCCCCGCGCCTATCCTGTAAGTGTCCAGGTTTATGATCGCGGCCTTCTTGCCTTCCTTTATGGCCTTTGCGCAGAGCTTGGCCACTGTGGTGGTCTTTCCTACCCCGGTGGGCCCTATCAGCATGAACGCCTTTTTTGTTTTGCCGCCCTGCTCCCGTTTTGTCTTCAGGTCCGCCGTTATAAGCTGCAGCAGGTCCTTGGGGTCCTTTGCCTTCCCGCAAAGCCTCAGCGCAAACTCGTCCCTGATCTTCCTTTCCCGGAGATAGTTAAGTAGCGCCTTTTTGCCCCGGTCCATGGATGGGCCAAAAGAAAAGGCCCCTCCGGACTTCATCTCGTTGATCACCGCCTTTAGCTCGCTGATCTCTGATTTAAACTGTCCTGAAAGCTCGTCCCTGAAGCGCTGGAAGCCTGCCTCCGCCCGGTCGGCGGCGCTCCCGGCGGACTCGGACGCAGCCTGTCCTGGAGCCCTGTCCAGGTCGTAGTCCACTGCCGCAGTGACCTCGACGAACGGCCGCACGCCGCTTTTTTCCTCCGAAGAGAGTATAACGGCGTCTTCGCTTAGCTCTTTACGCACAAGCTCCAGTGCCTCTGCGAAGTTTTTTGCTTTGAATTTTCTAATCTTCATATTTAAGGACCCCGGTTGTATAGATTTTTACGGACGGCGCTATTTCGGCATTCGAAAGAACAACGAGAGAGGGCACGAACTTTTCCATGATCCTTCTTACGAGCCTTCTTACCTGCGATGAACAGAGCACTATGGGCTGCATGCCGCGGAACTTTCCGTCCCTCACGGCTGATTCGACCGCTTTTATTAGCCTGTGCACGGTCTCGGGATTTACGACCCCGCCAGCCTCGGCGGATTGGGCGATGGCCTTTTCGAAGCGGGGATCAAGGGCCATGACCTTAATGTCGCCCTGCTCCGACAGGTACTGCCTGCTTATGAACCTGGCCAGCGACTGCCTTACGTATTCAGAAAGCAGTTCGGTGTCTTTTGTGCTAGGCGCATAATCCAGGAGCGTTTCCACTATGGTAAGCATGTCGTTTATCGGCACCCTTTCCTTTAGCAGGCTCTGGAGCACTCGCTGCACGCCGCCAAGCGATATGTGCGCAGGCAGGAGTTCGTCGACTATCTTGGGGTTGTTCTTGGACAGCGTATTTAAAAGCCCCTGGACCTCGCTCCTTGTGAGCAGCTCCCATGCATGGCTCCTTATAAGCTCCGTAAGGTGCGTTGCGATGACGGTGGCCGGGTCCACGACGGTGTAACCGCTCATCCTGGCGTGCTCCCTTTCGGATTCCTTTATCCAGAGGGCCGGCAGCCCGAAAGCGGGCTCCTTGGCGGGGATGCCGTCTATTTTCGAGGCCTCGGCGCTGGTCACGGCCAGATAATAGCCCGGCATGACCTCGCCTTTGCCGACCTCGACACCCCTGATCAGGAAACTGTATTCATGCGGCCTCAGCTGCAGGTTGTCCTTGATATGTATGGAGGGGGCTATGAAGCCAAGCTCCGAGGCAAGCTGCCTTCTTAAGGCCTTTATCTTCCCAAGGAGCTCCGAGCCAGCGGACTCCACAAGCGGGATGATCCCGTAGCCGATCTCCAGTGTGAGAGGCTCTATCTCAAGGAACTTCTCAAGCGGGCTTTCCTGCGGCGCCAGGGTTTGCGGGGCTGCCGTTTGTTTCTCTTCCGGCTCCGCCCTGTTTATCGCATAGGCAAGCGCCCCGGAAGAAGCCGACATCAGGAAAAAAGGCACATGCGGCAGGCCGGGTATCAGCCCGAGAAAGACCAATATGCCGGCCGCGCTGCCCAGGGCCTTGGGGTTCAATATTAGCTGTTTCGTTATCTCCTTTGAAAGGTCCTTCTCCTGTCCCGCGCGGGTGACGATTATGCCTGCCGCCGTGGACACAAGCAGGGCCGGTATCTGGGAGACAAGTCCGTCGCCAATAGTGAGTATAGTATAAGTGCTTGCCGCCTGGGCGATCGGCATGCCCTTCTGGAATATACCTATTACAAGCCCGCCTATGATATTTATGGCGGTTATGACAAGCCCTGCGATGGCGTCAC
>JAKAMR010000039.1 GCA_021812785.1 Nitrospirota bacterium
CCGAAAGAAGGGTCCATATCGTGGCCACGTCTTCCATGGGCGCCTCCTCATCAACGGAGATGACTTCGCTGGTGCAGATATCGTCCACCGTGCGGGCGGACATCTTTCTCATCTCGTCTTTTATTCTGGAGGGCGGCTCCAGGGCTATATAGGCGTCAAAGAGCCTGAGGAGAGTGGGTATATGGAGTCTCTTGTCCTGGGCAACCAGGTCGTTTTCCGTCACTATCCCGCGCAGCCGTCCGTCTTCGCCCACGACAGGGGCGCCGCTTATGTTCTTTTCAATAAAAAGCCTCCCAAGCTCCTCTACCGTCATGTCCGGCGAGACGGCGATCACGTCCCGTTTCATGATGTCCCTGGCCAGCGGCATTTTTTTGCTTTCCCTCCTGAAAAAAAATTTTTTCCGCAATAAGATCAAACCGAATCAGGTCAAAATCAGGAATGCTTTATTATGAACCCTCCCTGCCTTCCGGGAGCCTTTGCGCCCAGCCGGAACTCCCGCCTGTAGGAATTGAACTTTTCCGGCAGACAGGAGGTGCACATTCCCGAAAGCCATATATTTTCCGTCTTCAGCCCGCAGGCGAGGGCCTGCTGCCTGTTTGCCTCGGGCAGGTCTATGTATGCCTTTGGCCCCTTCATCCAGTAAAACAGGACATCCGCCTGTTTTACTTTTTTTTCGTTTTTGGGTGATGTTGAGGCTTCGATCTGCCTGAGGACGTCAATATCGACCTCGTAACAGCATTTTCTTATTGCCGGACCGATGGCAAGCAGTATGTCCGCCGGATGGCTGCCGAAGGAAGACCTCATCTTCCAGATGGCGTTTGCAAGGATCGCTTTTGCCGTTCCCCTCCAGCCGGCATGCACCGCCCCGATAACGCCCCTTTTTTCATCGTGGAGGAGCACCGGCACGCAGTCTGCCACCATTATGCCAAGCGCCACGCCGGCTTTTGCGGTGATGACCGCATCGGCTTCAGGAGGGTTCTTTATGCCGCTTTCCGTTAAAAACTCCTCATAGACAATAACTTCATTTGTGTGCTTTTGAACCGGCATGAACAGGTTTTCCGGGGAGGTGCCAAGCTCGCGGCATACCGCCTCCCTGTCCACGCCAGGCATTTTCCCCGTGAAAAAGGCGTTGATCTTCGCGCCCGGGGCCTCCGGCCGCAGTCCGGGGATGTCCGGGCCTGCCGGATGGCCGTGAAAAAAAATCTCGGGATGCAGAAACAAATTCTCCGTCATCCCCTGCCCAGCTCATCCCTCAGGTCCCGCATTGCCTCACCGATGGTGCCATGCATGTCGGAGGCGAGCATGGAGTGCAGCCCGAAGCGGGCCGCAGCCAGCTCTCCGGCCAGTCCGTGCAGATAAACCCCAAGCAGCGCCGCGTCCAGCGGCTGGAGCCCCTGGGCAAGCAGACCGGCGAGCATCCCGGTCAGGACATCCCCGGTGCCGGCCTTTGCCATTCCGGGTGTGCCGGTGGGGTTTATGAAGCTTTTGCCTTCCGGGGAGGCTATCACGGTGCGCGCGCCCTTTAAAATTACATATGCGCCTGTCTCCGATGAAACGGAAAGGGCCGCTCCGAGCCTGTCTTTTTCGATGTCCGCCGTTTTTTTGCCTGTCAGCCTTGCCATCTCTCCGGGGTGTGGAGTTATGATGATGGGCGCCTTTGCCTGGGAAAGCGTGCGGAGGTTCCCGCTTAATGAGTTCAGGGCATCCGCATCCAGGACCATCGGAGCAGGGCAGGCCCTTATGATCTCCGGCACGAGGGTTTGAGTGTCGCCGGTTACGCCAAGGCCGGGACCGGCGGCAATCACATCTGCACGCTCGTGTATGAAGGAAAATATCTTCTCCACGGCCTTGGCCGAAATGGAGCCGGCGCTTGAAGGAAGGGGCAGGGTCATCTCGTCCATCACCCTGGACTGGAACACTCCGGCCACCTCATCAGGGATGCCCATGGTCACAAGCCCGGCGCCTGTTCTTAGCGCCGCCCTTGCGCATAAGATGGCGGCTCCGGTTTTCCCCCTGGAGCCAGCCAGGGCAAGGACATGGCCGAATGTCTGTTTGTACGAAAAAACAGGCCTTTCAGGCAAAAGGCCGGCGGCCTGTCCTTTTTCAATAATCTCGCATGAAAGGCTGTCTGACACCAGGAGCTCCCGCGGAAAACCGATGTCCTCCACGAAAAGACTGCCCGCATGCTCCGCGCCCGGATGCAGTATGTGCCCCTTTTTGGGCAGTCCGAACGTTACCGTAAGGTCGGCCCTTACGGCAGTCCCCATCACCCGACCGTCATCGGAGGAGATGCCTGTGGGTATATCCACTGCCACTATTTTTTCGCCAAACCGGTTGACGTCCTCCACAACCTGGGCAAGCTTCCCGGCCACTTCCTTGCTCAGGCCTGTGCCGAGGAGGGCGTCCACCACGATGGCGGCGTGAAAATCCGCCCGGTCAGGCGGGGCATTGATGATAGTGACGCCGAATTTCTTTGCGGCCTCAAGCTGCGCCCTGCAATCCGGGCTGGCCTTTTGTGGCGAAGAAAGGAAATGGACTTTTACGTTCCAGCCGTCGTTTTTAAGCAGTCTGGCCACTACCAGGCCGTCCCCGCCGTTGTTGCCGCCTCCGGCAAGCACTATGGTTTTCTGCCTTTTTTGATTCTGGTCTTTTGGGCCGGGGAAAAATTGCTCTTTCATGATCCGGACAACTGCCAGCCCCGCCCGCTCCATTAGCACCGGGCCTGAAAGGCCGTATTCGATTATCGTGCGCGAGTCTATGGATCGCATCTGTCCGGAATCCACCACTTTCATGGGAAAATTATACCATTTCCGGGCCGCCGGGCTTTATTAGTGGCTTTTTTCATAATAATTTTGACATCGATTCCTTTTCCGTCATTCAGGCCGCCTTAAGCCGCCCGATGTTATCCGCAATACGGATGAAAACGGGCAGCGACGTTTGTTCTGTTCCGGTAAAGTCACTGGCCAGGGAGCGGCTTTCGCCGGTATGGCCGGCTTTAATTCAACGTCAGGCTCTTAATAAGCAGGATGTTTTTTATTTTTTTATTTTTTTCGCCGCATGCTCATGCGGTTTTTCCCCCGGGAGTGCGGGGCGGAGCCCCGCACATAAAAAAGGGTGGGCAGGCGGGAAGATATACCGGATTTTTTTAAGGTGTGTTCAGCTCGTCCAATATTCCGTAGAACGCTTTCAGGGAGGCAGAGTCTGCCGGAAGCTCCAGAACAGACTTCCCCTCCATATCGTTTTTGAACAGGGCTTTGTCCTCCGGGACCATGCCCGATACCGTCACTCCAAGACTTATCGCAGTGGCGGCAATGTTTTCTTCCTGGCCTTCCGGTGCCCTGTTGATTATGAAGAGCCGCTTGTCCACGTCCAGCTTTAGCTCGTCCACAAGCGCGTCTATCCTCTTTGCCGTGAGGATGCCCTTCTTCGAGGCGTCGCTTACCACGAGAAGAAGGTCCACCTTGTGAGTGGTCTTTCTGCTTAAGTGCTCCATGCCGGCTTCGTTGTCTATTACGACATATGGGTATTCGTCCGAGAGCTTGTCCGTGTATTTCCTTATTATGTTATTGGCCGCGCAGTAGCAGCCCGGCCCTTCCGGGCGGCCCATCACAAGCAGGTCAAACCCGTTTGATTCGATTATGGACTGCTGCACCTGGTAATCGAAAAGCTCTTCCATGCTCATCCCGCCAGGCCTTGAGCCTCCGCTTCTGACCGCGGAGAGGGACTCTTCCCTCAACTTTCCTATGGTGGCGTGAGCCTCCACGCCAAGGGCCTCGTTCAGGCAAGAGTTGCTGTCTGCATCCACGGCAAGGACGGGGCCTTTCTTTTTTTCGATCAAGTAGCGGATACACATTCCTGCAAGGCTGGTCTTCCCTGTGCCGCCTTTTCCCGCAAAACCGATGACATATGACATCTATTCCGGCGCTCCTTTTTTCTTTAAAGAGTTAAATTTTATTGTATCACAGGGCGGATTAAAGGAAGGAGGGCGCTCCGCATCGCCTGCGCGATTTTTCCACTGATGCCAGAATGTTCACTCATGCCGGTTAAAAAAAAGTCGTACTAGCTAGTGTAGTGCGTCCAACGCTTCTTTACATTTGTTCGAGTATTTTGGCCGTCATTCCTGCATGTAGCAAGCGGGAATCAAGCGACATTGTCTTATGGCCGGCAAAAAAAAATCAAAGTCACTGGATTCCCGATTAAGGCCTCTGGAATGACGAAAAAACGGATTTATTCCTTGGCGCTTTCTAATGTACAGAGATTTACGATGCAATACACTGGTTCTTAGCTGTTTTTGGCATCCTGATTATCCGGATGCTCTTCACTTTTCCATATGGATACATCTTCTTTTATCGAGAAATTATCGGTGGGTTTAATGACTTTCAGGGTCCTCAGCCTGGCCAGTTCTTCCTGGTAGCCATAGATGTGCGCGCCTGCGCTGTAGGCGTACATGGGCCCGTTCTTTAGCCCGGTCTCACCTGCGACATAGCTTTTAAGAAGCTCTATTCCCCCCAGGTTCGTTGGGAATCCGGCCCAGAGGTCCCACGAGCGGAAGTAGCAGCTTACGGTAAGAAAAAGCCCGTCGTTTGAAGGGATAGCCTTGAAATCAAGGAGCCTGAGGCAGGGCGGGTCAAGCTTCCCGTCGTTGCCAAAGCATATATCGTGGTCTTCCGGGTCCCCAACTTCAACTACCGCCTGGTTGGTAAGAGGGGTGGCCTTCAGCATCTCCATCACCCTTTCAAGCTGGGAGCCGCCTTTTGGCATGGGGTGGTGGATGCGGCTTGCGTATTTATAGGTCTCGTTCTCGCTCAGAGCTGGGTCCATCAGGTAGTTTGCGAAATAGTCCTCTATGTATTCCATGGTGGTCGGCGCGGGGATATTGGACCCGGGCGGCATCACAGGCACCATGTCCTGCGAAGGGTGCTCGATGAAGACTGCGATCCCGGGGTATTGAAGGCGGTACTGCTCCTTCTCGAACGACCCGCGCTGGATCTTCTGGGTGTATGAGTTGTCGAAAAGGTTATATATAAGCTGGAACCACGCGTCGGATATCGTCTTGGCGTCAATGCACAATGGTTTCATGGAAAATCAAATTAAAAACTCCCCTGTTGAGATTGTGTATTTTAGCATAACCGGGCAAATATAAAATGTTCGGGGAGCTCTATGGCTCCCTTGACTTGGCTTCCGGTTTTTCTTATTTTAAAATGGCTGGCGAGCGTGTTCCCGTGGTCTTGCCACGGGGGCAAGCGAGCGAATTAAAATATAAAAAAATTCCGTACATTAAGAATCCCCGCAGTCTCTGCCGCGGGGGTCTTCAATCTGGCCAAACACGGGAAAAAAACAAACGCAGAAAGGAGGAGACATGCCCATCAAATCAAGGATAAGGACCATACCTGATTACCCGAAAAAGGGAATAATGTTCAGGGACATAACCACCCTGATAAAAGACGCGGTCGGATTCAGGCTGGTAATAGACGGGCTTGCCCAAAGATATACGGGACATACGGGGGATTTTGACCTCATAGCAGGTATCGAGTCAAGGGGGTTCATACTTGGCGGAGCCCTGGCCTATGAGCTTGGCAAGGGTTTTGTGCCCATCAGGAAAAAGGGGAAGCTGCCTGCGGAAAAGCTATCGCAGGAGTACCAGCTTGAATACGGCACGGACAGCGTGGAGATACACAGGGACGCCATAATGAAGGGCCAGAAGGTCCTTCTTGTAGACGACCTCCTGGCCACGGGAGGCACGGCCCTTGCCGCGGCCGGCCTCATTGAGAGGCTGGGCGGCAAGGTCTTTGAAATGGCCTTCATCGTGAGCCTCCCCGATGTGGGCGGGGAAAAGCGCCTTAAGGAAAAAGGTTTTGGCGTCTTTGCCCTTGCCGGGTTCGAGGGGGACTAGAACCTATCTCAAAACCGCTTCCGGCTGCAAGAGGCTGAGAATCGCGGCATACGGCGTCATCCAGATTTATTTGGTTGAGAATAAAAACGGGCGGGATCGTTTTTAAAAACAAGGATTCCGGGCGCGCTTTGCTTGCGGCAATGACAACGGATCAATGCTGAAACTTTTGGGTCTCCGCACTTATAGATTACGGCGCGTTTGATACCGGAGCGCCAGTTTTTCCGGCCGTGTTTGCCAATGCCGGTCTCCCGGTTGAACTTCTTAATTGCTGAATTTTATCAAGTTCGCGCGGCTTGTTATTAACGCTCCGCTTGGCTTTAAGCGAAGCGCCCCTGGCCAGCCCCGAAAGCAGGCTTTGCAGGCCGAAGCGCACCTGGAAATCGGAGAAAAGGTTTGCCTGCGCTATCGTCATGAGGCCGGTGACGTCTATATCCACAAATTGGCCCGCATCGGAGGAATAGAAGTCCAGTGCCCTGTACGAAGTTGACGTAACCAGGGGATCGTCGAAATCAGAGGAAGACAGCGACAGGCCGTTTTGATACTGGATAAGGTCCACGAACGTGGGAATGGTGGACGCGAAGTCCACCTCGTCCACAAAGACCTCAAGCGTGGCGGAATCTATTACCGCGTCCGTCGGGATGCTGGATAAGGGGAATGACAGGAAGGCCCGGTATTCCGGAAGGTCCATGGCAGAGCTGTCCTCTCCGAAGAGGACCTCGGATGGGCTTTGAGTAACCGTAAGGGTATTGAGGGCCGGGTCGAACGCGATGTCCCCGTCCGCTGCAAGGTCGCTGAGTATGCTTGCGGTGCCAGTGGCGGTGTTCGTATGGTAGTCCACTATAAGAAGCGGCGCGGTTTTGGACGTCGTGTCATCCAGGCCCACCAGGCCAGGGCCGGTTATGGGGGCCGGTCCGCCTCCGCCCCCTCCGCCGCAGGAGGCAGGAGCCAAAAGGAAAAGGCACAGGGCCAATAACGCTGCAATGCGGAAAAAAGTGGAGCTGTATTTTTTCATTTCAGCCTCTCCGTGGCAAAAAAACATCCGCAACCGCTGCTTTTTTCAGTTTTTTGGCTTCCATGCAGGAAATGGACGCCTCTTCCGTTTTTTTATGAGCGCCGCCGGACCGAAGAGGTGACCCGGCATTTCATATAAAAAGTTATAGCACGTCCCGGGCAGGTTTTCCAGTGATGAAGATCAGTTTTTACGGCTGTAATGCGAAAAATTAAAAGAGGGGAGCCTGCTATTTAAAACTCTGGTCCTCGGAAGGGAATATGCCTTTTTCCACCTCTTCCTTGAACTGTCTGATCGCCTTTATCCCTTCCTCTTTCAAATGTGCGTACCTCTTTGCGAACTTGGGCAGGAACCTTTCGAATATGCCAAGCAGGTCATAGAGCACCAGCACCTGCCCGTCGACGTGCGGGCCGGCCCCGATGCCTATCGTCGGGATGGACACGATCTCAGTGATGCGTTTTGCAAGCTCCATCGGGACCGCCTCAAGCACGATGGCGAAGGCCCCGGCGCTTTCCATACCCTTTGCCTCAGCGATAAGCCTGTTTGCCGCCTCTTCTGTCCGGCCCTGTATCTTGAAGCCTCCCATGCGGTGGACCGCCTGGGGGGTAAGCCCTATGTGGGCCATCACAGGTATTTCAGCGCGGGTAAGGGCTTCCACGGTATGTGCTATCTCCAGCCCTCCTTCTATCTTTACCGCCTCGGCGCCGCCTTCCTTTATGAACCTTCCCGCGTTCCTGAGGGCGTCGTACACCCCAGTCTGGTAGGACATATATGGCATGTCGCCCACCAGAAGGGCGTTCGTTACGCCCCTTTTGGCCAACCTCGTGTGGTAGACCATCTCGTCCATGGTGACGGGAAGGGTGTTTTCCAGCCCCTGCACGACCATGGCCACGGAGTCCCCGACCAGCACCATGTCTATGTCCGCCTCATCCACCATGCGTGCGAAAGGATAGTCGTAGGCGGTGAGCATGGTGATCTTCTGCCCGTCCGCCTTCTTTTTCAAGATGTCCTGTATGGTCTTTTTCTTCATGGATTTTCTTGTTTTGCCCTCCCGTGCATTTTATCATAAAGCCGCCCCCTATTGAGATAGTGCGGCGCAAACGCCATTTCGCTTTTTCTGCTTTTTTCCTGCCGCTGACGGACTCGCTCCGCTGCGAAAAAGTCTCCTGAACTCGCCCATTCGGGCTCAGGCAGACGGAGATGCGGCCGCTGCGCTTTGCCGGCACCGGCCACGAAAAAAAGCAATGCCGCTCAATCCGGCACTGCCTTACTAAAAAATCCCGGGGACATTTTAAAAAGCAGACCGGATATTGCCTGCAACCTAAGTGTGATACTGCCCTGCCGCGCCTGGGCTTGTCTCCGAATGTCTGAGCGGATCTGAGCGGTGGTACAATATAAAAAGAGGGACAATAAAGAGGTGATTGAGCCCATGAAGGCCCTGTTTTTGAGGTCGGTTGTCCTTGTTTTCCTGGTTTTTTTCGTGTCCGGGGCAGCAATGGCCCAGACGGAGGCTGAAAGCAACGCTCCCATCGCCCAAACCCTCGTGCGCGAAGGCGATTTCGCCGTAAAGCTTGTAAACGCGCTTGGTCTGAGCAAGACCGGCGATGAATCCGAGGCGGAAAGCGCGCTGGCGTCCGCGGGCATAGCTCCAAAAAACGGGTGGATTGCCGACTACCCTGTAACCCCGGATATCGCGGGGGAACTGCAGGCCTCCATCAGTTCAGCGGCCGACTCGGGCAAGCTTCCCGTGGGACGGGACGCCGCGTTGTCTGCTTTTCAGGACGTGCTTTCCGGGTATGGCCTCCCGCTTAAGGCCGGCGGAGCCCAGGAGTCGGTCGAGCCCGAACAGGAGAGCTATCCCAATACCACGGTTATCAACAATTATTATTATGAGCAGGGCCCTCCGGTAGTCACGTATTATGCCCCGCCTCCGAATTACGCCTATCTTTATACCTGGGTGCCATATCCGTTCTGGTGGGCAAATTTCTGGTATCCGGGTTTTTACTGCCTTGTGGACTTTGATGTGGTCAGGTACCATCATCACCACAGGGAGTTTATCAGCAATCATTTCCGCCAGCCCGGTACCGGCAGGTTCGTACGCGTAGACCCGACAACCAGGGCCAGGGGCGGGGTTTTCACCCGGACCGGAGAGAGGGTGCTCAGCCCGTCCGCCGAGAGGTCGGCCCGTTCCATCCTTGGCAGAAGCGCCGGACAGCCCGCCCAGGGGACTTACAGGGAGTTCAGGGGATACGGTGTTACCAGGCCATCACCCGGGACGCGTTCAGGCGCCTTCCAGCGCTGGGGCAGCAGCCGGTTCGAGGGGGCCGCAAGCACGCGTGGGTTCCAGAGCCGTTCCGCTGCGGGCCAGCTTCCGGCAAGGAGCTTTGCCCCGCAAAGAAGCGTCGCGCCGCGCAGCTTTGCGCCGTCAAGAGCCCCTTCCGCCCCCGCCTCACGCGGAGGTTTTCAGGGGTTCCACGGCAGCGGAGGGTTCATTCGCGGCGGCGGTGGCGGAGGGGCGCCGCGCGGTGGCGGCGGTTTCAGGCGCTAGTCTTGCGTACTTAAAAAACGGAGGCCCGCTGTACTTAAAAAAGGAAGGAATATGTGCTAATGTTTGTGGACAGAAGGACAAGGGGAAAAAGCTCTCTTATGTGGAGACATATACTTTCCGCCGCCATTGCGGCCGCGTTTTCGGGCTTTTCCGTTTGCGTGCCGCCCGCATTTGCCGCCACGGCAGGTGCTGCGGTCGCCAGGCAGATGGAGTTCGGGTCTCCGCAGATGGCCTTCGGCGCGCTTGTGAATGCCGCGGCAAGCAATAATGCGAAGGAATTGCTGGCTATCTTCGGGCCGGACGGAAAGGACATCATATCTTCAGGCGATGCCATTGCCGACACCAGGGCCCGGGCGCGGTTCGCCGGGTCGGCCAAACAGGGGGTCGCCTTCAAGCAGCTGGACAAGGGCGTTTTCCTGGCGCTTGTGGGGAAGGATGGATGGACTTTCCCGATCCCGATCATAAAAAAGGGAAATTCATGGATATTCGATACCGAGGAAGGAAAGCAGGAGATCCTTGACCGCAGGATAGGAAGGAATGAGCTGAACACCATCCGGGCCTCTCTTGCTTATGTAGAGGCGCAGCGCGAGTATGCCCAAAACGCACTGGTCAGGGGCGGACAACTGCAGTATGCCCAGAGCTTCATCGGCAGCCGGGACGGGCAGGGTGGCCTGTACTGGCCGGGCAGGGAGGACAGCCCCCTGGGGCCGCTTTTTGCCCGTGCCGCCTGCAGCAGGAGCGCCACGCGGGAGGCCGGGAAACAGGAGCCTTACTATGGGTATTACTTCGGGATATTGAAAGGCCAGGGGAAACACGCTGCGGGCGGCGCGATGGATTACGTGGCCGGCGGAAAGATGACCGCCGGTTTCGGCCTTGTGGCGTATCCCGCGAAATACGGGGTTTCAGGGATCATGACCTTCATAGTGAACCAGCGGGGCATCCTTTATGAGAAGGACCTCGGGCCGCACACGGAGGAGCTGGCAAAAAAGATGTCGCTGTTTGACCCCGATGGGACATGGAAAAGGGTGGACATAATGCAGGCATCCCTGTCCAAATAGCGGGTCAAAAAAACACAAACAGCGGCATTGCAGAAAAATTTTTGCAGAGGACGGTTTTTGGATGCAAAGAGTAATTACAAAAGAGGGAGGTACGAATTATTCCATGAAACTGTTGTCCGGGACGCGCAGAAGCAGAACTGGGAAAAAAATTTTTGATGTCTTTGACGCCGTGAGCTTCAGGCGCCGGGGACGGTCCGCGGCTCTGTTCTTACTTTTGTTTGCGGCAATTGCTCTTGCCGCTCCGGCCGTTTCCTCCGCTTATGTTGCGGTTGGCGTGTCCGTGACGATAGCGCCTCCGGCCATACCCATTTATGCCCAGCCTGTCTGTCCGGGGCCAGGCTATATCTGGACGCCTGGCTACTGGGCCTGGGACCCCGTCTACGGGTATTACTGGGTCCCGGGGACCTGGGTGATTGCGCCGTTTCCGGGCGCGCTGTGGACGCCCGGATATTGGGGCTGGGTGAACGGCGTGTATATCTGGCATACGGGTTATTGGGGGCCGGTGGTGGGCTTCTACGGCGGCATCAACTACGGTTATGGCTATACAGGCTATGGCTACTGGGGCGGTTATTGGAGGGGCCGCACGTTCTATTACAACCGTGCGGCAAACAACGTCAATATAAGGAGAGTAACTACCGTTTACAGAAGCCCGGTGAGCCGCTTCACGGTTAGCCGCGCCGGTTACAACGGGCCCGGAGGCATAAGGGTCCGCGAGACCGCCGCACAGCGGTCATGGGCGCGGCAGCGGCGCTTCTCCGCTGTTTCCGTTCAAAGGCAGCATGAGCGTTCGGCACGGTCTTACCCGGGGCTTAGGGCATCCGTAAACCATGGCCGCCCGAGCATTGCCGCCACTAGCAGGCCGGGCATGTTCACAGGGCGCGGGGTCGTGCGGGGCAGCAGGCCTGGGGGGCCTTACAGGGCAGCACCACAGCGCCGCGGGACCGGCCCAGGCTACAGGCCCAGTCCGGGTTACAGGCCTGCTCCCCAGCGCCGCGAAGCCGCGCCCCGCAGCTACGGACCTCCGGAAAGGCGTGGCTACGCACCGCAGCGAGGAGCGCCCGGAGGAGGATATATTGAGCGGGGCGGCCCGGGCGGGCAGCCCGGAGGCGGAGGCTATTACCGCGGCGGCGGCGGAGGAGGGGGCCGTGGCCCTGCAAGGGGCGGACGTGAGCGCGATGACGGCGGGGGCCGGTAAAGAAAAGTAAAAAGTCATAAAAAGGGGACGCGAAATTTGTAAAGCGTCCCCTTTTTATTTAGGACTAAACAGCCTTAAGAAGGGCTGTCATACTGAGTACGGACACCATGCCAGTTTTTTTTTTTTTTAAGTCCGCCCCGCCACAGCCGGTTTTCGCTAGCCAGCCCGTTTGTCTTTCCCTATACTTTGTAAGGGCAAAGCGGAAAAAGGGAAAACATGAAAATACTGCTTGCGGTGGATGGCTCCAAATACTCGGATAGCGCGGCCAGATTTTTGACCTTCCTGGATCTGTCCCCGGATGATGAAATAACCGTTTTCCACGCGTTGCACTGGAGCCACTTTCTGTACAGTGAGGCAGCCTGCCGGGAGGCCCTGAAGGAGATCAAAAAATTGTTTGCTCCAAGGCTGCTGGACTCCGCGCTTGATACCCTGAAGCAGGTCAAGGCAAAGATAAGCACCGCCATAGTTGAGGGCCATGCCAGGCAGGTCATCGCCGAGAAGGCCAGGGAAGCTGGGATGGACCTGATTGTTATGGGCGCAAGGGGAACAAAAGGTATGGAATCGCTGCTTTTGGGAAGCGTAACGAGGGCCGTGGTGCTCAAATCCGCCGTACCGGTGCTCGTTACGAAACTGCCTTTGAGCCCCAAACCGGCCGGGCCCTGCGGCATTAAGATACTTTTTGCAACCGACGGGTCCGGTCATGCGGTCTCCACGCAGGAATTTTTGGCGTCCATCCCTTTTCCGGAGGGGTCGAGCGTAACCGTTTTGAACGTCAGACAGCGGGTTTTTCCGGATGTGCCCCTTACGTTCGTCCCCGAGCTTAATGAAAGATACGCCGAAATGATCGAACAGGTGAGGGAATCCGGGCGCGCGGAATCAGAAAGGATAGTTGACCGGGCAAGGGATTATCTTGGCCGCAGGTTTGAAAATGTAGACGTCCTATCGGTGGAAGGTGACCCCGTTGCGGAGATACTCGCTGCATCGGTAACCCAGAATGCGGGACTGATAGCTGTCGGATGCCGCGGGCTGACCGGGATGAAGGGGATGCTTGGCAGCGTGTCCAGAAGCATACTTTCCCATTCGAAATGCCCGGTCCTTATCGGAAAGATGTGCGAGGATTGAAAAATAAAATAAAAAATATATCCATTGCTTCTGCCCTTGTTTTTCATAGGAATAGGACGGCCTTTCGCGCGTGGCTGCCGCTTGGCGGAAGCTGAACGGCATGACTCGCCGCGCGCGTTTCGGAATGGCCGCGCTCATTGTCCTTGTCGCGGCTGCGGCCCTGAGCCTGCTCTGGACGCCCGCAAGGCGGTTTTTGTTCGGTCCGGCGGCCAAGCCCCGGCAGATCGTTGTCTCCGGGAATATAGAGGCACATCAGAGCGTGCTAAGCTTCACCGAGATACAGGCCCCCATCGTCTATCTGCCCTTTGACGAGGGAAAATTCGTCCGCAAGGGCACGGTCCTGGCGCGGGCCGACGACCGTTTCTACCTAAAGCAGCTGAATATCGATCTGGCAAGCCTTCAGGTCGCGCGCAAACAGATAGCTGTGGACCGCAGCAGCCTGGCTGCGGCACGGAACACGGTCTTAAACGACCGGCTTGACCTTTCAGAGAAAAGGCGGGAGTATGTCCGCGCCGGGGGCCAGCTAAAGGCGGGCGCGATTTCCCGCCAGGATTATGACCGGGCTTTTACGGCAGCAGCGCAATCGGATGCCGCGCTGGCCAGGGACAGGGCCCAGGAGAAGGTGGCGCTAAACAACGTGGGCCTGGCCATGGCCAATCTGAAGGCGGCCCGGGCGAGAGTGGGTCTTGACCAGGTGACCCTGTCCCACACCATTTTGTGCGCCCCTTTCAGCGGTGTGCTTGCCGTGCGCGAGGCGGAGCTGGGCGAGTTGGCCGCTCCGGGAGTGGCCATCTTCACCCTGGACGACCTGGACCATGTATGGCTGCGCGCCTATGTTAACGAGACTGATTTGGGCCGGGTGCGGCTTGGTGAGGAGGCAACGGTCACTACGGATACCTATCCCGGCAAACTCTACCACGGACGGATCGGCTTCATTTCCTCCCAGGCGGAGTTCACTCCGAAGACGGTCCAGACCCATGCGGAGCGGGTGACGCTTGTATACCGCATACGCATAGATATATACAACCCTACGCACGAGCTTCTGCCCGGGATGCCCGCGGACGCCGCGATCGCGCTTCTGCCGCCGGGGAAATGATGGCAGAGACAGGCGGCATAGTCATTTTTTCCGAGGGGCTCAGCAAGAGCTTCGGGCCCGTCATGGCGGTGAGGAAGGTGGACCTGGCCGTCTCCAGGGGGGAGATATTCGGCCTGGTTGGGCCCGATGGGGCCGGGAAGACCACTATCATGCGGATGCTTGCCGGCGTGCTCAGGCCTGATGAAGGCCGGATAGTAGTGGACGGTGTGGATGTGGGCGCAAATGCGGAAGGCGCAAAATTGCACCTGAGCTACATGCCGCAGCGCTTCGGACTCTATGAAGACCTCACGGTCGCGGAAAATATATTCTTCTACGGCGAGCTCTTTTCCGTGCAGCGCGGAGAGCGCATCGCGCGCAGCAAGGAGCTGCTTGAGGCGGCGGGGCTACTGCCGTTTCGCCGGCGGCTTGCGGGCCAGCTGTCTGGGGGCATGAAACAGAAGCTGGGCCTGGTCTGCGCGCTCATCCATACCCCAAGGGTGCTGCTCCTTGATGAACCGACTACCGGGGTGGACCCTGTTTCCCGCCGGGACTTCTGGGCCATCCTCTATAACCTGCGCGAGACCGGCGTTACTATCCTGCTGTCAACGGCCTACATGGATGAAGCTGAGCGCTGCTCCCGCCTGGCGCTGCTTCATCACGGGGAGGTGCGCCAGTGCGACACGCCCGCGCGCATCAAACAGGCGATGCCGGGAGCGCTGCTTGCCATCGTTTCACCAGACCCGCGCTCGCTGCGAGAGATCATATCGGGCCAGCCAGGCGTGCTCGGGGTCTTGCTCATGGGCGACCGCCTCCATGTGCGCGTCGATGATCCCGGGCGCCGGATTTCCGAATTGCGCACGCTCCTTGCCGGGTATGGGGTGGCAGAGGCTGACATTCAGGCAGCCGAGCCCGGGATCGAGGACGTTTTCGTCGCTTTGCTGGGGGAAACGGCATGAGTGCCGGTGCTCCCGCGGTCCTTGCGCAGGGTTTGACCAAGCGGTTTGATTCCTTTACGGCCGTAGACCATCTGAATTTGAGCATCGGCAGGGGCGAGATAGTAGGCTTTATTGGTCCAAACGGAGCCGGCAAATCGACCACCATTCGCATGTTGTGCGGGCTGCTGCACCCAAGTGAGGGCCGTGCGCAGGTAGCCGGCTTCGATGTGGACCGCGAACCGGAGGCCGTGCGTGAGCATATCGGCTATATGTCCCAAAAGTTTTCGCTCTACGGCGACCTGACGGTACGCGAGAATCTCCGCTTTTTTGGCGGCATCTACAGGGTCCCGAGGCGCGACTTCGAGGAGCGGATGCGGTTTGCCATTTCCATGGCCGGGCTTGAAGGCCGCGAGAACGCCCTGGTGCGCACGCTGGCCGGAGGCTGGAAGCAGCGCCTGGCGCTGGGCTGCGCGATCCTCCACAGGCCGCCTATCCTCTTCCTGGACGAGCCTACTTCGGGAGTCGAACCCGAGGCGCGGCGGCGTTTCTGGGACCTCATCCACGAGCTCGCTGCGGAGCAGGTCACCATTCTTGTCTCAACCCACTACATGGACGAAGCGGAATACTGCAATCGCATCGCTCTTATTGATCGCGGCAAGCTCATTGCCATCGGGACGCCCAGCGAGCTGCGCGGGCGCAGGCTGGGCGGAGAACTTTTGGAGATCGATTGCACGCCCCTGGGCGCGGCGGTGAAGGCGCTGACCGGCGCGCCAGGCGTGGTCGAGGCCGCCATATTTGGCGACAAGCTGCATGTTGTGCTCAGTGAAGGCGGCCTTAACGCCGCCGGCCTTCAGGGTTTTCTAGGCGAGCATGGGATAAAAGCCGGCCCGGCCCGCCCGGTGGCTGCGAGTCTGGAGGACGTTTTCGTCCAGCTCGTTTCAGGCATGCCGGAACAAAGGGTTGTGCCATGAATGTCCGGCGGCTGTTTGCCATGGCGTACAAGGAAACACTGCAAATATGGCGGGACCCGCGCAGCCTCGCTATCGCGCTCCTTATGCCCCTGATGCAACTGGTCCTGCTGGGCTATGGTGTAAGCCTGGATATCAAGCGTGTGCCTTTGTGTGTCTACGACCAGGAAAACAGCCAGGAAAGCCGCGCCGTTGTTAACGGGTTTGTCTCTTCTGAATGGTTCTCGGTCAGCCACATTATCGGAAGCGAATCCGGCATAAGCGATGCCCTGGACCGCAACGAGTGCATCGCCGCGCTCGTTATTCCGGCCGATTTCTCGCGCAGACTTGCTTCGACGGGAAGCGCGCCGGTGCAGGCCGTCTTCGACGCAACCGACGTCAACACGGCCAATATAGCGCTTGGCTATGCCCAGGGCGCGGTGGCGCAGGCCAACGCGCAGATCGCAACGCTATGGGCGGCCGCCCATGGGGTTAGGCCTTTCATGGTCGGCCAGGTGGACCTTGAGCCCGGCACATGGTTCAATGAGACCCTGGACAGTAAAAACTTCATCATCCCCGGGGTGGTCGCCGTGATCCTGGCGCTGGTGGGAGCGGAGCTTACCTCCCTGACCATATCGCGTGAGTGGGAGAGGGGTACCATGGAGCAGCTGATATCGACTCCCGTCACGGCATTTGAGGTCATGCTGGGCAAGCTGATCCCTTATTTCGTGATCGGCTTCATCGATGCCGGGTTCTGTCTCGTTAGTGCCGTTTTCTGGTTCGGCGTGCCTTTCCGGGGCAATATTGGCACGCTTCTGGTCACCACAGGGCTTTTTATTGCCGTAGTGCTGGGCATAGGTTATCTCATTTCCGTCCGGATCCGCAGTCAACTCGGGGCAAGCCAGATCGCCCTTGTCCTTACCATGCTGCCTACGACCCTGCTTTCGGGCTTCACCTTTCCGCTCGACCAGATGCCTGCCCCGATCCGGGCCATCTCGCTTTTTGTCTACTCGCGGTATTATGTCACGATCCTGCGGTCGATTTTTTTAAAGGGCAGCGGGCTTTCCGATCTATGGGCGCCAGCCCTTGGCCTTTCCATTTACGCCTCGATCATAATATGGCTCGCTGCCCGGGCCTTCCACAAGAGTCTGGATTAGCGCATGTTCGAACGCCTGTCAGTGATGCTGATAAAAGAGTTCGTCCAGCTCAGGCGCGACCGCTGGGCCATGTTCCGGCTTATAGTCCCCATGATCATCCAGATGCTTGTTTTCGGCTATGCGGCCACGTTCACGGTGAACCACGTTGCAACTGCGGTCCTGGACCTGGACCGGAGCCAGGCCAGCCGCAGCCTGATATCGCATTTCGTGGCGACCTCCCGTTTCGATATAGTTGACGTGGCCAGAAACCAGAGCGAAATTACCCGAGACATCGACCGCGGCACGGCCGTCCTTGCCATAGTCATACATGCGGGCTTCGCCAAGCGCCTGGAAAATGGCCGGAGCGCGCCTCTCCAGGTCATCGTGGACGGGACCAACTCGAACACTTCGCTGATCGCCCTTGGCTATGTAAACCAGATCGTCTCCCAGTTCTCCGCCAGTCAGTCGAGCCGTGCCGCCTCTTTTCTCAAGGGCCCCGCTGCCCCGGAGACGGGGATCACGCTCCAGGCGTACCCCTGGTTCAACGAGGGGATGGAAGACAGGTGGTTTTTTATCCCCGGCGTCATCGGCACACTGACTCTGATCCAGGTGGTCAGTCTCACCGCGTTTGGCATCGTGAGGGAGCGCGAGGCCGGCACGCTCGAACAGATCATGGTGAGCCCGATCCGGCCGGTCGAGTTCATACTCGGCAAGACGGTGCCTTTTTTCCTCGTCGGACTTGGCGATATCGCGCTGGTGAGCTCGATCGGCATTTTCTGGTTCCACGTGCCTTTCATCGGGAGCCCGTGGGTTATGTTAACGGGCGCATCCCTTTACCTGTTGGCTGCCCTGAGCATTGGTCTTTTGTTGTCAACGTTTTCAAGGACCCAGCAGCAGGCATTCGCCCTTAACTTCTTTTTCGTTAACCCCCTCTACATCCTTTCGGGCTTTGCCTTCCCGATAGCTGCGATGCCAAGGCTCCTGCAATGGTTCACGTTCATCAATCCTCTGCGTTATTTCCTTGTCGTTATCCGGGCCGTGTTCCTTAAAGGGGTCGGCTTCAGCGTGCTCTGGCCGGACCTTTCCGCTATGGCGCTGCTTGCTTTTGTGATGCTTGCGGTAAGCGTGCTCCGCTTCCGCAAATCGCTCGATTAACCGGCGGTCGGAGGGTGAAAACGGTAAAAACCCTTTTGCAGTTTCTTTGCTTTACCATCTCTCCCAATGGATATTATCTTCCCTGAACTTGTCCGTGACTTTTCCCTTGTCCTTTGGTATGCCGACAGGGATAACGGCGAGGGGCATTATGTCTTCCGGGACGCCGATGATGTCCCTAACAATGGCCATGCGGTCTTCATTCGGGTATGCCGCGGTCCAAACGGCCCCAAGCCCCATGGCATGGCACGCAAGGAGGATGTTTTGGGCTGCGGCGGAACAGTCCATCACCCAATATTTTCCGCCATAGACGTCATCCTTGCCGGGCACGCCGCAAACTATTATGGCAGCGCCGGCCTTATCCAGCATCTTCGAATACGGAAGCCTCTCGCACAGGCCGTCCAGGAGGCCTCTTTCCGTAACCGCCACAAATGCCCATGGCTGGATGTTCCTGGCCGACGGGGCCGCCATGCCGGCCTTAAGGATTTTGATCAGCGACTCGCGAGGCACCGGCTGCCCCGTGTAACTTCTTACGCTCCGCCTGGTGTATATGGTCTCCAGAGTTTCATTTTCCATGTCTATGCCTGCCTCCTAATATTTTCAGTGTTTGATCCATCGTCAACGGCGCCCTTGCATGGCTGCTCAGATAAACATTCCTCCCGAGGCCTCGATCCGCTGGGCGTTGATCCATCTGCACTCCTCCGAAAGCAGTGAGGCAATAACGCCGCCGATATCGTCCGGCTCTCCTGCCCGGCCTAATGCGGTCTGGGAAGCGATGAAGGCGTTTAGCTCCTTGTTATCCCGTACGGCGCCTCCGCCAAAATCGGTGGCGATCGCGCCTGGGGCGATCACGTTCACGGCAATGCCGCGCTTTCCAAGCTCCTTTGCAAGGTAGCGGGTCAGGACTTCGACGGCGCCTTTCATGGAGGCATAGGCGGCAAATCCCGGAATGGAGAAGCGCGTCAGGCCCGAAGACACGTTGAGGATGCGCCCGCCGTCCGGCATCAGCGGCAGCAGGGATTGCGTCAGGAAAAATACCCCTTTCAGATGGATATTCATCAGAAGGTCGAACTGCGCTTCGGTGGTTTCCGCGAAAGGCGCATTGATCCCGATCCCGGCATTGTTGACCAGGCAGTCGAACGTGTTGCGCTGCCAGTTCTTCTGCAATTCCGACTTTACCTGCCCTGCGAAGGCCGCGAATGTCGCAACCTGGCTTGTGTCGAGCGGCAGGGCCGCCGCCTTGCCTCCGGCATTTCGGATTTCAGCGGCCACGGCATCGGCCTCAGCCTTATGGCTGCGGAACGTAAGGATCACGTCGAATCCCTTTGAGGCCAGCTTTAGAGCGGCATTTTTGCCCAGACCCCGGTTCCCGCCGGTAATGAGTGCGATCTTTTTGTCCATGGTTCTCTCCGTTATAAGATATATGGCTGAAACATGGCCAGATTATAGCAAATTCTGATGCGGCAAATGATGGGAGCACGCTTTTGGCAAGCATCAATGAAGAGAGCATGGCAAACGAGCCCGTCAATTTGAAAATCCCGATTTTGATTGGCTTTCGGACCCTTTCCGGTGCTCGGACTGGCGCAGTTTACTCTGTTATCGAAATCTGCGTTATTTGGCCGGATAAAGGTAAACTTTGAAGTTGAAATCATCTGCGGAAAGGCGCATAAATAAGGTTTGAAGGGCCGGACGAAAGGGTCTCCTGCAGTTGAAGCAAAGCGTCCAAACCGCTGAAAAACCGGCAGAACAGGCACCGCCTTTTGTTCTTGACAGCATATCTGCCTGCTATAAAATTGATATTACCTGAGGCAAGCCGCAGGTAAGCCTATGTGAATGATTTTTAAGTTCGTTCGCTACGGCAGGCCTGGAACACGCTCGCAGCCATTTGAAAAATGGAGACGCCACAGATGAATGCAAGGATCAAATATCTTTTAGGACGGGGTTTCCTGGTCCTGCTTATTTTTCTCACATGCGCCGCGCCTTCCGCGGCAGCTGTCCGGTTCCCGCCGGTCGTTCAGCCCAAAAATAATCTGCAACTCGAAGGCAAGGCCATATTTTTTGAACTGGTGACGCCGGACCTGGCAGCCGCCAAAAAATTCTATGGCAGTCTGTTTGGCTGGACGTTCAGGGATATCAGAATAAAGGGAAAAAAGGGCGTGAGAAATTATGCCGAGGCGCTTCTGGATGGGCATCCGGTGGCAGGTCTTTTCCAAAGAAAGTTGCCCGCTGGAGAGCGCCGGAGGCCCGCATGGCTGACCTTCTTTTCCGTGAGCAATGCAGACGCGGCAAAAAAAACGGCTGTCCAGAATGGAGCGAAGTTGCTTTTTGGGCCGCGTGATATCCCCGGACGCGGCCAGGAAGCCGTGTTTTCCGATCCGCAGGGAGCCGTCTTTGCGGTTCTGGCATCCAGCAGCGGCGATCCGCCCGATGTTTTGGCCTCCCCCGGGGAATGGATATGGAGCTCGTTGATAACGACTGATCCGGACACCGATGCCGCTTTCTACCAGAAGCTGTTCGGGTATGAAGTCTTCCGGCTTCCTAGCGGAAGAGGCGCCCAACATTTACTGCTTGCGTCCGAAAACTATGCCCGTGCCAGCGTGAACTCCATTCCTGCCAAAAGGCCGGGGCTGCATCCGCACTGGCTCAATTTTGTACGTGTCGTTGACGCGGAAAAAACCGCCGCACGGGTTGCGGCCCTGGGCGGCCGGATACTGGTTGCCCCTCACGCCGACCGGCAGGGCGGCAAGATAGCCGTTGTCGCCGACCCGGCGGGAGCGGTGTTCGGACTTCTCGAATGGCCTGGCGCAAAGGATATGGAGGCCCCCAGATGAAAGCCCGGCTTTTGCGTTGGCTGCCTGCGGTCTCCTTTTGCCTGATACTGATTTCGGGCTGCGCCGCCGGATATTACGAGAGCTACGGAGCGGCTTATTATGAGCCCGCCGGCGGTTATTACGACTATTGGGGCCCTGGCTATTACGTCGCACCGTATCACCATGAGTATTTCGAAAGGGAGCATCATGAACGTGAGTTCCATGAACATGGGCGTCCCGAAGGGGGCTACAGGCCTTCATACAGACCCGCACCCGCTACCCGTCCCATACCTTCTATTCCGTCAGGGCGGCCTTTCAGGAGATTGCACTGACAGCGCAAATCGGTGGTTTCCAAAAATAACCCACACCGTTTTGGGCCCCCTTGGTCATCCTTCTTGACACTCGATGGTTTTCCTTTTGGCTGCTTTGGGTATCTATAGGGGCTAATGGCGCTATTTTTTCGCTGGTGTGTTTACAAAACTGCAATTCTTGCTGAAAATTCATTTGAAATGATAATATTTTTCGAGAGGAACCACCATGTGCTGCGTGTTCATGAGGCGTTAGGAATGGGTGAATGATCATACGGCAGGCTTTTTTAGATGCAGTGAACTCAAAAAAGGACGCGGGCACAAGGGAGATGTTCTCGTATAGCGATTAAGCCGGCTTTCCGATGACATTATCATTTTTATTTGAACGGATTCCCTGCACCAAATGTGAACGCCTGGTGGAATACCGATCCGCCATAAAACCCAAACCTCTGTTCTCTCATTATCACAATAATCCGGTTCCGCCTTTTGGCGATGAAAATGCCTGGCTTCTGATATGCGGCCTCGCTCCCGGGGCCCATGGCGCAAACCGGACTGGCAGGGTGTTCACTGGGGACGGCGCCGGCGTTCTGCTTTATCGAGCCCTCTTTAAAGAGGGGTTTTCCAGCAGGCCGGAATCCGTGAGCGCAGACGACGGCCTGGAACTAAAAGGCGCCATTATTACAAACGCACTTCATTGTGTGCCGCCGGGCAATAAGGCACTGCCTTCAGAATTCAATAATTGCCGGCCGAATCTGCAATCATTACTGGCCGCCATGCCTTTGGTAACGGACATTCTTTGCATCGGCCGCGACGCCTTTATTCAAGTATATAAGGCCCTTGGTGAGCGGCCCCCTGAATTCAAGAACAATGGGGAATACAGGGCGGGCCGCTATAGAGTCTGGGCCATATATCATTGTTCGCGCCTGAATCAAAATACAGGCCGGATTAAAATAGAAGATATGGTCTCACTTTTAAAGCATATTAAAAAAAGCGGACAGGATAAGAAAATATATGACAAATTTAAATGAAGGCAAGAGGAAGAGCAAACAGGACCTATGAAAAGACCGTTACAGCTCAAAATGAAGATATCGTCTTATATTACGCCTGAGGGGCATAATAGGTTAAGCGAGGAACTGACACATCTGTGGAAGGTGAAGCGCCCTCAAGTCACACAGGCGGTTGCTGAAGCCGCAGCCATGGGGGACAGGTCGGAGAATGCGGAGTATATTTACGGCAAGAAACAATTACGGCAGATCGATTCCCGCATACGGTTTCTCGCTAAGAGGTTGAATGAATTGGTCATTGTGGACAGACCGCCCGCTGACACCTCGAAGATATTTTTCGGCGCCTGGGTGGGGCTTGAGGATTCCGATGGGAACATGTTCCGATATCGAATAGTCGGT
>JAKAMR010000040.1 GCA_021812785.1 Nitrospirota bacterium
GGCCATAAACCAGATACTGGCAAACAACAGGGAAGGGGCGAGAGAGATACTGGAGACCATACTTGGGCAGGCCCCGGAGCATACCGACGCCCTTCTGAGGATGGGGGACATATACTCCTTTTCCGGCCAGCATGAAAAGGCTGCGGAGCACTACAAGCGGGCGCTTGCCTCCTCCGATGGAAAGAGCATGGAAGCGCTCCTCCTGCTGGAACAGGAAATGGAGGCCCTTTCCAGGTGGGACAGCGCTCTAGGTTACGCGGAGCAGATACTGGAGCAGGACCCGGACAACCTGTCCGCGTTCGAAAGGAAACGTTCCATCCTTGAGAAGATGGAGCGCTGGGCGGACCTGGTGGAGGTGCAGAGGGCGATACTTAAGCTGGAGCACCTGCCGGAGCGCAAGGCCGAGGAGGCTAGGCTCAGCGGATACAGGTATGAGCATGCAAAACAGCTGCTTGAGGCAAACGACCTGGAGCGCTCGGGGAAACTGTTCAGAATGGTGCTCAAGTACGAAAAGGAGTTCATCCCTTCCTACCTGGGGGCGGCTGAGGTGCTCCTTGGACAGGGGGAGGACGAGCAGGCGGTGGAATTTCTGGAGCGGGGCTACGCCCAGACCTGCTCTGTGATCCTGCTTGCCAGGCTCGAGGACCTGCTTATAAACAAAGGGGAGCCGGAGCGGATAATCAAGCTTTATCAAAATGCGCTGAACGGCAATCCGGGAGACTCGCTTATGAAGTTCCTGATGGCCAAGCTTTACTACCGCCTTGAGATGATAGATGACGCCCTTGAAAGCCTGAAGGGGCTTGAGTCCGCCGAGAACTACCCTTCCGTCAGCAGCCTCATGGGGGAGCTCTACATGAGGCGCGAACGCTATGAAAAGGCCGCGCGCGCCTTCAAAAAGGCGTCCGAGATGCAGCCAAGCAGGCTTTTCTACAGCTGCAGCTCCTGCGGTCACCTCTCGGCGGAATGGTCTGGCAGGTGCCCCGGATGCGGCAAATGGAACTCCTACAGGTTCGATATCTATGGAAGAAGCAAGCTTTAAAAATAAGAAAGGCGCAGTCGTCCTGGACACAAGCCTCTTTGTGAACCCGGACGTAAGGCGCAGTTTTGGCCCAAATCCCACGGCGGCGCTTGAGAACTTCCTCCAGCTTGCCTCCCAGGCGACGGCGTTCGAGTTCTACATGCCGCCTTCCATCTTCAATGAGCTAAAGAACTTCATAGAGCCTGAGAAGATCCCCGGGGAGCTGTTCGTGTACCTGCACCAGAAATCGCCAAAGAAATTCGAGCTCACCACACCGGCCTACCTGCTTTATGAGCTGGTCGAGGACATCAGGGAGCGTGTGAACCGCGGGCTCAGGCTGGCGGAGCGCGCGGCCAGGAACCCGGAGGGCAGGGGGGTGGATGAGATCGTGCAGGACCTCCGGCGCAAATACCGCGAGGCGCTGCGCGAGGGCATCATAGACAGCAAGGAGGATGTTGACCTCGTCCTTTTGGCGATGGAGCTTAACGGGCTCCTGGTCTCCGCCGACCAGGGGATCATCAAATGGGCGGACAAGCTGGGGATAAGATGGCTGGTGCCCGAGAAGTTCAAGCAGTACATGGAAGGCCTCATAAAGAAAACCAAAGACCTCGCCCTTACGGAAAACGTGGAGGAAAAGGCAGACTAGGTCCGCCCCCATTCCCCGGAGAGAGATAAAGGAATGGGGGCGGCTTTTATTTGGCTGTTATGCCTCTTTTGCCTTTCTCCAACCGGCCTGCGCCAGGCGTACCATGCGGCCGGACGCCCATTTCCTGAACTCAAGGATGTATCTCTGCCGGTCTTCACTGCAGATCTTCAGAAGCTCCGCCTTTTCCGCAGCCGAGTCCTCCACGTCCCCCGGGTAGACGCCCTTCCAGGTGCAGTATCCCTCGTCGAAGAGAAATTCAGGTGTGAGGTCCTCACGGGGAAGAGACTTTTTTGACGCGGCCGCGAACCTGGCAATCTCCATGTCGTAGTCGATGACCCAGCCGTTGTCCGCTATCATCGAAGAGCCATCCACGGCCAGGCTGGCGGAACATTCCGGGCAATATAGCCCCCTTATTATCTCCACCGGCATCGCGTCGTCCCTGAGGTTGAAGCTGGCCGCTGTCTTCCCGCAACTGCATGATATCTTGTGGTCCAGGCACATACCTTTTTACCTCCTTGCAGGGGCGCTTGTGGTTTTTTTGCCTTTGCATTCGGGGCAATACCCGTAGAACTCTATGTGGTTTCCGGTTATCTCGTAGCCAAAGGGGTCCGGCACCTCGAGGTCAAACACATGGTCTATATCGCTGACACGCTTGCAGTCCAGGCAGATGAGGTGATGATGGGGCCTGGTGTCAGGGTCGTATCTTTTTTTTGAAGGGTCAATTGTGAGCTCAAGGAGCTTTCCCCTGTCCCTCAATGAGGCCAGGGTATTGTAGACCGTGGCCAGCGACATGCCCGGAAACCGCCTGGACACCGCAGCATGGATGTCCTCGGCCGAGGGATGGGCCGTGTTTCCGTCCAGATAGCCCAGTATCGCCATCCTCTGGGGCGTGAGCTTAAGCCCCAATTCCTTGCATATGTCCTGCGCTTTCGTGTTTTTTTCTCTCATTTAAGATTAATTCTAAATTGATAATTATTATTTGTCAAGGGAAAGAAAACGAAGGGGGAATGTGGAATTGCCGGTTCCAGGAAAGGGAAAAGATGAATTTCTGATGTTTCCTCTTTCAAAGCGCCTCGAACCTGCTACAATTTTTAAGGAAAAGAGGGAGTTTGTTCCGGGAAAGAAAAAAGAAAAAGGGAATGGAAAAGATAAAACAAAATCTTCCGCAGGGAGGCATCCGATATGGTTTTTTCTTCCAGGTCATATGAGTATGTCATCATAGGCGCCGGGCTTGCAGCGGCTTCGGCCATTGGCGGGATACGGGAAATGGACGGAAGCAGGCCTGTCCTTCTGATCGGGGCCGAAAAGCACCCGCCTTACGATCGCCCTCCGCTTTCAAAGAAGCTGTGGTTTGGGAAGAAGAAAGTCGAGGAGATATTCATAAAAGACCGGAAGTATTACGAGGAAAACGGCGTGACCCTGCTTGAGGGCAGGAAGGCCGTTTCAGTAGACCCGCTGGAAAAGACTGTCACCGATGAAAAGGGGGAAAGGCATTCATATAAAAAGCTTCTTATAGCCACTGGCGGCATACCGCGCAGGCTCCACATTCCGGGCGGGCAGATGGAGGGCATCTGTTATTTCAGGACGCTCGACGACTACCTGGCCATAAGGGAAAAGAGCCGCTCAGGCTCGACCGCGCTGGTGATAGGCGGAGGTTTTATCGGCTCGGAGCTTGCGGCGGCCCTGAATGTAAACGGCGTGAAGGTGACGATGCTTTTCCCGGAAGGACACATCGCAAGCAGGGTCTTCCCCGCGTATCTTGGCAAGGCCGTGCAGGAGGAGTTCATCAGGAAGGGTGTGACTGTGCTGAACGGGGACAGGCCCTCCTCGATAGAGAAAAAAGGGGACGGCTTTCTGGTCCGAACCGAAAGGGGCAGAACCATCGAAGCGGAGGGCCTGATAGCGGGCATCGGGATATCGCCGGAAACGGACCTCGCCCGCAGCGCCTCTCTTAAGATCGAGGACGGCATCGCGGTGAACGAATACCTTCAGACCTCGGCCCCGGACATATATGCGGCCGGGGACAACGCGTATTTCCCTTACCTGGCGCTGGACAAAAGGATGCGCGTGGAGCACTGGGACAACGCCCTGAACCAGGGCAGACAGGCAGGCAGGAACATGGCGGACGCGCGGGAGCCTTATGAGTACATGCCATATTTCTTTTCCGACCTGTTTGAGTTTGGCTACGAGGCGGTCGGGGAGGTGGACGCATCTCTTGAAACCTATGCGGACTGGAAGGAAGAAAACAGGACGGGTATAATTTATTACCTGCGGGACGGCGTGGTGCGCGGGGCCATGATGTGCGGCATATGGGGGAAAGTGGATCAGGCCCGGGAGCTTATAAAAAAGAGGGAGCGTATGGACCGTATGAGCTTAAGCGGGGCAATACGGTAGTAAAGCGGAAAAAGGCAACGCCGTCTATAGCCGCAGGTTTTTTGAGGGCGTAGTTTTCTCCTGCCATTTGACAGGCTTGCGGACAAGCGGAGGTGATGTCATGGAGCTTTTGAAGGAAAAATGCGAACCCAGGGAAAAATGCCTTACTCCTCTTTCAAGGGAGGAGTCGGACGCGCTTTTAAAGGATGTCCCGGAGTGGAAGATAACGGACGGGCGGCTTCAGAGGGAATTTAAGTTCAAGGACTTCCAGGGGGCCATGGACTTTGTCAACAGGGTGGCGCGGCTGGCACGGGAGCAGGACCATCATCCGGATATTCACGTCTTCTATAACAGGGTGGTCCTCTCGTTTTATACCCACAAGGCAAATGCGCTTACAAAAAACGATTTCATAATGGCCGCCAAAATAAAGGAGATAGCACAGTCCTGAGGCCTGAGAATTTCCTGCGGGGCAAGACCGCAATTGTTACCGGGGCAGCAAGGAGGATAGGACGGGCCATCAGCCTTGCGCTTGCGCAGGCCGGGGCAGACATAATAATCCACGACCACCAGTCGCTACGGGGGGAGTGCGAAAAGCTCTGCGACGAGATAGACAGCTTTGGCGTAAGGGCAAGGGTCATAACGGCCGATTTCGAGGTGCCGGGGGATTACGAGCCTTTCATCGGCAAGGCGCACGGCGTGACCGGCAGGCTGGATGCGCTCATAAATAACGCGGCAATTTTCGAGGAAGATTCCCTGCATGGCGCAGACCACAAAAAGTTCACGCGCCACATGCAGATAAACGCCTGGGCGCCCCTTGTCCTGAGCGCGGATTTCGCGCGGCTTGCCCTGAAGGGGCAGATAATAAACATCCTGGACACGCGGGTCAGCGGCTTTTTTGACCGGAAGCACGTCTCCTATGTCCTGAGCAAGCATTCCCTGCACATCCTTACAAAGATGATGGCGCTGGAGTTCGCCCCGGCAATAAGGGTGAATGCCGTTGCGCCCGGTCTCATATTGCCGCCGCCCGGAAAGGACGAGGGCTATTTGAAGGAGCTGGCGCAGACGGTGCCCCTGAAAATGCATGGAAGCCCCGAAAATATCACGGACGCGGTGCTTTTTCTGCTTGGCAATGACTTCATAACCGGCCAGGTCATAAACGTTGACGGCGGATATCATCTGAAGGAGAATGTGTGATGGACCGGATAGTGATCAGCGGCCTGAACGTCCGCTGCATCATAGGGGTGGGCGAGGAGGAGCGCAGGGAAAGGCAGGATGTGCTCATAGACGTCTCCCTGTATGCGGACCTGGAGAAGGCCGGCAGGAGCGACCGGTTCGAGGACGCGGTGGATTACCGCGCCATTAAAAAAGAAATAATGAAAATGGCCGAAAACTCCAGCTATTATTTGATCGAGGCTCTGGCGGAGGCGGTGGCCGGGGTCTGTCTGGGGCATCCGGGCGTTGCACGGGTCAGTGTGCGGGTGGAAAAGCCGGCCGCCCTCAGGTTCGCAAGGAGTGTGGGAGTGGAGATAACAAGGGCCAGGACACCATAGGGCATGGCCAGGGCCTATATCGGCATAGGGTCCAACATCGAACCGGAGGAAAACATAAGAAAGGCCCTGGGGTTCCTCTGCCTGCACGCCTCCGTAAAAAGGATTTCCACCGTCTACCGTACGCCTGCCGAGGGGAGGCCATGGCAGCCTCCTTTTTACAACCTGGTTGCCGAAGTAGAGACCAGGGCGGCGCCTGAAGAGCTCAAATTCGGCATTCTCCGGCGGATAGAGGCATCCCTGGGCAGGAAGAGGACGAAGGACAAGTCCGCGGCCCGGACCATCGATCTAGACCTTCTGCTTTACGATGAAATGGTCCTTAGGAGCGGGCGCCTGAACATTCCCGACCCGCAGATAGAGCTGCGGGCGTTCGTGGCCCTGCCGCTTGAGGAGCTTTCACCGGGGCTAAGGCTTCCGGGCTCCGGCCTGCCGATCGCGGCCATCGCCTCGTCCCTGGACAAAAGCGAAATGGAGCCGCTTAAACAATACACTGAGGCGTTAAGAAAGGAGATCTGCGATCATGGACGTGGAGAAGGTAAAACGGCTTACAAGGGAACTCCTGGTTGAAATGGGGGAGGACCCTGAGCGCGAAGGGCTGCTGGACACCCCCCACAGGGTGGCCGAGTCGCTTAGGTTCCTGACCTCGGGCTACGGGCAGGATGCCGCCGAACTGATCCACGGGGCGTGTTTCAGGCAGGAGACCACGAGCATGATCGTCGAGCGGAACATAGAGGTCTACAGCCTGTGCGAACACCACATGCTGCCTTTTTTCGGCCGCTGCCATATCGGCTATATCCCAAGGGGAAAGGTGTTTGGCATAAGCAAGCTTGCCCGCCTTGTGGACATGTTCTCCCGGCGGCTGCAGATACAGGAGCGGCTGACAGAGCAGATCGCCTACGAGATCCAAAATGCCATTAACGCAGACGGAGTGGGCGTGATGATAGAGGCCAGGCACCTCTGCATGATGATGCGGGGCGTGGAAAAACAGAACTCCGTGCTCATGACCTCATCACTGCTTGGCGTCTTTCGCAGCAATCCGTCAACCAGGCAGGAATTTTTATCGCTTGTGTCCAGGCCTACGGTCTGAAGGCCGTGAAAAAATGTCATTTTCCTCCGGATTTATCCAGGGATATTGGCAGGGGATCAAAACCAGGCTCCCGGCCTTGCGGGAATTCCGGATTGCGGATTTCATTTGGAAAAATAGACAACGAGGTCAAAAATGACCGCCCGACAGGCTGAAGGCCAGCACCGAGAGAACAAAAATGGTGACCAGGACATAAAGCAGGTCCCGCTGCAGGGCGAAGGCCAATATGCTGAATGCCACCCGCGCGACCGGCGTGGATATCAGAAGAAGAAGGCCCAGCTCTATAAGGCCCTTGCCTCGCCGGGAAACGGCGTCTCTCACTATCCCTCCCACGCTTCGCAGCTGCGCTGGCTCTCCCCGGAAAGCCTTATAGCTCGCGGCGGTACGGCCATATTTCGCAAGATAGACCATCCCTCCGGCCAGCACCATGAGCGCGGCTGTCAGGACCCCGGCCCAAAGCAGATGGCCTATGATGCGTCCTATCTGCCTGTCAGTCCACGAGAATTTTTTATTTTCCGGGGCGGTCATAGATTTCCCGTCAGCCCCCTGTATATCATCTCAAACGCGAGTATGAGGATCACGAAACTGAACAGGTGGCGCAAAGCCGCAGTGGGCGCCTTGACCAGGACCCTGGAGCCAAGATACGCTCCGGCAAGCACGCCAAGCATCACGGGGAACGCAAGCCCAGGGTCTATGTAGCCGCGGTTCAGATAGACCCCGGCGCTTGCAGCCGCCGTAACCCCGATCATGAAATTGCTGGTTGTCGTGGAGACCTTGAAGGGGATGCGCATCATCTTGTCCATTGCTATAACCTTCACCACGCCCGCCCCTATGCCCAGCAGGCCGGAAACGGTCCCTGCGCCAAACATCATGGCGAAGCCGGCAGGCACGTTGTGCACATAGTAGTCCTTGCTGCCCTCCCGCGTGGGATAGCTGGAATTCATCTTCAGATATGACGCAATCCTGTCCCGGCGGTAATCCAGAGGGCCTGGGCGCGGCGGTCTTGCCGATGCGATGGCGGAATAGATCAGCAGCAAGCCGAATATTATGGCGATGGCCGAGGTTGGTATCTTCTGGGCCAGAAAGGCCCCTGCAAGGGCCCCGAGAGTGGTCGCCATCTCAAGGAACATCCCGATCCTTATATTGCTTTGTCCCTCTTTCACATAGGAGGAAGCGGCACCGGAGGAGGTCGCAATGACGGATATCAGCGAGGCCCCGATGGCATAGCGGATGTTGACGCCAAAACCCAGGGCCAGCAGAGGCACTATCACAACGCCGCCGCCAAGCCCCGTCAGCGCGCCGAAAAAACCCGCTACCAGGGAACCCATCCAGAGCAGAAGAGTAAAGACGGACGTGCTCATGGAACGATTTTACCAGCAGAGGGCGCCGGCGCCTATAGGATATGCGAAATGTCTTAAGCTAAAGCGCCGCGGTTCCCCCCGCATTCACTTTTTATTCCGTCCAGAAGGGTCCCTATCTGCTCAGATACGCTCTCCATTTCCAGATATGCCTGCTGCGCCCTTGCCCTGTCGCCCGCGTTGAAGGTCCGGATGGCCTCCTTTGCCAGCGCGTGTATCTTCGAGTGCGGGCCGTCTATCTCCCTGAAATTCCGCATCTGTCCGCACATTCTCATCCCCTCTCCAAAATACCATTGGCCGAACCTGCAATTGTGATGGTCCGGCACCTGGGAGGGGTCCATGGAGATGTCCCCCTTCAGGCAGGCCGCTATCTTGCCTGTGAACACCCTGTGGTCGGTCTTTGCGGTGTCCAGTATCATCAGCTCGCCGCCCCTCGTCCTGAAGACCGCTGTTGAGTTCCTCAGGTCCTCAACGACCTTCGTAAGGGAATTCACCTCGTGCATTACATCGTCCGACATTTTCTGCGTATCGGACGATATCCTGGAGGTTTGCTCAATGTTCCTGGCCACCTCTTCGGATACCGCCGACTGCTCTTCAACGGCGGTGGCTATGCTGGCTATCTCGTCCTTCACCATCTGCACGTCCTGAACTATGTGTTCCAGCGAACTGCCGACCTTCATAATGTAATCCCGCGCCTTGGTCACCTCGCCTGAGGCTTCCGTCATGCTCCGCGCCGTCTCGGAGGATTCCGCCTGGATGGCCCCTATTTTTTCGGAGACCTCCACCGTCGCCCGTATCGTCCTTTCGGCCAGCTTTCTTACCTCGTCGGCGACAACGGCAAATCCCCGGCCCTGCTCCCCGGCCCTTGCCGCTTCGATCGCCGCGTTAAGGGCCAAAAGGTTTGTCTGGTCGGCTATCTCCTTGATCACGGTCACAATGTCGCCTATCTCGGCGGCCCTTGCATTCAGCTTTTCCACCATTGAGGCAAGCTCCAGCGTTGAATCATAGACCCTGTTTACTGTGCCCACCGCGCCCGCGGCTATCCCGTTGCCGTCATTGGCGGTCCTCATTGCCTCTTCCGATCTTCCGGTGGCCGCGGAGGCATTCTTTGCTATGTCTATTATCGTCTGGCTCATCTCCTCCGCCGCAACGGCTATCTGATGGGCTTGCGAGGACTGCTCGAGCGCCCCCCCGGCCATCTTTTCCGCCCTGGCCCTCAGAACATCCACCGCGGATATAACATTGTTGCCAGACAGGAGTATTTTGTTCACTGTCCCGCTGAATGAGGAGGCCATGCCGTCCACCGCACAGGCCAGGGTGTTGACCTCGTCGCCTTCCCCCCCCACGGATGGATCGACCCGCAGGTTTCCTTTGGATATCTCCTCAATATCATTTTTAAGCCTTTCAAGAGGAGATGCTATTTTCCTTTGTGCGATCAGCCATATGGCGGCCAGACTGGCAAGATCAAGGGCAAAAAAGGCCAGTTGTGCAATATTTGCCTGTGCCCCCGCCCCGTGCCTGAAGAAAACCAGGGTGTCAAGAAAAGACAGGGCCAGAAGCGCAAGCACCACAATCCTGAGTTTTACGTTAATTTTCATGACATTTTCTCCCATTTCCCTCCCGGAAAAAATTTTCAAGTCTCCCAAGTTTTCCGTGCTGCATTTATTACTCTTTATCTATTATCGGAATTGTTATAAGATTTCTTAAATTTTGAATTTTAGACAACCTTATAATTAGTTAAAAAATATTGAAACTCTCCTCTCCGAAGGCCAAGGCAAGGAGCGCTATCCCTGAAAAGAAAGGCAATCCAGGAAGACTATAATTTAATCATAAGGGGCATATTGGCAATGTTTGGGCTCAGAGCCAGACGGCCGATCGTCCAAAAAAGAAAAAAGCCGCTTTAAACAAAAAACCACAAAAGACAAAAAACCTCGCATAAAAGGCGGCATCACGAAAAAAGTTTCGGGGTGGCGGCAGTATTTTTTTCCGGCGCTGCAAAAATAGTAGAGGTGTGAGCCAGGGTTTTTAAAAAAAAGGAATTGCCCCCAGGAGGTGGCGCATGAAAAGAATTTGGATACCGTCATGCCTGTCACTTTTTTTATTTGTTTCCTCCGGGCTGGCGCGTTCAACCGGTTATGACAGCGCCGTCCGGGTTAAAGTCCTTCTAAAGTCAAATAAAGCTGAAAACGGGCAGCCCATCCGGTATTTGAAAACAAAAAATCCTGAAATAACCGTCCTGGACGTTGTATTGCCGCCAGGGACGGAAACGGGGTGGCATTTCCATCCGGTGCCTGTGTACGCCTATGTCCTGTCCGGGACGCTGGAAGTAAAAATGGCGGAAGGGAAGCCGCGCCGCTTTAAGGCAGGTGACGTGATCATCGAGCCCTTGAACACGCCTCATGATGGCCTGAATACCGGGGAAACGCCGGCGCACCTCATTGTTTTTTATACCGGCGAGGCCGGCAAGCCGTATGTGATCAGGCTGTCCGGACCGCTCCCGGGGAAAAAGCGTAAATGATCTGATGGCGGTAAGCCTTCGCAGGGTTCATGCGATGAGAGTCCCGTTTGCGGTGATGCATTCCGGTCTGCCTAAATGTTAAAATGGAACAAGGCATAAAGGCTTTAAGCATGAGTGCTCAAGAGGTAATTTAGACGGACAGACTAAGACCGCAAACTTCCATCCTTTGTGCAAAAAAATTCCCCCGCCGTAGATGTTTGTGCTGGCGCCAGCCAGAAAGAAAAAGAACATGAATGTGCCCTCCGGTTTTCTAAATATTTCCATGGAAACGGGACCTGGGAAAAGAAAAAGCCTGCCGGGCGAGCCTTGCATTTTGAGGCAGCCTTCGGATGAAAATGTTTTTGTTTTTTCCCTATCCCGGGCGGGGTTGAGCGGTCTTTTTGGCTGAAAACGGCGGCCGGAGCGCTGAACGATCAAAGGAGTTTTTTGGCAAAATGCAAAAGACAGGAAAACAGGAAAAACTTGGCGGCGCGGACGTAGGGGAACTGGAGGATATCTGCGCGCGGCACCGGAAGGAAAAAGGCGCCGTTATTTCCATACTCCAGGAGATACAGGACGTGTTCGGCTATATTCCGGAGGACTGCATCAATTTTGTCGCGGCCAGGATGGAACTGCCGGCGAGCCATTTTTACGGTGTGGCCACTTTCTATTCCCAGTTCCATTTCAGCCCCAGGGGTAAAAATATAATAACCGTCTGTTGCGGGACGGCCTGCCACGTAAAGGGCTCCGAGAACCTCATAAGCGTACTGGGCAGAGAGCTTGGGATCCCAGAGGGGCGGGAGACCTCCGCGGACCAGAATTTCACCCTGGAGAAGGTGAACTGTGTGGGGGCATGCTCCATCGCTCCGGTCATTATCATAAACAGGACCGTCCACGGGAAAACGAATGCGGACACGGTGGCAAAAGAGGTAAAGAGACTAAGGGGCGCGAAGGATGGAAAACAAGGTGGAAAAGATTGAAATAAAGGTGTGCATGGGCCCCGTCGGCATCACCGCCGGCGGCCCGGCGGTGCTCGATGCGTTCGGGGCCGAGCTGGAGCGCGCAGGCGTTTCGGCCAGGCTCGAAAAAAACTGCACAAGGCACAAGGTGGGCTGCAAGGGTTTTTGTTCGAGGGACGTCCTTGTGGACGTGGTAATGGACGGGCGCAGGACGACTTACCAGTATGTAAAACCTCATATGGTGGCCAGGATCGTGCGGGAGCATATCATGGGGGGCGTGCCCGTTGCTGACTGGGAGGTTAATGAGGATTACCGCACCTTCCATGACAGGCAGGTAAAGGTGGTCCTTTCCGATTGCGGCGAGATCGACCCCGAAGAAATAGGCGCCTACATTGAGGCGGGCGGGTACGAAGCGGTCAGGCGGGTGCTGGCCGGGATAACCCCCGAAGAGGTGATAGAGGAGGTAAAGCGGTCGGGCCTCAGGGGCAGGGGCGGCGCCGGTTTCCCCACCGGATTGAAATGGGAGGCGGCAAGAAAACAGCCTCCCGGGCTGAAATACATCATCTGCAACGCAGATGAAGGGGACCCGGGGGCTTTCATGGACCGTGCCGTCCTTGAGGGCAACCCGCACTCCGTCCTGGAAGGCATGATCGTGGCCGCATATGCCATCGGCGCGGAAGAGGGCTATGTGTACATAAGGGCGGAATATCCGCTTGCTGTTGAACGCCTTAAGAAGGCCATCGGGCAGGCCCGGGAAAAAAGTTTTCTCGGGAAGGATATCATGGGGACGGGCCTCAATTTCGACATCAAGATAAAGCTCGGGGCCGGAGCGTTCGTGTGCGGCGAAGAAACAGCACTGATAGCAAGCATCGAGGGGCAGAGGGGCATGCCGAGGGCAAAACCTCCCTTCCCCGTGGCAGGCGGGCTCTGGGGAAGGCCTACAGTGATAAACAACGTGGAGACCCTTGCCAACATCCCTTATATCATAAGGCGCGGGGCGGACTGGTTTTCCTCCATGGGCACCGAAAGGTCGAAGGGGACGAAAGTATTTGCGCTGACCGGGAAGATAAGGAACACGGGCCTCATAGAGGTCCCCATGGGGATGAGCATGAGGGAGATAATCTTTTCAATAGGGGGAGGGATAGAGGGCGGCAAAAAGTTCAAGGCGGTGCAGATGGGCGGGCCCTCGGGCGGCTGCATACCCGAGCACCTGCTTGACGTAAAGGTCTGCTACGAAAATCTGATGAAACTGGGGGCTATAATGGGCTCCGGCGGCATGATCGTTCTGGATGAGGACGACTGCATGGTGGAGGTGGCGAAATACTTCCTGAATTTCACCCAGATGGAGTCTTGCGGGAAATGCGTGCCCTGCCGCATCGGTACAAAAAGGCTTTACGAGATACTGGACCGCATTTCAAAAGGGGAAGGCAAAGAGGACGACCTGACTCTTCTGGAGAGACTTTCAAGGGATGTAAAACTGGCCTCCCTTTGCGGGCTCGGCCAGACCGCGCCGAACCCGGTATTGAGCACACTCCAGTATTTCAAGAGCGAGTTCGAGGCCCACATACAGGAGAAAAAATGTCCCGCAAAGGCCTGCAAGGCACTCAGCGTCTTCCGCATACGGAAGGATCTGTGCAAAGGCTGCGGGGCCTGCATGAGGGCCTGCCCGGTTGCCGCCATCAGCGGCAGGCAAAAGGAGCCCCATGCAATAAACCGGGGCATATGCATCAAATGCGGCGGTTGTTTCGACGTCTGCAAATTCGGTGCCGTCCGGAAGGGCAAGGATCAAAAAAACGGAAAAGGTAAAAAAAGGAAGCTCATTTCAACATAAATTTTAGGGGGTGCCGGCAGCCGGCACCCCCTTTCCCGATCCATCCCGCGGCCGGATTCCGGCATTAATGGAATATGACGCCGATGCCGCTTCCAAACCCGCCCAAAGACCCCGGGCTGTAAACGTTGGTCCATGCAGAGCCGTCCGTGGAATCGAAAATGGCGCCTGCGTAGCTAACGCTGTTAAAGCCGGCCACAACGTACACTCCCTTTCCGTAGACGACGCCGGAGTAGCTAAAGCCGGAGCTCGTATCGATTGAAGCCGTGCTCCAGCTCTTGCCGTCAGCGGAGGTGAGGACTCCGGAGCCCGTTACCAAAAAGTTGCTGTTCGCAAAATAGGCCCCTCCGCTTGAACAGTTGAAACTGGCGCTGCTATATGATGAAGTCCAACTGGTCCCATTTGTGGAGTACGAGATGGAGCAGGCCGGGCTCTGCTCGTCCGGCATCACATATACGCCGCTGCATAAGCCGGCGTGGAATACTCCGTCCCGGCCTGTGATACGGATGTCCAGGTGGTGCCGTTGCCGGAGTAAGCATATTCGCCATTGCCCGAAACGAAGAAATAGCCGTTTGTATAAACGGCGGCGGAGGGGGTGAAAGAGACAGCCTGGGAGTGCCATGTTGTCCCGTCATAGCTGTCGATGTACCCCCCCATCGAGCCGACCTCCGCTACCGTGTAAACTCCGTTTCCAAAAGCGGCCCCGGCGATGCTGTAGACGTCTCCGCCGTGGGTATTGCCGGAGTATGCGCTCCAGCTGGAGCCGTCTTTTGACACATAATACTGGTCCGCGTACTGGTCTATCGCCATGAACGTGCCCGTGCTATTGTCAAAAGCCAGGCCATCGACCGGCTCGCTGCCTGAAGAAGTATAGGCCTGGGTCCAGTTCTGACCGTCCGGGGAGGCAAGGATCGCCCCTTTGCCGGCAACCCCTGCCACAACGAAGTTGCCGTCTCCATATGCGGCGCCCGTAAATTTCGCAGAGCTGCTTGATCCGTTATAAACAAGGCTCCAGTGCGACCCGTCGGTTGAATCAAGTATGTTGGAGCCCGCCCATGCAATGAACTGGCCGGATGAGCCGGAATTACCGGAAGACCCGCCGCCGGACTGTGTGCCGGAGCCGTTGCCCGGGGGGTTGCCGGAGCCGCTGTTGTTGTTCGGGGCGTTTACGCTTATGGCGATGGCCACCGGGCTTGTCACGCTATAGACCGCCTGCTGGCCGGTTGACGGATATATCACGATTACCCCGCCCACCCCGTTGCCGGGAACGACCCAGGCGTCTCCCGAGGGGTCAAAGGCTATAGTCCCCTGGGATGGCAGCGCGTAGTATCCCATATTGTAATCATTTATCTGGGAACCCGAAGGACTCCATTTGATGGCATACGTGCCTGCATCGCCGCCGGTCCAGACATCGCCTGAGGCGTCAATTGCAACTGTATCCGGCCCGTATCCGGCATTAAATTCGGAATATGTCTTGGACGTTGCATTGAATTCGCCCACGCCCGCCGGGGCCTTTACGCCGTCGCTATTGTCCATGTCCCAGACGTTTCCGGAGGTGTCAACGGCAACTGCGGACAGCTGGCTGCCGCTGAAGGGCCCATACAGAAGCGAACCCGAAGGGGTTAATCCCGTTAAATAGCTTCCCGTATAGGAAGGCCCGGCAACGCCGATGACCCAGATATTTCCCGCAGGGTCTATTGCTATGGGGCCGGGACTTTCCGTTTTGCCATTGGTCAAGGTATGCAGGTCGATCTTCTTTTCTATTGAACAGTCAGAGGGGTTAAGCTCGACAATGGCGCCATGCCAATCATAATCCGTATTATGGCTTGCCACCATACTGTTTCCATAGGGCAGCCAGTCGGTTGTGCTTACCAGGCCGTACGTGTATCCGAATTCGTCGGTGACCCAGATGTTTCCGGAAGAGTCTGCGGCAACGTAATTTGAGTCCAGCGAGTCCATGTACGCGCTTCCGTCCCCGGTGTTTAGACTGCAGGTCTGCAGATGATTGCCCGACGAGTCAAGCTCGGTGACAACCGCGTCTCCCGCCACCCATACGTTGCCTGATTTGTCTATGGCGATGGAGTCAGGATCATTGCCCACGGTATAAGTGCCTATCTTGTTGCCCGACGAGTCAAGCTTCGTAACAGAACCTGCCGTCCCGGGAGTTGCCGGCTTGTCCACAACCCAGACCGAGAAGCCGGGGGTGATGGAAAACGTGGCCGGTATATTGGATATCCCGGAGGAAAGCGGCTGCTTTTCCAGATTTTGCAGGTTCGACTGGCCGTTATTGTCCAGGGTGCCGGAGATGTTTATCGTGCCGCCGCTGCCTCCCGTGAAGGTGAAATTGGAAAAGGAGAAATTGCCCCCGTCTGATGCGGCCCCTCCCAGCTCTTTGCCGAAATTGGACGGATTTTTGCCGATATAGTTGCCCAGGTCTTTGAGCGCCTGGCTGTAGCTTTCCCCGGATTGGCCCGAGACATCGTTTGCAAGCTCCTGCAGTATGCTGTTCAGCTCCGCCATAAGCTGCTCAAGATTGGTCTGCCCGGCAGGGTTGGCGGAGGATATTCCGTTCAGGCTGTTGCCTGAAAGTGCCTGGAATATCTGGCCCAGCAGTGAAAGCATCTGGTTGAGGGCGGCCTCGACCTGCGTGGAATTGAGGTTTTGGTTCAGAGCCCCGTTTGAAAACAGCATCTGGCCGATGAGCGTGGTAACCGGTGTTATGAATACCTGGTGCGAAGCCCCGGGGGCAAGAAACCCCACCATGTCCGGCGCGCCTGTGCTGCTGCCGTTGTTGTCGAATGTGCCGCCTGTGACAAAAAGTATGTAGTAGTCTGAAGAATTGTAATTGGGAATGCTTAAGGAGAAGCTGCCATCCGCTCCGGTTGAGCCAGTGCCCACTTTGACGAAGCCGCTGGAGGTAACCTGGTAGACCGTTATGGATGCGTTTGCGACAGGGCCGTCAATCACCTTGCCGCTTATGGCGGCCGTGCCGCCTCCTCCTCCGCCCCCGCAGCCCGCAAAAGAGAGCAGAAGGACCGGCAATATAAGCCAGATCAATGCTTTTTTGATTCCATCAAATTTTGTCTTCATGTTTTCCTCCCAGGGCGGATACCCCGCCTTTAAAGATTTTTTGGGAAATCCTTATTTTTCACGGGCCTGTTTTTTTGGATGCCGGGCCGGTGCATGCGGTTTCTTTAATATCTCGGAAAGCTCGTGGATACTTGAAAAAACGGCGGGTTTTTTCAAGCCGAAGCCCTCCATAAGCCCGGAGATGACCTCTGCGTCCGATCCGTCCCGCCTGTAAATGTGTATTATGTAGCTTTCCAGCTAGCGCCTCCTTCCCTCCAAAGAGCAAAAGAACTGGGTGGAAAGGATTTTTTCCCATCCGGTTTCCTGATGTGCGCTTCGCATAAATCGCTGCCCAATCATTATTTGGCTCCCCGGCTTTTGGCGGTCAACAGTTTTTGTTTTGTTTTTTAGCGGATTTTATAATGTGGGTACCCACAGATGACCCACAAATGTGGCCGTCTGTGAGATGGGAGGAAGAGTGCTGTCGTCTGTTTGGAAGAAATGCATGCTCCGGCCAGGTTAAATATTTATTTTTTTGTAAATGTTGTCCGTAGCGGGGGAAGTATCGATGCCCAGGGACGCCCGGAGCGCCTTTTTGCATTGCCTGTACGTCCTGGCGGCCTGGGCGCGCCTTCCAAGGTTTATCTGGCACAGCATCAGGTCCTGATAGAGCTCTTCGACCAGGTTGTCCAGCTCCAGCGCTTTTTCGTACTTCCGGGCGGCCATTTCCCATTGCCCGCGCTGCTGAAGATGTTTTCCGGCTTTCATGGTGAGCCGGAGCAGGGCATTTTTGACTTTTCCACGGGCCGCAATTGCCCAGGCCTGGCCAGGGTCGGCCGGAAGAAAATCGCCTTTATACAGTGCCAAGGCCTTTTCTGTAAGGTCCATGGCGGTCTCAAGCCCGCAGACGTCCATTGCCGTGGAGGGTTTTTTTTCTTTCAATCCGGCTTTTCTCCACCAGGTTTCGGCCCCGCTGATAATGCGCGTAATCGCTCTTAAGTCGGTCCAGCAATGTCTTTCGCCCAGCGTGACCAGACCGCCCCTGACCTGGACGGCCTTGGCCCCGATCATGCCCCGGAGCCGCGCACAGGTCATCTCAAAAGACTTATGGGCGAGATCGCCTTCGGCCTCGGGCCAGAGCAGGTCCGTGATTTTTCCCTCCGGGATGTCCCTCTGGCCCAGGGCAATCAGCATTTTGAGCAAGGCGAGAGGTTTTTGCTGCGGCTTGCCGTGGGGCTCAAGCGTATGGCCGCCAAGCTCGATACGGAATTCCCCGAGTGTATGAACCTTAACGGGCCAAGGCCAGTTTTCCACTTCCACCGGCCCGGCATAGTCCGTTAAGCCCCGTTTGAGGACCAGCTCCCGCGCATAGTGGGGCTCTATTTCAGCTTCGAGGGCCTTTGCGCAAAGCCCGGCCATTGCGGGCGGGTCCCACCACCAGATGAAACCGGGATAATTCCGCTCCCGTCCGATGCGGAACCCTTCACGAAGATATTCAAGGCCCTGCCCGTATTCGCCTTTATCGAAGCAGAACTGGGCTCGTGCCGAAATGCACATGAAATCGAATATTTTGGATCCGGCGGAAAGCTCCAGCGCGGCCCGGATATGTGCATCCGCCTGCTCGTGCAGGCCCATTGAATGCTTTATCTGCGCGGACCCGAAATGGCAGAGGGCGGACGCATAAGGGTATTTTGCGCCGGCGGCATATTTGAGCGCAGCTTCGGCGTGGGCCGAGGCCTGCACAAGGTTGCCGGCCAGGAATTCCCGGTATGCCAGGACGAAAAGAAAATGGCTCAAACCGATCCTGCCTTGTATGTTTGCCCTTTCTTTTCCCTTAAGGATTTCGTCGGCCTTTTTAAAATCGCCATTGGCAAGCGCGGCAAAGGCCCCAACCACAATAAAATGGTTCATGACCTTTATTCCTGCAGCCCTGGAAATTTCATGTGCGAGGGTGATTTCATCAAGCGCCCTGGCAGGAGAGGGGGTAAGGAACAGATTGTTTACCGCGCTAAGTGAAAGCCAGCTGATCTTGAAGAGGGGTGAGACATCGGACCTGCTTGCGGCTGTCCGGAATTCCTCTGTCAGGAGGAGGGACTTATTGAAATCCCCCCGCCACCCGTAAAAATAGGCCGCAAAGTTCAATGTCTGGATCTGGCAGGCGGGGTCGCCGTGATTTTTAGCAAGCACAAGCGCCTTCTCCGCCCACTTTTCCGCGTCGGGGTGCCATGGCCTCGTGGACACCATTGCGCACGTCATGCTTGCAGACACCCTGGCCTCGATCTGGCTGGATGGGAATTTGAAATCCGCTGCTGCCATGAGCGAGTAAAGGCGGTCGATCCAGCCGCCCAAATCGGAAAAGTCGTCCCATTCGTAAAGGTAGCTGTCCACAATGAAAGACCAGCAAAGAAGAGCTCCGGCCATATCCTCACCGGACAAGCAACCTGTATTTTCGCCTGATACGAATGTCCGGAAGGCCTTTTCCAGATGCCCCCTGGCCCTGGAGGTGTCAGTCCCCATCAGGCATATGCCTGACCAGTAAAGGAGCCAGGGAGAGCCTTCAAGCATCTCACCGGGTATTTTCGATATCCATCCGTTCAGGGTCTGTATACGCCCCTGGGTCAAGAGGGTCTGCGCGTTTTTCAAAATGACCCTGGAAAGCGCCGCCCAGTCCTCGCACTCCATCCAGAGCTCCGCGGCGTCTCCGGTCTCTCCCGCCTCCTCCAGAAGAGCGGCCGAGGCCCTTTTCATCGCGAAGATATCTTCTTTTGAATATGTTTCGGCCGCCCTGGAGGCTAAAAATTCCCTGAACAGGGGGTGGAACTGGTAAACGGGCGGGGTATTTCGTCTTTCAATAAAATAATTGCTGCGGCTGAGTCTTGAAAGTATCTTCCCGGCCGTTTCCAGTCCTGTCAGTTTTCCCGCCAGTCTCTCTGGTATCTTCGGAAGGGAAGAGGCTTTAAGGAGAAATTCCACGGTGGACCCTTCCATTTTCTCAAGTATTTCGCCGGCGAAATAATCGAATATATTTTCAGGCCGGACAGAAGAAAGGCCTTCCGGCGTCCCGGCCATTTTCATTTCTTGCAGGAGAAGGGACAGGCCCGCTGCCCATCCCTGTGTCTTTTCATGCAGCTCAAGAATGGCATCCACGGAGACCTTTTTTTTGCCATAGGCATTTATGAACGCTTCTGATTCGGCCAGGCTGAACTTTATGGCCTCCCAGCCGATATGCTCCATCCTTCTGTTTGCCAGCATATAGACGAGCCTGGGCGGGGGCTCGCAGCGGCTTATCAGGAGGCATTGGATCCCTGCTGGGGCAAGGAGAACGGCCCTGGCTATTATTTCCTGAATTGAAGTGCTCTGCATGGCCTCCTGCGAGTTATCGAACACAAGGACGTGGGGCGGTTTTAACCGTCCGAACAGGGCCTCGAAGTAACCCGACGTAAATGCCGGAAGCCCTCCCGCGTACTCCGCCGTAAAAAGCGGCAGGGCCTTTCGGGACCTGCCCGGCAATCTTTTTGCCGCCAGTCCCATGTAATAAAAGAAGGTGGCCGGGTCTTCGTCCGTCCTGTCCATCTGGTACCAGGTGTGAGGGATCTTCAGGAAGCTCAGATAGCTGGCGGCAAGAGTTGTCTTCCCGGCCCCGGCCGGGCCGGATATCCATACGGCGGGACGGTCCCTCATTGAGTCCAGGGAGCGGAAAAGCTCTTCTCTTTTAAAGACGCCTGAGATGACAGGGCTCGTTATTTTTGACGGCTGCTCCGGACCTGTCATCATCTTCCTCCAGGGAAAAGTCAAACAACTTTGGCAATCTGCAAGAGCTATTATAGCGGATTGATGTTCCCTTCTTGCAAGGGAAGATAAAAAACTAAAAAATTAACAAAAATAAATATATCATGCGCTTGACAAGCTCCTTAAACTGCTCTACTTTTTTAATGAAATATGCCTGGCCTGCATTACCATCCGTGTAATCATGGAGGCATAACAAATGCAAGTAACGCGAAGGCAGTTTTTCAAGGTCTGCGCCGCCGGGATCGGGACTTCCAGCATTGCGGCCCTCGGCTTTTCGACCGATGCGCTGGCGGACGTGCGTGAGTTCAAACTCACCCGGAGCACCGAAACCCGCAATACCTGCCCCTATTGCTCGGTAAGTTGCGGGCTGGTCATGTACAGCATGGGCGACAAGGCCAAAAATGCCGAATCGTCCATCTTCCACATCGAAGGAGACCCGGACCATCCCGTGAACCGGGGCACCCTGTGCCCGAAAGGCGCCGCCCTGGTGGACTTCATCCACAGCCCGGACCGTCTCAGGCACCCGGAGTACCGCGCCCCCGGCTCCCGTGAGTGGAAGCGCATTTCCTGGGACGAGGCGTTTGAGAAAGTGGCCCGCCTTATGAAGGACGACCGGGACAAAAACTTCATGGCTAAAAACGGCGAGGGCGCCACGGTCAACCGCTGGCTGACCACGGGTTTTCTGGCAGCCTCGGCCTCAAGCAACGAATCCGGCTACATCACCCACAAGGTGGTCCGAAGCACCGGCATCCTGGTATTTGACAATCAGGCCAGGGTCTGACACGCGCCCACGGTGGCCAGTTTGGCCCCCACATTCGGACGCGGCGCGATGACCAACCACTGGGTGGACATCAAGAACGCCAATGTAATTATCGTTATGGGCGGCAACGCCGCAGAGGCGCACCCTTGCGGTTTCAAGTGGGTGACCGAGGCCAAGGCCCACAATCATGCCACCTTCGTTGTGGTGGACCCCCGTTTCACCCGGTCCGCGGCGGTGGCGGACCTCTACGTGCCGCTTCGCACCGGTACGGACATAGCTTTTCTGGGCGGGGTGATCAACTACCTGCTGAGCCGGGACAAGCTCCAGCATGAATACGTCAAGGCTTACACCAACGCCCCTTTCATCGTCAAGGAAGGGTACGAATTCAATGACGGCCTGTTCTCGGGCTATGACGAGGCCGCGCGCACTTATGACAAATCAACCTGGGCCTACGAGGCCGGGCCGGACGGCTATGCCAGGCTGGATGTGACGATGCAGCACCCCCGCTGCGTGCTGCAACTGCTCAAAAAACACTATTCGCGCTATACGCCGGAGGCGGTGAGCAACATCTGCGGCACTCCCGGGGACACTTTCCTCAAGGTGTGCGAGCTCATAGCAACAACCTCGGTGCCCGATCGCACACTGACCTTCCTTTATGCCGTGGGCTGGACCCAGCACTCCGTGGGCTCGCAGATGATCCGCACCGCGGCCATGGTGCAGCTGCTGCTTGGCAACGTGGGCATGGCCGGAGGGGGAGTAAACGCCCTCAGGGGCCACTCCAACATCCAGGGGCTCACCGACCTGGGGCTTATGTCCAACCTACTGCCCGGCTATCTTACCCTGCCCGGCGAAAAGGAGACCGATTACCGGAAATACATCGGCGCGCGTGCCTTCAAGCCCCTGCGTCCCGGCCAGATGGACTACTGGCAAAACTATGAAAAATTCCACGTCAGCCTGATGAAGAGCTGGTTTGGCAATGCCGCCACAAAGGACAACAACTGGTGCTTTGACTGGCTTCCCAAGCTGGACAAGATATACGACGTGCTCCAGGCGTTCGAGCTTATGCACCAGGGCAAGCTTAACGGCTACTTCTGCCAGGGCTTCAACCCCCTTGCGTCCAT
>JAKAMR010000041.1 GCA_021812785.1 Nitrospirota bacterium
GCGCCCTGAAGGTCAGGAACAAACCTCCCGCGAAACCTATTACGAACACCGGAATTATGACCTGTATGAAAACCGCGCGGAAATGCTCCATCAGCTCCTCGACGTTGATGGTCAGCCTTCCCACCTGCAGGATCAGATTTGAGGAAAGTGGTTTTGAGAATATCTCATAGGTATTTCTGACCCCATTGGAGGGAATATAAACCCATCTCGCCGCTTCCGCGGGTTCTTTCCTTTTTTCAAGCTGCTTCAGGCCGGGTCCTGGCCACTGCTGCGGTATGGACAAAAACAAGGTTTTGTTTCCAGCGTCCGCAAGACGTACGAGGAAGAGGTCCTGGCCGGTTGAATCCTTGTATTTTATCTCGCTCAGCGCCCTTTCCAGCCTGCTGATGCCCCCCATGCGGTAATCCGCGACGTAGTCCTCCATTTCCGATTGAATAAGCTTGTGATCATTCTGGATTATGGAAAATCTCAGGGAAAAATACGTAAAAAAGAACAGGATCAGGGAGCTGATGATAAAGATCGTCGAATACCAGAAAATCAGTTTAAAACCTATTGTCTTTCCGGCGAAACTAAATCTTGAGGACATAACCGATTCCCCGGATCGTATGGATAAGCTTCCTGTCGAAGTCCTTTTCGATCTTGTTGCGGAGCCTGCAAACCAGCACATCCACGACATTTGTCTGAGGATCAAAGTTATACCCCCAGATATGCTCCAGGATCATTGTCTTAGACACCACCCTGTCCGCATTGCGCAGAAAATATTCAAGGAGGGCAAACTCCCTGGATTGCAGCTCTATCTTTCTGCCTCCCCTTTCCACCTCTCGCGTCAGGAGGTTCACCGAGATGTCCCGCACGGCAAGGCGGGTAGTTTCCGCCATGCCTGTCGATCTGCGGATAAGGGCCTGAAGCCGCGCCAGAAGCTCGGAGAAGGAAAAAGGTTTCGTCAGATAATCGTCGCCCCCGGCCTGCAGACCCCGTACACGGTCGTCCACTGAATGTTTTGCGCTCAGAATTATTACCGGCGTGTTGACCTTTTTGAGGCGGAGCTCCTCGATAAGGGTCAACCCGTCCAGACGTGGCAACATTATGTCAACAATGGCCGAATCGTAACTCCCATCCAGTAATGCTCGAAGTCCATCCTCGCCGTTGTCCTCATGGTCCACGGCGAACCCCGCCTGTTTTAATCCGCTGGTTATAAAAGAGGCTATCTTTTTGTCGTCCTCTATGATCAGGATACGCATATCCGCAAACTTTATTATAAAAAATCGGCCGGTTCATTGTCCCGTCCCATGCAAAAAATGGCCAAACCCGAACGTGGATATAAAAATTCTTTGGCGGTTCCGCACTTGCCGTTGATCCCACAGGCAGGCGTGAAATGCGGAGATCAGGGCATCCCGCCCGGTCACTCCAGGGCAAAGAAATAAAAAAGCTCCACCTTATTCCTAACTGGCGTTATCTCGTGCAGGTCGCCGGGCTCCACCACAAGGCAGTCGCCGTCCCGGAGCGGGACTTCCCTTCCGTTGACCCTGAACACCGCCTCTCCGCTTGCGCAGTAAAACACCTCGAAACCGTCCTTGTGCGAGTGGGCGAAGGCGGAGTCCCCGGGCCCAAGGACCACATGGCTCAGGTGCATGACACAGGAGATGGGGTCTTTCGTCAGGACCCGCTTTTTCACCGACGGGGAGTGAGACACCGGGGTTTCGGCGGCGTTTTCAAGCCTCAGGAGTTTCATGGATTTAAGTTTATCACGGAAGGAGAGAAGCGGGGTGGGACTAAGCCCACGGATTGTCATTTACCCCTGGCGTGCGATAATCTAACCAGATGCACATAAGCGAGCTGGAGAAATACGGGGCCCCTCCAGGACTTGTCCGGGCGCTCCGGGCCGCAGGCCGCGAGAAACTGTATCCGCCGCAGGCCGAAGCGGTGCGCGAGGGACTTCTTTCAAGCGGGGATTCCTTTGTGGTCTCCGCCCCCACCGCCTCCGGCAAGACCCTGATAGCGGAGATGGCCGCCCTTTCCGTTTTCCTGAAGAGAAAGGGAAAGATAATATACCTGGTCCCGCTGCGGGCGCTCGCGAGGGAGAAGTTCGAGGACTTCACGAACAAGTACAAGGCGCTGGGTATGAAGGTGGTCCTGAGCACGGGGGACTTTGACAGCGACGAGCCCTGGCACAAGCGGGCGGACCTTGTCATATGCACAAACGAAAAGCTGGACTCGCTCATAAGGCACCGCGCGCCATGGCTTGGGCAGGTGGGGCTTATAGTGGCCGACGAGGTGCACCTCCTTGGGGACGCGCACCGTGGGCCCACGCTGGAGGTGGTCCTCACAAGGCTCAGGTTCATAAACCCGTCCATCAGGACCATAGCCCTTTCGGCCACCATACCGAACGCCTCCCAGATAGCCGAATGGCTTGAGGCAAGGCTTATCCAGTCTGAGTGGAGGCCTGTGCCTCTCAGGGAAGGGGTCTTCTTCAACGGCGCGGTCATATTCAACGACGGAAACGTGGACTGGGTGCAAGCCTCAAGCGGCCTTGAGGCCCTGGACCTGGCGCTTGAGACCATCGCGCAGGGCGGCCAGGCGCTCGTGTTCGTTGGCACAAGGAAGTCCGCCGAGGCGCTGGCAAAAAAATCGGAGACCCATGTCCGCGCCCACCTCTCCACGCGCGAGGCGGAACTGCTACAGAAGCTCTCAAAAGAGATAGAGGGCAGCGCCGCCGAGCCTACGCGCCTTGGAAAAAAACTTGCCGCCTGCGCGGCAAGCGGCGTTGCCTTTCACCATGCGGGCATCATCTATGCCCAGAGAAAGCTGGTGGAGGACGCCTTCAGGGAAAACCGCATAAAACTCCTTGCCTCCACCACCACGCTCGCCATGGGCCTGAACCTTCCCTCAAGGAGGGTAATTATACGGGACTGGTGGCGGTACGAGCCCGGGGAGGGCATGCAGTCCATCCCGGTTATAGAGGCAAAGCAGATGGCTGGAAGGGCCGGAAGGCCGGGCTACGACAAGTTCGGCGAGGCGGTGATGATGGCCAGGAACAAAAGGGACGAGACCCACCTGTTTGAAAAATACATAAAAGGAGAGCCTGAGGACATCTCCTCCATGCTGGCAAACGAGGCCGCCCTGCGCACGCACATACTTTCCTCCATAGCCGGGGTCTTCACGACTGACATGGGGCAGCTTATGGAGTTTCTGGGCAAGACGTTCTTTGCCCACCAGAGCGGGACGGGTTTTCTTGCCCCCATAGCAAGGAGCATCACGGAATTTCTTTCCAGGGAGGGCATGATAAGGACCGGGGCCGGCGGACGGTTTACCGCAACCAGATTCGGCAGAAGGGTCTCGGAGCTGTACGTAGACCCGCTTGGCGCGGTCATCATAAGGGACTCCCTCCGGAACCCCAGGGAAAAATCCGCCTTTGCCCTCTTCCACATGCTTGCGCGCACGCCGGACATGATGCGGCTGGCAGTAAAGAAAAAAGACCGCGACGAGATGATGGATGTCTTCAGCGCCCACGCCCCGTCGCTCCTTATGCCCGACGAGGAGATATATCTTACCGAGGACATGCTCTCCGAGCTTAAGACCGCCTCCGTCCTTATGCAATGGATACTGGAGATGCCCGAGGAAAAGATAGTGAACCATTTCGGCATCGGCCCGGGGGACTTGAGGACCATCGTGGAACTTGCCGACTGGCTCCTTTATTCCTCAAGGGAGATAGCCAGGGTGACCGGGTTTAAAGAGGCGGGCGAGGACATCACCATCACCAGGATAAGGACGCACTACGGCGTAAAAGAGGATCTGCTGGCGCTTGTGGCACTGCGCGGCATCGGGCGCGTGCGCGCGCGGGCCCTTTACGAGGCGGGGTTTAAAAATCTGGAAGACATCTCTGAGGCCGAAGCTGATGCCCTCTCCGCGGTGCCTGGCATAGGCCAGGGGATAGCCGCGGACATTAAAAAGCAGGCCGCCTCCGTGAACTGATGTCTCAAAAAAGACCTCCTTCGGATCAAAAAAATATCTTTTTCATCCCTTCAAGAAAATCCCTTGCCCCAGCCTGGGCCGGATGACGGACATAGACGCACGGGACCCCTACGAGCCCAAGCGCCGTCTGGGCCTTTCTTCCTATGGCAACCACCTGATGAGGCCCTAGCACGTCATGAAGCTCTTTTAGAAGAGGGCAAAACGCCCTTACCTCCCGCGCCCCGGGCGTCCTTATCGTGAGGGGCCGTCTTTTTTCGTGCGGGTGAAGCGGCACCGCATTCCACAAAAAAAACCGGGGGAATGCAGGCAGAAGCGACCCCCAGAGGACCGAGCCGGACCTCTCTTTGTTTGGCGGACCCTGCCTGCTTGTACGCTTTCCCCTGAAGGGAAGCGCGCCCTCAACAAGCTGGCTTTCGCTTGTAAAAGGGATTCCCGAGAACCGGCAGCCCCAGGGACCGGCCGCCTCGCCCACAAGAAGCGCCTTCGGGCTTTCCCTGTAGCATTTAAGGTAGTTTTTGAGGTTTTCCCTCCGCATCCGCGCGGCATCGGGAAGGTCGAACTCGGGGTCTTCGTCCCTGTACTGGTTAAAGAGCGCGGGCCCGGATGGAACGGGGAAAAGCCGGGCCTCAAAAAGCAGCCAGAGCCTCCGCCAAAGAGGCGCTTCGGCAGCCGTTTTGGCGCCGGAGGGCATTGATATTGTTTTCCCGGCTTCACCGAGGGGCATAATTAATTCTATTTCACCCGGGGGGATGAGGGAAGCGGGGATTGAGGGAAAAACTCCTTTTCAGTCTCCGGTTTTAAATCAAAAATACCTGCCACCCCTCATCACAATTCGTCACACCATGAAATTATCCATGCAAACAGTTCATTCAGGCAGTTTTAAGATTTTTTTGGCCGCTAATTCAAAGGCCCAGATACCGTTGTGGGATTATTGATTCGTCCAGAAACTAGCATCGCAGAAGTCGCTTCAAATTGTGAGGAGTATGGGGCGTTTTCTGATAGTCGCATTGCTCGGGACCGACGCAGGTTTCCAGAAGAAATTTGCGATGTGTGCCCTTCTCCTAAATCCCCATGGCCTTGAGCATCTCCATTTCCTTGCGCAAAATGGTGTTTACAACTTTGTCGAGGCCGATCTTTTTTTGGGATGCCGTTTTGCCGAAAAACTCTTTGACCTCTTTATCCAGGTATATTGGGATTTCGAGCTTTTCCATTGGTCTATAAAATTTCCCCTTAACAGCGTTGGAGAAATCGTATTCTTTTTTTATGATATTATCCTCTCTTCTCGAAATACTTTGCTTCTTCATGCTTGGTAGCCTTTCTCGTGGATATTATCCGAACGGTTTCTTTGCCTTTTATCTTTCCGTACGTGTGGACAACGACAAGGACTTTGCCGTTCAATCCCTGTGCTTCAGCCTGTTGGCCTTCTCTTTGTTCCCGTCCCATTCAAATCTCAATTTTGGACCTCATCTTAAAGTATAGCAGTGTTATTTCCTTTTCAATTGGAGGCCCTATCATCTACTGCCTCAATAAATAGAACCGTTCCCTTTTTCTATTTTTCCACTCCTTGATTGCTTTTTACTCTGTCAGGAGGCCCAAAAAGATGCCATATTTTTCTTTTAGAAATCCGCACAATGGCACGCTTCCTTTCGGAAGCGGATTTAAGTTACTAAGCCGGTCATTGGGAAAGCCTCAATCAGCCGTTATCCGTCATTCCGGCTTGTCCCGAATCCTTCTGGAGGATTCCCGGCGCGCTGGCGCTTGCGGGAATGACAAACCGTGAGGCTTTGTTAACGCAAAGTTTAGTAATGTAGGTTGGGCTGAGATGCCGGAGCATCGAAACCCAACAATGAGAAGTGTCCGTACCCAGTAACAGTTAGTTATCTGTCGGGTTAAAGTCCTGTCCTGGAAATTGTCCGTTCATCTCGATGGCTCAGGGGGGGGCGTCCAAATAACAAACAAGCCACCCGGTTTAAAACGGATACAAAGCCATTTGCAAGCCTTTCCAGGCCGGCGCCAGACAAAGCGGAAACAATCAGGATAATCAGGATTGACGTGAAATTCCCTTGATGTAGATAGCCGCACAAATATCTAAAATAAAAAAAGATGAAAGGCCAGTGGAACAGATATATTCCGTAAGAATATTTCCCAGCCCAACGTATAACCGGATTTTCAAGTGCCAACCTGGAAGCGGCAGGCAGCCAAAGCGCGCCACCTATGATCGCCGCCCAAGCAAGGGCTATTAAAGCAGGAGCATAAGTAAGGCCATTAAAGATTACCGCGACTGCGGCAAAAACCAGAATGACCGGCAGGACTGTTCCGCAAAAAAAATTTTTCTTTTCCCTTTTCCAAAAATACGGCTCTAACATCTTTAGAAAACAGCCCAAAAGGATGGAAAACCGGATGGGCCCGGTCTCTAACATTTTGATCCTATCTGCCGGGCCAAGCGGCATCAAGTAATGCGAAAAAGCGGGAAAACTCGAAATAACTAACAGGACGGCCAGAATTATCATCAAGACCTTTTTTCTTTTCTCCTCTGCCACAACCAATTTGGAAAGGGCTAAGATGAGAAGGGAATAACCGATATAGAATTCCGCTATAGCGGTAACGAACCATGTTTGCTTATACATCTGCAGCCTCTGATTATTTGGCAAAAAGCCATCCCCCAGTAAAAAATAAGGCGCTATGCGTTCTTTATCCTGCCTATTGGTTATTGATTGCTCCGATAAATAGTTCCTCGATTTCAATGTGACTACATCGCCCTTGTGTAATTGTAATGCGGGATTGTACAGGCCAAAGGCTGAAAAAGGGACTACATCCCGAAATCTGCACAAATACTTATTATATTGCACGATCATACTGTGCCGCGCCATATTGGTCCTCAAGATAGCCTGGTTGCCCTTTGCATCGTAAAGGCGATAATAACTTCCCGGAATGAGCGCCTGATCGATTGTCCATGACATTGCCGGTTCTACTACCATTTTTGTTGTCCTCATTTGAAACGGGGAGGAAAAATATCCGGCGGCCAATACCACCGGAAGCATGAGATAATAAGCGGGCAATATCTTCAAGGCCCTTTTTTTAAAAAATTTTGCAAGGTCCGGTTTGCCAGACGTATTCAGCAAAGACCCGGTGATCAGAAAACCGCTTAATATGAAAAAGATTTGTAACGGCAGTTGCAATCCAGTAATTAAGGAATAAAAGAAAAGACCCCGTCCAGCCAGGACCCAGGAATAAAAAACAGTGGCATGCCCTATTACTATCCAAAGGATTGCGATCCCGCGCCATCCGTCAAATGCAGGGTAGCGGTTACGGCCTGTTGCCATAATAAATCCTACCCTCCCCTCGAACTCCGTAAGGACGAAGATTTTTTATTTCTTGGCCTCCAGCTTATTCCTGCCTCCGCCCTCCGGCAGATCCAAATGAAATTCAGAGACAACCCCCTATTTTTCTTTAAAAAGAATCTTCCCTCATCCTAGCCCTCTCCCGAAAGGCGAGGGGACATTCCGCCAGCAAATGAATCAAAAAAGAGGCTTTGTTTCAGGATTAATGCTTAAAAATTTTGCCGGCCGGACATCCCGGCACGGAGAAGACTAAACGGCTAAAAACTTCCGTCCTATCTTCCTTCCAGAAGCCTCTCCACCGTGGGGAACTGGCTTGAGTCCGTATGGGGCAGAAAGAGCGCGGACATGTACTCCTCCATGAACCCCGGAGAGACAGAAAGCTCAAGGTACGTCATCTTGGAGGCTATCTCCTCCGCCTCCCTTAAAAACCCCTCGGACACAAGGCCAAGATACGCCCCGGTGATGGACGTGTTGCCAAGGAAAACGAATTTCTCACGTGGTATGTCAGGCAGCATGCCCAGGATCACCGCCTTCTCCACGTTAAGGTAATTCCCGAAGCCCCCCGCTATGTAGACCTTCTCTATCGCCCCCAGGTCAAGCCCCACCTCTTTTATAAGCGTGGACACCCCCGCGTATATCGCCGCCTTGGCGCGCAGGATGTTCTCTATGTCCACCCCGGTCAGGGTCACCGCTCCGGACGGGCCCTCAAAAAGCACGAACTCCGGCCCCCAGTCGCCCTGGCGGATGCTGCCCGCCCCCGCCGCTGGCGCGTCCGCGCGCGGGACGAATTTCCCTTTCCTGTCGATTATCCCTTTAAGGAACAGCTCCGATATGGCGTCTATCATGCCGGAGCCGCATATGCCCCTGGCAGAAACGCGCTTCGCCTGATTGTTGCCGATAACCCCTATCTCCACGCCCATGCCCGGTGTTATCTTTACGGACTCTATGGCGCCTTCCGTGGCCCGCATCCCGTGGCGAATGCCGCTCCCTTCAAAGCAGGGGCCCGCGGAGCACGCCGCCGTCATGAGCCATTCGTTATTCCCCACGGCCACCTCGCCGTTTGTGCCTATGTCCATGAAAAGGGCTATCTCCTCTTTCCTGGTCATTCCGGAGGCCAGCACGCCGGAAACAATGTCCCCGCCCACATAGCTTGCGATGCAGGGCATCGTGTAGACTGCCCCGGAGCGGTTCATGCTCAGCCCGGCCTCCGCGCCCTTCAAAAGCGGGAAATAGCTCACCGCCGGCACATAGGGCTCTTCCCTTATGGAGCCAGGCGGAAGCCCCCAGAAAAGATGGCTCATCGTCGTGTTGCCGCTTATAACGGTCAGCTCTATATCGCTGGTCTTTATCCCATGCCTCTGCGCCGTGGCGTTCATGAGGCCGTTTATGTCCTGAAGCGCGGTCTCCCTAAGCTCATCCAGCCCGCCGCCCTCCGTGGCATGGACTATCCTTGTGATAACGTCGTCGCCGTAGCGTATCTGGGAGTTATACGTGGAGCCCGCGTCTATAAGCTTTCCGGTCTCAAGCTCCACCAGGTAGACGACTATCGTGGTTGTACCTATGTCCACGGCCGCCCCGAATTTTTTGTTTTTCCCGCAGTCCCCGGCAGGCATGAGGGAAACGGCGGAGCCTCCCGCATGGCGCAGGCAGGCCTGCCAGTTTACCGTGCGCAGGGCCTCTCCCAGCCCTGAAAGGAAGTCACGGGAGAAATTGAGTCCTTTGAGCCCGAGCGGCTCCAGGGCAAGCCTCAGGCGGTCCAGGTCGCTCGTGTGGTCCCCGATGGTGGGAGGCACCAGCTCCACCCTTGCCCCGCTTACCGCGGGGCTGACGCTGCCGCCCATTGAGGACACAAGACCAAGAAGGTCTTTTGCCCGGGAGACGGCTATCTTGTCCCCGACGACTATCCTTGAGTTCTCGGGTATGTCAATGACAATGTCCTCTTCCGCGAACGTCCGGCAGGCCAGTGCCAGACCGGATTCCCTTTCCTCAAGGGTAAGCTTTGCCGCGCCGTCCGTACGGGCCCGCCCCTCGATCAGCTTTATCCTGCATTTGCCGCAGGTGCCTTTCCCGCCGCATGAGGCGGTCAAATAGATCTCCGCCGCCTTCAGGGCGTCAAGGACGCTTTGCCCCTCCTTCAAGGGGATATTTTGTTCAGGGCCGCCTTTTATGCGGAGGTTCATCAGGGTGCGGGGCCTTTTATGCGGCCTTTGTACCACTTAGGGAAGAGAGTATGGATTCAAAAATGAGCCTGCCGTCCGTATTGCCAAGGATGGCCTCGGCGCAGCGCTCCGGGTGGGGCATCATCCCAAGCACGTTTCCCTGCCGGTTCATGATGCCTGCTATGTTTTCGACCGAGCCGTTGGGATTGGCCTCCGGCGCAACCAGACCTTCGGGCGTCGAGTATCTGAAGACCACCTGGCCGTTATCATTCAGGGCCTTGAGCCCCTCCGGGTCTATGAAGTAGTTCCCCTCGGCGTGCGCTATGGGCAGCCTGAGCACCTGCCCTTTCCGAAGCGCGTTTGTGAAGGGCGACCTTCCGGTATCCTCGAGGGTGACCTTGAGGTGCACGTCCTCGCATATGAACTTCAGCCCGCTGTTTCTGAGAAGCGCCCCCGGAAGAAGGCCTGCCTCAACCAGAATCTGGAAGCCGTTGCAGATGCCGATGACCGGGCCCCCGGCCCCCGCGAACTTCTGGACGGCGCCCATCACCGGGGAGAGGCGGGCAAGCGCCCCCGTGCGAAGGTAATCCCCATAGGAAAACCCGCCCGGCAGGACCACGGCCTCCGTCCCCTCGGGTATCCTGTCCTCTTTGTGCCATATGAACCTGGCAGGCACGCCCATGACATGCTTGAAGACATGGTAGCAGTCATGGTCGCAGTTGCTGCCGGGGAAAACGACAATGCCTATCATCGCCCTATATTGTAATCCACAGGAATCTTTTTTTTCAAAACGGGTATTTTTACCCGGGGACCGGTTGCCTGCGGTTTCATAAATCATCTAAAATTGAAAGTATTTATATTAAATTAAAGAGATGCCAAAAACACCCATTCATTTAGACATAGAGAGGTATTCAACGACGCCTGAAGACCTGTTTGCCTACGGTTTTGACGGCTCCGGGCTGGAGGGGGCCCCGGCGGCGGTGGCCTGGCCCCGGAACACCGAAGAAGTGGCAAAGGTGATGCGCTATTCATGGGAAAACGGCGTAGCGGTCGTCCCAAGGGGTGCCGGAAGCGGCATGACGGGCGGGGCGGTGCCCTCCAGCGGGGCCATAGTCCTCAGCTTCGAGCGCATGAACAGGATAGTGGAGATAGACGACGTAAACCTGAACGTGGCCGTTGAGCCGGGGGTGGTAAACGGGAGGCTCCAGAGAGAGCTTGAAGGCTACGGGCTTTTCTATCCGCCCGACCCGGCAAGCATGGAGTTCTGCACTATCGGGGGCAACGTGGCCGAAAATGCGGGAGGGCCCAGAGCGCTCAAATACGGCGTCACAAAGGACTACGTGCTTCAGCTTGAAGCAGTCCTTTGCGGCGGGGAAGTCATAACCGCCGGGGTGCAGACGGCAAAAGGAGTGGTCGGCTATGACCTGGCACGGCTCCTGACGGGCTCCGAGGGCACCCTGGCCGTCATAACAAAGATCAGGCTGAAAGTGCTCCCTCTTCCAGAGGACGTCCTTACCCTTCTGGCGGTGTTCGGGGACGCGGCCAGGGCCGGAGAGGCAGTGTCCCGCATCATTGCCGCAAAGATCATCCCCCGGACCCTGGAGATAATGGACAAGGACTCCATAGCCGCGGTCGAGGGCTGGAGCCCGGTCGGCCTGCCCGCCGATGCCGGGGCCCTGCTTCTGATAGAGCTGGACGGCCACCCCGCCGCGATAAAGGATGAGGCCGGGCGTGTCATCGGGATATGCGAAAAACTGGACGCCGAGGTGACCATGGCCGATGACGAAGAGGCGCGGGCGGCGCTGTGGAAGGCAAGGCGCGGCATCTCGCCGGCCCTGTACCATATTTGCCCTCACAAGATAAGCGAGGACATAGTTGTGCCAAGAAGCAATATAGCCCGCATGCTTTCGGAGCTGGGCTCCCTGGCCAAAAGGACGTCGGTTCCGATAGCCTCTTTCGGCCATGCGGGGGACGGCAACCTGCACGTAAACCTGCTTCCTCCGGAGAAAAAGGATGTATCCCACATCATTAAGGAGATGTTTGAAAAGGTCCTGAAGCTTGGCGGCACCATCTCCGGGGAGCACGGGGTGGGCCTGACGAAAAAACCCTTTATAGGAATGGAGATAAAGCCCGCAGCGCTTGACCTGATGAGACAGATCAAAAACGTCTTTGACCCCAAGGGGCTTTTAAACCCCGGCAAGGTCTTTCCGGAGGTCGAATGACCTATGGCCGAATGACCCGCGCTCGTATGACTGTAAGCGGGTGCGGACAGTACGGGAGGGGCCGGTGAACCTAATATGGCTTGCCTGGGCTTCCGTACCGCTTTACATGGGGGGATTATTTAAAAGGCGGTTTCTTGTGGCGGGGTGCCTGACGCAGACGGCGTACCTGCTTATAAGGGACCACAGGCTTGGCAGGGTCCCCCTTGTGGGTCCGCACGATACGCTTATATTCCTGGCCGCAAGCCTGGCCGGTTTTTCCTTCCTGTATCCCGCCGGTGCCGGGGGGCAAAAAAATCGAGAAAGGTCTTTCCGCATGCTGATTGCGGCGATGGCCGCCCTCTTCAGCTTTTTTGCCATGTTCGCCCGCCCGTTTGAAGGCGTCCTTCCTCCGGTGCTGAGCACCTACTGGTTTGAGCTGCACGTGGGGCTTTCTTTTTTCTCCTACGCCTTTTTTGGAATTGGCGCGGCCCTTGGGGTGATGTACCTCTCGCAAGGGCAGCAGCGGGAAGCGGCGCTTGAAAAAAGCCAGTACCGCTTCATCCTGGCGGGCTATCTGCTTTTCAGCGTTGCCATGATAGCGGGAGGGGTATGGGCATACCTGGCCTGGGGCACATACTGGCTTTGGACGGCCAAAGAGCTCTGGACCTCAATAGTATGGCTCTATTACAGCCTTTATCTGCATTTGCGCCTGCGGCCCGCATGGCACGGGAAAAACACGTCGGTTGCCGGAGTGCTGGGATTTGTCCTGGTGCTGTTCACATACCTTGGGGTGGGGCTTCTCATGAAAAGCTCCCATACCTTTTAAATTACGGGCCAAATGACGGGCCACTGCGCTTCAGGCATGGAAAAAAACAAAACCCTCTGGGAAGCCCTGATATCCCAGAGGCTGGCCGTATGGCTGATGGGGCTTGAAATAGCCTTCCTGCTTGCAGGCTCCTTCTTCATGGTGCAATACAAGGAAGTCTCCGGCGCGATGAACGGGGGGTTCCCGCTCTACCTCTGGCTCACCCGCGGCCCCTTTGCCCTTACCTGGTGGCTCTGGGCCGCCATATTGCTTCTGGCCCTTCTGACCGTAAACACCCTCTGCTGCAGCCTGGAGTCCGTAAGGCGCAAAAACAGAAGAAGCGGCCTGCTTACCCTGCTTGCCCCTCAGATCATACACGCGGGTTTCCTTTTTATCCTGGTTGCCCATCTCATGAGCTCCCTTGGGGCGTCGAAGTACACCGGCCAGCTTCCGCAGGGCGCCGCGGCCAGCCTGCCCGGCTTTGACATCTTTTTAAACAGCGTGCAGCCCGGCCCGAAACCGGCGGCCGAGGTGGAGCTTTTTTCCGGAGGCGCGTTGCTTGAGCGCGGGGTCCTTTCCCCGAACCACCCGGTTTTCTTCCGCGGGTACGGATTTTATCTGGAGGAATTGAGTGCGGACCCCTACCCCGCCGCCTATATACTGGTAAGCCGTGAGCCTGGCGCGCCATGGGCCCTTTTTGGAGCTATACTTTTTATAGCAGGCACCGTGCTGCTTGTGCTTTTGAAGACTGGGCGGGAGTGAGGTTTTTGACTTTTTAAAAAAATGGCGATATTCGTAGTGCATGAACACCACGCGACACGCCTTCATTATGACTTCAGGCTGGAGATGGAAGGCGTGCTCAAAAGCTGGGCGGTGCCCAAAGGGCCCTCCATGGACCCGGCAGACAAGAGGCTGGCGGTGATGGTGGAGGACCATCCGCTGTCCTACGGCGGCTGGGAGGGCATAATCCCAGAGGGGCAGTACGGGGCCGGAGAGGTGGTCATCTGGGACACGGGGGAATTCGAGCTCGAAAAAGGCGGCCCGGAGGAAGGCATCATAGAGTTCACCCTGCACGGCAGGAAGCTGAAAGGAAGTTTTGCGCTTGCCCGGATGAAGGGCGGCAGGACGCCAAACGGCTGGCTTCTGATAAAAAGAAACGACGCTTACGCGCATCCGGGCTTCAAGATAACCGCCTCGCTTACTCCAGGGAAGCTTAAAGACATCTCCAAAAACCCGCCCTATGAGGCTGACGGCGGGGGCAAAGAAAAAGAAAAAACAAAAAAGTCAAAAACAGCAAAAGCCGGCAGATAATGAAAATATCTTTTGTGGACCTCCATGCGCACGGCATGGGCCCGTGGGACACAAGGACAAAAGACCCGGAGATGGTCCTTGAGATGGTGCGGCTGCACGCGAAAAAAGGCACCGGGCTTATCTATCCCGCCATATACCCCTCGGACACCAAGACGATGCGCGCCCAGATGGAGGCGGTTAGGGAGGCGATGGCCAGGGCGGAAGGCCTGAAGGACGGCATAATGATAGGAGGGGTCAACCTGGAAGGGCCGTTCCTTAACCCCTCAAAGTGCGGGGCGCTTGACGCTTCCGCCTTCAAAGATGCTACTCTGGCGGATCTTAAAAGGCTGACTGCCGGTTTTGAGGACATCATAAAGATAATCACCATCGCCCCGGAGCTGCCCGGGGCGCGAAAGCTTATAGAAAGGTGCGCGGGGCTTGGGATCAGGGTAAACATGGGCCACTCGGAGGCCACTTTCAAAGAGGCCTCGGAGGGCATGAAGGCTGGCGCAGCCGGGGTCACCCACCTTTTTAATGCCATGAGGCCGTTTCATCACAGGGAACCGGGGCTGGCCGGGTTTGCCCTCCTTGACGAGGACATCTATGTGGAGGTCATCGCCGACGGCGTGCACCTGAGCCCGGAGACGCTGGCGCTCATCTTCAAGGTCAAAAACCCGGAGAGGATAATCCTTGTCTCGGATGCCGTAAAAGGCGGCAGGGGTGCGGGGCCCGTGTATGGACCGGGTTTGCTCCTGCTGGCAGGCGGAGGGATGTCCGTCTCCGAGTGCGCGGCGGCGCTTAAAAAGAAACCGGGCGTTCCGGACAGGCTTTTAAAGCTTTGGGGACGGAAAAACCCTCTCCGCTATATGGGCCTCGGTCCCGATTAATCTTTTACTTTTGTTCCAGGAATACTACCTTTTTTCAAACAAACAGCAGCGTGCTTATGGATATGAACAGGGCGCTGCCCATCGAGACATCAAGCGGGTAGGACCATATCTTTCCGGCGGGGATGATGACAGGCAGAAGGGCAATGGCCGCGGCCGGCGGGAAATGGACCTGCAAAAGCTCGTAAAGGAAAAAGACCGAGAGCACGGACAGCCCGGCCGGCACCCAAAGGGGCCAGTGCACGACATCGTGAATGAGATAAAGCCAGGCCGCGCCGGTCAGGGCCGCCATCGAAAGCAGGAAAAACACCCTTACGGGCCTTCTCTTGAGCTGGCCTTCCGGTTTTGAAAGCTCCACGAAGGAGACTATCAGGGGCGGAGCGATAACGAATATCCAGTGGGATTTTATGGCGACCGCGCAGACGGCCATAACGGCCAAAAGGAGCTTCCCCCAGTGCCTGAGGCCCAGGGCCGCTTCAGCGTCCGCTCCTCCCGGCACGGCCGCCGGCGCCTGGCCTTTTTTCCACCAGTTTTTCGAATTCAGATAATGGCCTGCCGCGATTATGCCGGTAAAGGCGCATACGCCAAGCGGGTAATACCAGCTTTCGCATTTAAGCAGAAGCGGAAGCACCGCCGCGGAGATGGATGGCATCACCGATGAGCGCAGAACGGACAACTGCAGGGCCACAAGGACGAAGGCAGCAGGCACCATGAAAAGAAGGGAATAGGGAAAAACCCTTAGCATTAAGACGCCGGTGAGGGCCGCAAGCGTGGGGGAAAGCCAGAGGTTGAGCTTTGCGCCCCTCCAGGGAGTCTCCTCCATCACCCATGCGCCAAAGGCCAGGGCCGCAGCCTCCGGGAAGATCATCTCTTTCCGCAGGGTGTATCCGGCAACGGCCACCATCGAAACGATAAGAAGGACGGCCGTAAGATGAGAGCGCTTGCCCATTTTTTATAATATCAAAAAGGGCCCCCTGTTTTGGGGCCTTCCCCGCTTGCTTCTTCTCCCTCTCTCATGCCGGCGCTGCCGCCTTTTTTGTGTTTTTTGTTCAAGGTGAAAACCTTAACCGACGGTTTCACAAGGACTTTTTGGCCATGGCTGTTCAAACGCGTTCAATGAACGGCCCCGCAGCCTGGCGGCAAATTGCGCGTTCCGAGGGATGCCCATTTAATTTCAGCTTCAGTTTTCAAAGAGCCCCGTCTGTCCTCATCATAAGCCTCCGGGGCCGTGAAAATCCATATAAACAGTTTAGAAAAAATACACCGCGCCCTATTGCCCAAATATTAAGGTTGCGGCTTCCTGCCTGAAATCCTCATCGGCCGGCCTTAAATATTTTCCTGAAAAGTTCCGATAAGGAAATCATGATGAACAAAAACAAAATGCCCCCGGAGCTGAGAAAGGCGATTATTCACGAAAAGCTGAAAAACATTTCCAGGGAACAGAAACTGAACGCCTGCCGTATCTATAGAATAAGGATCGCAAAGTACATAGGTTTTGATTACGGCATCAGCTGGTCGGTAAATTAAAAAAAGGAATTTATATCGGGGGCCACTAATGTCGGCTTGCAGTGAACAATGCCCGCGGTCCGGGGACAGAAGATCCAACCGATGCTGAAAATCAGGAGATAACGGGAAAGATGAGGTTTTCCCGGACGGGAGGAGACAGAGCACCTCATTTTATAAATATATTCAGAGCAAGAAAATGGTGTGGACGAAGCTTTTTGCGCACATAGAATAAAGAAAGAATTTTTTCTAAAAAGACAATGAATAACTGGTGCTACGGCCGCCACCGGAATCTTTTATCAGGATATTTCTTTCTACGAGATCAAGGATGTCGCGGAGGGCCGTATCCTGAGAGCATTCAGTCATCTTTGCCCATTTGGAACTCATGAGCTTGCCTTCAAAGACGCCATCGAGCATTTTGTTGAGGATCTTACGCTGCCGTTCATTAAAAGGAGCATCCACGTGAGATTCCCAAAATCGCGCCTTCCTGAGCACTGTCCCAAGCGTATTCCAAGCATTATCAAGCGCATGGTCCAGGCAGCCCAAAAACCAGTCCAACCACTCCGTGATATCAAGAGTTCCTTTTTGCGTCCTTTCTAATATTTCATAATAAATTTTACGTTCATCGCGAATTTGCGCCGACATGCTGTAGAACCGCTGCCTGCTACTCTCCGACCGGGCCAACATCATATCGGCAATGGCGCGCGCAATTCGACCGTTCCCGTCTTCAAAAGGGTGAATAGTTACAAACCAAAGATGCGCAATTCCCGCCCGCAGCACAAGATCAGTCTTATCATCATGGTTGGACCATTTAATAAAAGCCGCCATATCCTGTTCAATCCGTTTGGCCGCCGGGGCCTCAAAATGCACACGCTCTCGGCCAAGTGGCCCTGAGACGACCTGCATCGGTCCCTTGGCGTCATCGCGCCAGGCGCCGACCTTGATTTTTCTTATGCCGCTGTACCCTGTTGGAAACAAAGAGGCATGCCATCCCAAAAGCCTTTTTTTTAGTCGATGGCTCGTTATAGTTCTGAGTGGCGTCGAGCATCATCTCGACAATCCCTTCAACGCTCCTGTCCGCCGGCGGTAGAGCGCCTATATCCAAGCCAAGATGCCGGGCTATAGACGAGCGCACTTGTGCCTTATCAAGGATTTCACCCTCAATTTCGCTAGATTTTAAAACATCCGAGGTCAGCGCTTGGAGAACGGCTTCCTTTTGAAATGAAAACCCCAGAGCTCCCATTCGCCCAAGCAGTTGCCCCTGCTTAAAACGGATAGAACTGAGGCCCTCGGTTAGCGCCCCCGCAGTCCAGTGAAAACGGGGCAATTCATGGATATAAGTTTTCATTCGCTGCACCTCATGCGGATATCACATATATTCTCCGCATATTATGCGTCTATTATAGCCCGTATTCGCCGCATGGCATTGCAGTGAGGGGGGAAATATCCCTGACCGGGGGTGGATACTTATTTTCAGTGGGCGAGGGCATTTCTCGAACGTGTGCTAACCTTAGTTGAAATTTAAAGTAGCGGCTCCTAAAATGGTTAAGATTTTCGCCAAAAAATCAGTACCAAGAAAGGAGCCGGTATGAAGAAGATACTTAAGATTTCAGGAAAAGGCAAGGTCAGCAAGGCGAGGATGCCGGAAGTGTTTAACCTCAACGAATACGGGGCAATGGAAACGGACAGCAAGATAGCTCTTATACAAGAACTGATCGGAACGTAGAGGTTCCGCTAAGCACATATGAGCGCCTTCAGTCACCACATAAAGGAGACGATGGGCTTTTAAAAAGGGTAATTCATGGCCTTAGCTGCCGGAATTACAAGGAGTGCGCGGAAGCGGTTCCCGGCGCATTGTCGCTGAGTCCTTCCACGGTATCAAGGCGGTACATAAGGGCGAGCGAAAAAAAGCTCAGGGAACTCATGGAGAGGCCTCTTGGCGGGGCATGATTTTGTAGCGGTAGTAATGGACGGCAAGAGGTTTGGCGACGACGGGATAATTATCGCTATAGGCATTACGATGGAAGGCAAAAAGGTGGTGCTTGGTCTTGTCCAGGCCGCCACCGAGAACCACAAGGTATGCAAGGACTTCCTTATGGAACTTATAGAGCGCGGTCTTAAATACGATAAAGGTCTTCTCTTTGTGATAGACGGAGCCAAAGGGCTTAAGAAAGCCATCAATGAAGTGTTTGGCATAAGCGGGGTTGTCCAGAGGTGCCAATGGCATAAGAGGGAAAATGTAGTTTCCTACCTTTCCAAGGAGCTCTAGGGCGCGTTCAGGCGCAAGCTCCAGGCCGCTTACAGGAAAGATGGTTACGACGAGGCCAAGACCGCCTTGCAAAGGATAAAATCGAAACTCAAACTTATAAACGAATCCGCCGTAAAGAGCCTTGAAGACGGGATCGAGGAGACTCTCACCATGCACAGGCTTGGACTTAAAACGAAGATTGGCCGGAGCTTTACGACAACAAACATGATCGAATCAGTAATGGCGCTGCTGGAGCAAAAGACCGGCAGGGTCGATTACTGGAAAAACAGCAATCAAAAGCAGAGATGGGTGGCTACGTCTCTTCTATGGGCAGAGCAGAGACTTAACAAGGTCAATTGCTATAAGCATCTCTCCGAACTCAGAGGGGCATTATTTAAAGAAACCACAGGAAAGGAGGCGGTGGCTGCTTGATGCAGCGCAGGGGCCGCTACAGAATTTCAACTAAGAATGGGATTGACTCGCATTTCTCTAACGAAGCCATGTAAATAATCACTGGATTTTCGCAGGTCGCAGCCACGCCCTCTTTTTTAGGAGAACTGCCTATCTGGATGCCCGTAGCTTTTTGTAAGCGGAAATAACACGCTGCTCTGAGCGCATAACCATGATCAAACAGGGGCGCGGGTTTCAACTGGAAACTGCTGCTCACGGCAGCTTCGGCGCGATGTGACATGCCCCTTCAAGTCCTTGGGGTACATAGGCCCCTTTTTAGGGTAAGATTCGTCCCGAATCTTGCTTTGCCAAATCTGTTATAATTCCGATGGTTACAAACGGAAATATGGCGGCTGAAAAATGATAAAGAAAAACTGAAGGACTTGGTTTATGACCGATAAACAGTTCATTATTCCCATGGTTCGAATCGAAAATCATATTTATCTGTTACGCAGCCATAAAGTCATGCTCAGCACCGACCTTGCCGATCTTTACGGTGTTGAACCTCGCGTTCTGGTTCAGGCCGTAAAAAGAAATATTGAGAGATTTCCTGAAGACTTCATGTTTCAGCTCAGCAAAGATGAATTTGATAACTTGAAATCACAGATTGTGACTTCAAGTTGGGGTGGCTTGCGCCGTGCTGCGCCATATGCCTTTACCGAGCAAGGAGTTGCCATGCTCTCCGGCATATTAAACAGCCCACGGGCTATAAAGGTAAATATAGAAATTATGCGGGCATTTGTCAGGCTTCGGCAGATATTAGCCTCAAACACTGAACTGGCTCGTAAGCTTGATGCCCTTGAGAAAAAATACGATGCCCAGTTCAAGATTGTTTTCGATGCCATACGCAAGTTAATGACCCCGCCCGAACCAAAGCGCCGCCCGATCGGATTTAGAAATGAAAAGGATTGATGCCACACTCAAAACAAAAGGGAGATAAGTAAGATGTCCCTGGAATTCTTCTGATGAATGAGATGCATTCGATAAGAGAGGTCGCGTAATAAAAATTGAAAATTATAATGCTGTTGACAGTAGTGCCCCATAGGCGGCGAAGTGTCGAAGCTTATTAATGCTACGACTGTCGTCGGCATTGCGACTTTTTTATGGTATCGCAAAGGGAGACTTTGGAACTTTTACGACTCCCTAATCTCGAAATCCTCCGAGCAGATGAAAAGAAATTTGATAGACAGGGAGCGATGGGAAAAAATAGCCCTGGAGCAATGCGCACTCCTTTCTCAGGAGACGTTTCAAAGTCTATTTAGATGCGAAGGGAAGTATCTTGCCCAGAAAATCCGCGATAATCAGTATGAATTCTGGATTCCTGATTCCAGTGCCACAAACGAGGATCAAATCACGTATACAAACAAAGAACAATACTGCAAGTATATTGTTCGAAAACTATTCTTATCAGACTTTAGGTTTTGTGGTTTAGGCCTCTTTGTCAATTCTCTAAGATGGCGCCTTTCGCGGAGAGAAGATAAAGATCCAGGATACATAAAGACGCAACGCAGACCCAAGGAATGAATTGCCGATAGGGGTATCTGAGAATGCGTTTTTATTGGGGTAAGCAGAAAAAGGAGGGTTCATGAAAACATTATTTTGTTTTTTTGTGATCATACTTGTATCTGCGGTCTGCCTCTCAGGAACAGTTTATTCGGCGGAACAAGTAGCTACAGGTAAAGACGTTCTCAAGGATTGTTCATTAGCCCTCAATATGGCTCAAAAAGGCTATATAAGAGAGATTGTAAATAAGGGAAAGCCATTGCCATCTATAGCAGAGCAAAACAGTGCCGCACGGTGCTTAAATTATGTGGTTGGATTTAAAGATGCTCTCTATGTAAGCCAGCTCTTTCAAGAGAAAAACGGAGGCGTGCCGCTTGTTTGCCTTCCAGAGAACAATCTCAACAACGAACAGGCAGTCCGCATCGTACTCAAGTACCTGCAAAAGAATGCACAGCTATTTGATTGTCCGCAAGCAGCAGTCGTGTTCAATGCGTTCTACTATGCATTCCCATGTAAAAAGTAGGTGCAGATTTGTCTAATAACAGATTGAAAGAATGAAAATGAAAAGGTTCTTGCTTTTAGCGGCGTTGCTAGCCATTTTTCAGGTCACCACAAATGTATTCGGAGCGGACTGGAAATTCTATGGGGGCGCACAATTGAATAAGGGGGAGTCAGTACGCGTCTTTTATGATAATGAGAGTCTTGTGCGCCTGCCTAGCGGGAATGTCAGGATTTGGACAAAAGCAGTAACGAAGGCGGAATTTAAAAGGATCATGAAAAAAGAAAAGAAACAAATCATAGACCAGTCAGAAAAAAAAGTGACAAGTTATTATGTCCCGCCTTATGCTTTGCTAAGCCCGAAGCAATTGACCTTGGAGAATACTGTCGACATAATAACATTGGAAGAAGTAGCCGATTCCCCTTATACAAATCCACGCATGAAAATGTTGACTGAAATAAACTGCAAAGAAGAAAAGGTTCGTACGCTTTCAATTGATGTTTTCGATGCGAACGGCGACCTATCTGGCTCCGACGATAGAACTGGCGAATGGAATTACATCAGTCCCGAATCAAATTTTGAAACGCTTTATAAGATTTTATGCAGGTAATCATTTACCGCCTTTCGTTTGGGCTACGTATTTTCTGGTGTGCAGGTCGTCAGATTGGGGACGTATCCCATATTCTTCCGGAACTCTTGCGTCATTAACTCACTCTAGGACCGAGGACTTCAGGCCAAAACATGCTAAAAATGTCAGCGCCCGCTTACGTGCGAACTCCTGGACGAAATCGTGCCCGGGCAAAATTTACGGATGGCGGCATGTTCCTGCCGGTAATTGTTTCCGGGTGCACAACTTTCGTATTTTGACCATCACAGCCCCGTCTGATTCAGCGTGCGGCTTTACCATCCAATATCCATGCTTATGGACCGGTTAAGGCATTGATTTTATTGAAAAGCGCAGTTTACAACTTTATTCCGTAAAGACAACTGCCGCATGATATAAGGTAGTGTCAAGATTTTTTCGCACATTTTTTTCTGGTGGCCTCAATCTGGTGTCCCATTAAGCCGCTGTTAAGTCCCTGAGCTGTTCCTCGATTCTGTCCATTTTCAGATACTGTCTGG
>JAKAMR010000042.1 GCA_021812785.1 Nitrospirota bacterium
TACTTTGCCTCTCAAAGGGCACAACGCCTTCATGCTCGCAGGCAAACATCCTGCCGGTCCTGCCAAACCCGGTTGCAACCTCGTCGGCCACCATGAGTATGCCGTATCTGTCGCAAAGCCCCCTTACCTTCTTTAAATATCCGGGCGGGGAAATGATCATGCCGCCCGCGGCCTGTACCATGGGCTCAAGCACAAAGGCCGCTATCTCATGGCCGCGGGTCTTAAAGATATCTTCAAGCGGGCCGGTACAGGAGAGCCCGCATCCGGGGTGCTTGAGCGCAAGAGGGCACCGGTAGCAGTATGGGGATGGCACCTTCAGCGTTTCAAAGAGAAGCGGCTTGAACACGTCATGGAACATCTGCACCCCTCCCACGCTCACGGCGCCTATCGTGTCCCCATGGTAGCCGTTTTCAAGCGACACAAAGAGTGATTTCCCTTTCTCACCCTTATGCAGCCAGTACTGGAAGGCCATTTTGAGCCCCACCTCTACGGCCGTGGACCCGTTGTCGGAGTAGAAAACTCGTGCAAGCCTTCTTCCCTTGTCGTGCGCTTCCAAAAAAGGGCCGAAGCTTTTCTCCATCAGGGCTGCCAGCCTGCCAGCAAGCTCTGTTGACGTCTCGCCAGCCAGACCGAGAAGCGTGGTATGCGCCGCCTTCGCAAGCTGGGCGGATATGGCATAGTCGATCTCTTTTTTCCTGTGGCCAAGGATGTTCACCCACAGGGAAGAAACGCCATCAAGGTACCATCTGCCCCGTATGTCCTTTATGAAGCAGTCCCTTGCCTCTGTGATTATGAGCGGGTCGCCATCCACCCACTCCTTCATCTGCGTAAAGGGATGCCAGATGTGGGCCTTGTCGATAGCGGTGAGGCGTTTTATCCGGTCGTTCAGGGACAAAGCAAAAAGCTCACTTCACATTGTTTTTTTGCCGCATGAGGCGCATTCGGGGTCCTTGTATGCCTTGTAGCTTTTGAACTCCGTTTTATAACCGTTCCACACAAGGAGTTTGCCCTTATGGTTCTCGCCTATGCCGGTAAGGTACTTGAGCGCCTCAAGCACCTGGAGGGAGCCTACGACCCCGGGTGTGGCCCCAACCACCGGGAACACCTCGGAAGGCGGCGCTTCCGGATAGATGCACCTGAGGCATGGGGTCTCAGGCGTTTTTATGAAGCTGAGCCTGCCCTCCATCCCCCAGATGCTCCCAAAGACAAGAGGGATGCCCTTTCTCATGGCACAGTCGTTAAGGACATACCTGGTTGGGAAGTTGTCCATGCAGTCCAGGATGATGTCCGCCTCGCCCACCAGAGCATCCACAGATTCGCCTGTTATCTTTTCCGTAAACGCGGTTATCTCAACATCGGGGTTTAGCTCGCTTAGGGTCATCTTGCCGGAGACCGCCTTGTTTATGCCTATTCTTGAGGGGCTGTGGAGCACCTGCCGGTTAAGGTTGGACCAGTCCGGGGAATCGAAATCGCATATCCTTATGTGGCCGATCCCTGCGACCGCCAGGTATATGGCCACAGGGGAGCCAAGCCCGCCGGCCCCGGCTATGAATACGGTGGAGTCTTTAAGTTTTTTTTGGGTATCTTCCCCCCAGCCCTCCATGAGCATCTGGCGGTTGTAGCGTTTGAGCTCACGCTCCATGAACATAAAAAGTTACCTCCTCCGGGCAAAATTTCTTTTTTATTTATTTTCAGTTTTTTTATTTTATTTTTTTCTGGGGGCCGGCTCTTACTGTCTTATCTGTCCGCTCCCAAGGACAATGAACTTGGTGCAGGTCAGCTCCTCAAGCCCCATTGGACCTCTGGCGTGTATCTTGTCGGTGGAGATGCCTATCTCCGCGCCAAGGCCGAACTGCCCTCCGTCATTCAGTCTGGTGGAGGCGTTCACGAAGACCGCAGAGGAATCCACCTCCCTTAAAAACCTCATCGCCTTGTCATAGTTCATGGTCACAATGGAGTCCGAGTGGGAGGAGCCGTATTTTGCTATGTGGTCCATTGCCTCGTCCATCCCGGAAACCACCTTTACGTTCAGAATCAGGTCTAGGTATTCCTTGTAGTAGTCCTCATCGCTCGCTTCCTGCGCGGAGGGATATATCTCCATCGTCTTTTTGTCCCCCTTCACCGCAACGCCCTTGGCCTCCATTGCCTTAAGCACATCGGGCAGAAACCCCTGGGCGATCTCCTCATCCACAAGCATCGTCTCCATCGCATTGCAGGTGCCGGGGCGCTGGACCTTGGCGTTGACGCATATCTCCCGGGCCATGATAAGGTCCGCATCCCTGTCCACATATACATGGCAGACCCCCTTGTAGTGCTTGAGCACCGGGATCCTCGAGTTTTCGGTAACGGTCCTTATAAGGCCTTCGCCGCCGCGGGGAATGATGAGGTCTATTATCCCCTCAAGCTTGAGCATCTCTATTATGGCCTCCCGCTCGGGCACGTCTATGAAGTTTATTATCCCTTCGTGGAAGCCTTCCTTTTTTGCCTCCTCTCTGAGCAGGCCGACTATGGCGCGGTTTGAGTTTATGGCCTCCGAACCGCCCCTAAGGACAACCGCATTTCCGGCCTTAAGGCAAAGGGCGGTGGCGTCCGCGGTGACGTTGGGCCTTGCCTCGTAGATGATGCCTATGACGCCTATGGGCACGCGCATCCTGCCCACCTGCATGCCGTTTGGCCTCTGCCTTAAATGCAGAACCTCTCCCACCGGGTCCGGCAGCGCCGCCACCTCTTCAAGCCCGCAGGCCATCTCTTTTATCCGTTTTTCATTGAGAGTCAGCCGGTCTATCATCGCCTTTGACAGCCCCTTGGCGCGTGCGGCCTCAACGTCCCTGGAGTTTTCCCTGATAAGAGCCTCCCCGTTTGAAAGGAGGGCCCTGGCCATCTTCACCAGAAGGAGGTTTTTCCTGTCGGTGCCCGCCCTGAGGAGGTCCCTTGCGCCAGCCCTGGCATCCATGGCTTTGCCGGTCACGAACTCCCTAAGCTTCATGTCCATCTGTTCTATGCCCATAAGATCCTCCTCCTTCAGGAGATATTTTCTGTTTTTGTTTTTTGTTTTTGTGGGAAACAGGGGCTTCTTATCTTCTAAGATATAGGATAGTCTTTTAATTTTCAAGGCTTTTAGGGAGTTTTTATCCGCCCTGGGCCTGCCGTTTTTTGTATAATATCCTATGCTCAAAGTGGCGTTGACCGGAAATTACGGCAGCGGAAAGAGCCGGGTGCTCTCGGTTTTCGGCGAGATGGGCGCACTGTGCATAAATGCGGACCGCATAGTGGCGGGGCTCCTTGAAGATCCGGAGGTGCTCGGAATGATAAGAAAGGTTGCGGGCGACGGCGTCTTCGAGGGGGACAGGCTCTCAAAGAAGAAACTGGCCGATCTTATCTTTGCCGATGCGGCGGTTAGGGGCGCGGTGGAGGGCATCATCCATCCTTTTGCGATAAAAAAGATAGACGAAACGCTCAAAGAGAACTCCCGGGCCGCCATGGCGTTCATAGAGATACCGCTTCTGTATGAGAAAGGCTATGAGCAGATGTTCGACAGGGTGATAGCCGTATACGTGGATGAAAGGACCGCCCTTGAGCGTCTTATGGAACAGGGCATATCCCCGGCAAGCGCGAGGCAGAGGCTTTCCGTGCAGATGCCTCTTCTGGAGAAAGTCGCAAGGGCCGATTACGTTATAAACAACCAGGGCGGGATTGAAGAGACGGTATGGCAGGCGAGGCGCATATTCGAGGAACTTATGCAGACGGCCGCCCTCACGGAAAGAAAAACGAAAATAGTCGCATAAAAGCAAAGTAAAAGATAAAAAGTGGAAATAAAGATAATAAGGGGACTTGAGGGGATAAAGAAGGTCCGGCCCAACCTGGTCCTCACCATAGGGAATTTTGATGGTGTCCATATTGGGCATCAGAGGATAATGGAAAGGGTCGTGGAGACCGCCAGGGCCATCGGCGGCAGTTCCATGGCCATGAGCTTTGACCCTCACCCCGTAAAGGTCCTCTCTCCGGAAAGGGCCCCAAGCCTGATGACCCCGCCCGAGGAGAAGGCCCGCGTCATGGGGCTGCTTGGCATAGAGCGGCTGCTTCTGGTAAATTTCAACCGGGAGTTTGCGGGCCTTGAGCCGGACGACTTCATACAGCGGATACTGGTTGAAAAGCTCCATCCGGTCTGGATAGTGGTGGGGCATAATTATGCATTCGGCAGGGCAAAGAAGGGTACCACGGAGCTGCTCAGGAAACGGGGAAAGAAATATGGCTTTAAGCTGACCGTGGTCAGGAACGTGAGGCTGAAGGGCCAGGTCGTAAGCAGCAGCCGCATAAGGGCACTTCTTGAGAAGGGCAGGGTGGATGAGGCGGCCCCGCTTCTGGGCAGGCAATACATGATAGAGGGGGTTGTGGAGAAGGGCGCGGGCAGGGGTTCCAGGCTCCTTGGCTATCCAACGGCCAACATATTTTCCCCGCATGAGCTCATTCCCAAAGAGGGGGTATACGCTGTAAAGACCAGGCTCAGGGGAAGGATATACAACGGGGTCATGAACATAGGCACCAACCCCACCTTTAACGGCGGAAGACTTTCCCCCGAAATATTCATAATGGATTTCAAGGGGGGCATCCTTGGCGAGAGCCTCTCGGTGTATTTTGTGAAAAGGATCAGGGACGAAAAGAAATTCCCCTCGGCCGATGCCCTGAAGACCGCCATCAGCAAGGACGTCCTTGAGGCAAAACTCATCCTTGCTCCGGCAAGGACAAAAAACATGAAACTGGTCTGACTAGTATGAATGAACAGACTAATGACGGTTATTTCTGAAACACCACACTAGGCGGCCCGCTGCTTTCTTGCGCCTCCCTAGACAGGGTCTATGTCCACAGTGACCTTTCCGGCTTTGATAGCTCCAAGCAGCGCCGTTATGGTTTTTTTCAGTGTTTGGGCCGAGGGGGCCTTTACCAGGATGGAATGGAATTTTTCGCCCCGCTCGCCGGTCTTCCGCACAGGTCCCAGTATCTCAACTTTTTCGGCCGCTGCCTGTTCCTCCGGCACATGGAGCCCAGCCGGCATCGGGACGCCTTCTTTGCCTTCCTTAATGATGATATGGGCCATCTTGGAGAAAGGCGGGTATCCTAGGGCCTTTCTCTCCTCAAGCTCCGACCTCATGAAGCCCTCGTAATCGAGGTCTTTCATGGCCCGGAACAGCTCCGGCATCATGGTCTGTATATAAAGGGTGCCGCCCGGTGAAAGCCTCCCCGCCAGGCGGTTTATTTCCGCAAACAGCCTTTCCCTTGCCCTGAAGCCGGGCCGGAAAAAAGCCGACTCCGGATATATGAGGGCTGCCGCGCCCGCCCCGGAGGCGGGGGCGTTTTTTGAGAGCCTTTTCCTGGTCCCAAGAAAGACCGCCGCTTCCCCAGGTATCTCGCCGGGCCCCAATCCAGCCTCCGTATTGTCCTCTACTTTGAGGGAGGCCGTCGGGAACAGGTCTTTTGCCTCTTCGGCAAGCCTTTCTATGCCCGCGCCAAGGGGTTTTAGAGAGTGGCCGCCGCACCTGCCGCATGTCTCCTGCGCGGACTCCCGGGAGAAGCCGCAATAGTGGCAGTTGAGGGCGCCTTCCGTGTGGAAGATCAGGGCCGTGCCGCAGGAAGGGCATCGCTCAAAATGGCCGCACTCCTCGCAGTAAGGAACGGAGTGCCCCTGTCTGCTTGCAAGAAGCAGGGCGCTTTTGCCGCTTTGGAGCGCGCGGGAAAGCGCGTCTTCTATGGATTTATCGAGCAGCCTGCGCCTTTTGCCCGCCGGCTGGAAGGCGGGTTTTCCGGAGGGGTCTTTAACCACCCTTATGCCGGGCCTCTCTTTTTCCAGGCGGATATAGCCGTATTTGCCCTTAAGAGTGTTCATGTAGGACTCCGCTGACGGACACTCGGAGGACAGAAGCACACGGGCCTTCTCCAGCCAGGCCCGCATCACAGCCACTTCCCTGCCCCCGTATCTTACGTCTTCCTTGTTTTTGTAATTTTCGTTCTCCTCTCCGGTCACCGCTATGAGAGAGACCTTTTTAAGCGGAGCGAAAAGCGCCACCCTGGTGCCAAGCACCACGTCCGCCTTCCCTTCGAGGATCCGGGCATAGGCAAGCCTCCGTCTGGCCGGGCTGAGCCCCCCATGCAAAACGCATAGCCTTTCCCCAAAAACGGGCTTGAATACCGCTTCGTATGCGCTTAAGCGCGACCTCTCCGGGCAGGTGACTATCACCCCTTTTTCGTCACTTGCGGCGGCGAGGGCAAACTCCATCTCTCCTGCGGCTCCGGCGTGCAGGAGAAACGCCCCGTAGCCATCCGGATGTTTCAGCCTTTCAAGCCCTTGGGCAAGATGGGGAGCGTAAGACGCCGGAAGGTTTTTGTTGTTTTTTTGCGGCATTTGCCCTGCGTCCGGCGGCTCCTCCTGCGTCTTTGTCTTCTTCGGGCTTCTCTTTCTTCCCGAAGGCTCCCTTCCAAAGATCTCGCCGCCCCACATTACCTTGAGCACGGAGCCTTCAGGCACCATGTAATACCCGGCCATCCACTTTATAAGACCAAGAAGCGCCGGGCTGACCGGCGGGCAGCCGGCCACAACAGACCTGATGGCCTTTATGCTTCCGGCCGGAAAAAAGCTGCCGGCAGGGATATCTGCGGAGTTTATTGAAGAGAGCACTATCGCGCGCCTTGCCGTCTTTTTGAGCTCCGCTTCCACCACGGTGCCAGGCAGCAGGGGCCCCTCCACCTCAGGGGCGCTGTAGGTGAGCGGCTTTAGTTTCATGGGGAAGACGAGGTCAAAAAAGAAAGAAGCCATTTTGGATTTTAGCACACCAAAAAGCCCCGTTTCGATTCCTGTTTCCGTGCCACTGCCAGGCCAGAAGGGATTTTTGATTTGATTTGACTTTTCTTTTTTCAAGGGCCGTATATGGCATGTTGAAAAGTCCTGGGCCATTCCGTGTATAATATAGAACTTTAAAACGTCAGGCGGGTTGAAAGGATATGGCGGAACACAAGGTTTATCTTATTGACGTAACCAATAGGGACGGGGTGCAGACATCCAGGATCCTGTTGCCGAAACTGTCCAAGACGATGATGAACCTCTATCTGGACGAGATGGGCCTTTTCCAGAGCGAGGTGGGCTTTCCCACGCTGAAGCACGAGGTGGGCTACATAAACGCCAACCTTGAGCTTGCGAAGCAGGGCGTGATAAAAAGGCTCCATCTCGAGGGGTGGTGCCGGGCCATTGTGGAGGACGTGGAGCTTACATTCAAGAACTGTCCGGACCTGAAGCACATAAATGTGTCCATGTCCACCTCGGACATCATGATACAGGGCAAGTTCCAGGGCAAAAAGGGATGGGACGATATCCTTGGCTCTCTTCAGAAGTCGGTCAGGGCGGCAAAGGCTCTTGGCGCCGAAACGGTCGGGATAAACGCGGAGGACGGCTCCCGGACAGACATACAGAAGCTTGTGGAGTTCGTTCATGCGGGGAAAGAGGCCGGGGCGGACAGGTTCCGTTACTGCGACACCCTTGGGCTTGACGACCCGATAACGAGCTATGACAGGATAAAGGCCATTGCCCTGGCGGGCAAGATGGACATAGAGATGCATTGCCACAACGACCTTGGCATGGCAGAGGCCGTTTCCGTTGCCGGGGCGCAGGGCGCCGTGGACGGCGGGGTTGACGCCTATATAAACACCACCGTGAACGGCTATGGCGAGCGCTGCGGCAACTGCGACCTTGTCTCCACCGTGCTTGCCCTCACATACTCACAGGCGCTGAAGGAGCGCGCCCATCTTGACGAGCACATAAACCTCAAGAAGGCCTGGAAGATAGCCAGGTACGCCTCCTATGCCTTCGGGCTGCCCATACCCATAAACCAGCCCGGCGTAGGCGCAAACGCCTTCGCGCATGAATCTGGCATACACGCGGACGGCGCCCTCAAGGACAGGAGAAACTACGAGCTTTATGACCCGGAGGACGTGGGGCGCGGCGAGCCGATGATCACCGAGACCGGGCGCGTCATCACCACCGGGGCTTACGGCGGGATCAAGGGCTTCAGGTACGTGTATGACAAGCTCGGCATCAGCTTCAAAAGCGACGCCGAGGCCAGGCAGGTCCTTGAGCTTGCGCAGTATGCGAACCTGCATACGCAAAAGCCCCTGACCGACGATGAGCTCCGCTTCATGGCAACCCATCCGGACATCGTCAGGAAGATTCTTACGGTCGTTTTCTAAAAAACGCCAGAAAACAAAAAGAAAACTGGAGAAAGAGAAAATCCCCATCTATGCATAAGGTAACGTTCATCCCAGGAGACGGAGTAGGGCCGGAGCTGTCTGAAGCCACGCGCATGGTGCTTGAGGCCACCGGGGTAGGCTTTGAGTGGGATTTTCAGGACGCGGGAGAGGACGTATACGAGAAGGAAGGCAACCCCCTTCCGCAAAGGGTCATAGATTCCATAAAGAAAAACAAGGTGGCCATAAAGGGCCCCGTCACAACGCCTGTGGGCAAGGGTTTCAGGAGCATAAACGTCCAGCTCCGCCAGGCCATGGACCTTTATGCCTGCCTGAGGCCTTGCAAGACCTTCAAGGGGTCAAAATCCATATACGAGAACATAGACCTGGTAATAGTGCGCGAAAACACCGAGGATCTGTACGCGGGCATCGAGTTCCAAAAATCCACGCCGGAGGCCCTCCGTCTGATAGATACGATCCGTGAGCTTTCCGGGAAAAGCATCAGGGAGGACTCGGGAATAAGCATAAAGCCCATATCGGTTTTCGGCTCCGAGCGCATAGTCCGTTTTGCCTTCGAATACGCCCGCAAAAACGGCAGGAAAAAGGTCACGGCCGTCCACAAGGCAAACATAATGAAGTTTTCGGACGGGCTTTTCCTGGATGTGGCCAGGGCGGTGGCGGCGGACTATCCGGACATCGCATTTGAGGACCGGATTATAGACAATATGTGCATGCAGCTTGTGCAGAAGCCGGAGCTCTATGACGTCCTGGTGCTGCCCAACCTCTATGGCGATATAATTTCCGATCTCGGGGCCGGGCTCATAGGCGGCCTCGGGCTTGCCCCCGGCGCAAACATCGGGGAAGGATACGCGGTCTTCGAGCCCACCCACGGCAGCGCCCCCAAGTACAAGGGGTTGAACAAGATGAATCCCTTTGCTATGATGCTATCAGGTGTAATGATGCTTAACTATCTTGGGGAACAGGACGCGGCTGACAGACTCGGCAAGGCGATAGCCGGGGTCATAGAGGAGGGCCGGCATGTGACATATGACATGAAGCCTTCCCCCGACGACCCTTCGGCTGCCTCGACCACGGAGGTCGCAAAGGCTGTAATCGGAAAGATGAAGGCGAACTGACCTTTTCCATCTTTAATGGAGCCGCCAGTATACTCGAAGCACTTCTCATAATCCTGTCTATTTTGGCGCTGGCCGTACTCTCCAGCGTAGAGGCTTCGTTCATCTCGGCCAACCGCTACAAGATAAGGGGCCTGGTCGAGAAGAGCGACAAGCGGGCCATTATCCTTAAAAAGATACTCGACCAGCCGGACCGGCTCTTTAGCGCGGTCATCGTTTCCGCCAACATGCTTACCATTTTCGCAACCGCCCTTGGCACGCTGGTGTCCGTCAAGCTGCTTGGCAGCGGGGGCGTGATAATCTCCACCATCGTCATGACGTTCCTCACCGTCGTCTTCGGCGAGCTGACGCCAAAGACGATGGCGCTGGCCCATGCGGACGAGTTTGCCCTTTCGCTCTCCAAGCCGGTGCAGATATACATGAAGCTCATAAGTCCGCTTGTGTGGTTCTTCACGCATTTCCTGAAAATGATCGGGATAAAACAGGAGCCCCTGCCTTCCTATCTTACGGTGGATGAGATCAAGGCCGCCATAACCGTGGGCGAAGAGGCGGGCACGCTTGAGGAGGAGGAAAAGGAGCTTCTGCACAGGGTCTTTGAGTTCGGAGACATGATGGTGTCCGAGGTGATGGTGCCAAGGACCGAGATCGTTTCCATCCCGAGCACCGCGTCCATTTCGGAGGCCATGGCGCTGGTTAAGGAAGAGGGTTATTCCAGGTATCCCGTTATCGGGGAGAGCGTAGACGATATCTCCGGCATATTGTATATAAAGGACATCCTTATAAAGATGGCCGAAGGCGCGGTGAACGAGAATACCCCGGTCACGGGGATAATGAGGGAACCCTACTTCGTCCCCGAAAACAAAATGCTCTCCGAGCTCCTTGACGAGATGCAGAAAAAGAAGTTCCAGATAGCCATAGTGATAGACGAATACGGAGGCACGGACGGGCTCATCACGTTCGAGGACATAATGGAGGAGATAGTGGGGGGCCTTCAGGACGAGTTCGAGGAGATAGAGGCCGAACGCGAGATCGAGATAGTGGATGAAAGGACCTTCATCGTGTCGGGACAGACCGGCATGGACGAGGTAAACGAGCTTGTGGTGGCGGACATGAAATCGTCCGAGTTTCACACCATAGGCGGGTTCGTGTTCGGGCTGTTTGGCAGGCTCCCCAAGGTGGGAGAGCAGATAAGATATCAGAACCTGCGCTTCCTCATCCTTGAGATGGAAGAGAGGAAGATCTCAAGGCTCAAGATAACAAAGCTTTAAAAAACAAAAATGCTTTTTTGGATTTTTCCTTTTTCTCCTGATTTCAAGACTTGTTCCGTGTGCTTCCGCCAACCCATGAAACTGAAAGGGAAAGGGAAAGGGCGGCGTTATCCGCTTTTTCTGCCTGTAAATGGGAAAAAAGAAAAAAGAAGTGCATGTCGTAACCGGGGCGTTCGGGTTCTCCGGGAAATATATCGCCGGACGGCTGCTGGCGGCTGGCCTAACGGTGCGGACCCTCACCAACTCCCCGAACCGGCCCAACCCTTTCGGGGGAAAGGCAGCGGCCTTTCCGTATGACTTCGAACATCCTGAGAAGCTGACTGCAGCCCTGTCAGGGGCCTCCGTGCTTTACAACAATTACTGGGTCCGGTTCAATTACCGCAACTCCGCATCATTTTCCTACCCGGAGGCATTAAAAAACACCGAAATACTCTTTGACTGTGCCAGAAGGGCCGGTATAAAAAGGGTGGTCCATATAAGCATAACCAACCCTTCCGAAGACTCCCCTTTTGAATATTTCAGAGGGAAGGCGCGGTTGGAGCGCTTGCTGATTGGCAGCGGATTGAGCTATGCCATCCTGAGGCCTGCCGTGCTTTTTGGCAAGGAGGACATACTTATAAATAACATAGCGTGGTTTTTGAGGAACTTTCCCGTGTTCGCTGTTTTTGGCAAGGGCGATTACTGCATCCGTCCGGTATACGTTGGCGACCTTGCGCAACTGGCTGTGGAGCATGGCAGCCGGCAAGAAAACTCCATAACCGATGCCGTAGGCCCGGAGATCTACACGTACCGCGAAATGGTCCGCATGATTGGAAAGGCGCTGGGGAAGAAGCGGCCAGTGATATCCGTTCCTCCCCTTGCGGGCTATATGCTTGGATGGCTCATCGGGAAACTGCACAATGATGTAACCCTCACATGGGATGAGATAAAGGGGCTCATGGCTGGCCTGCTTTGCACGGACTCTCAGGCATCCGGCTCCACAAGGCTTTCGGACTGGGTCAAGGCCAACAGGGACACCATAGGCGCACGCTACAGCAGTGAACTGGCCAGGAGATTTAACAGGGCGGAATCCTATGAGCGGTTATGACCGCCTGCGACACTGCGCCGGAAGGAGCAAAAATCAGAAAATTCCGGCACGCCCCGCCGGTGAGGCAGTTTTTTTGTCGTGCATTTCAGGGTGCCCGCAAAAAAACGGTCATGTAAAAATTTTTGTGCAGGGCATTGTATAATCCGCCCTGGATTTCCCATGAACTTTTTTTAATTTTTGGTTTGAAAGGAGACGTTTAAAATGGGTCCTCAGATATCTCGCGCCGCCGACAAAAATGAATTCTTTACTCCCGAGGGCTGTTACATAGTTGAGTCCTGGAACACGAAGGCGGACAAGTCTGTTTCAGTCGCGAGGGCCCGCGTATTGCCTGGCGTTACTACCCGTGCGCACAGGCTCTGCGGCACCGAGGAGAGATATCTGATGATCGAGGGGGCGGGGAAAGTTTCAGTAGGCGGCATGTCCGCGCAGGAGGTCGGGCCGGGAGATGTGGTATACATCCCGGCCGGGACTTCTCAGCAGATATCAAATACAGGGGAAACGGACATGGTCTTCTACGCAATCTGCACCCCTCCGTTTGCTTACGCAAATTACGAGGCCCTGGATTGAAAAATGGGAAAATAAAAGACTATTTGTAAATGTACGCGTTCAGGCCGATGATCAGCGGCTTCCCGTCAATCGTGACAGATGTCTTCATGTTTCCCCGTGTGCTGGCCACTACAAGAGTTTTGCCTGACGCGCTCGGTGTTGGCTCCTCCAGGTCGCATGTAATGATGAGCTTTTTGCCTTCTATCTTTGCTTCTACTGCCATTTTTGTTTCACCTCTGCGTATGGCGCCCCTGTTTTGTAAGAACCTGTCTCAAAATCGCTTCTGGCCGCGATTTCAGCCTCTTTCGCTTCAATCAATTTTGAGACAGATTCAAGTAAAAAAAATTTAAGACAACTCTTTTTCCGGTTTTTTATTCGAGCACGGCCTTCTGACTGAAGCAGCAAAAGGACAGTTTTTGTCTGTTTTTATTTTTGGGGTCAGTGCAGCGGGCCGGAAGAGATTATTTTCTCCACTTCGACTTTTATGAGCGTCGAAGGTATGCCTCCGTGGATTTTTGGCACGCCGTTTATAAGCACAATGGGCGCGGTTATGATGCCCTGGTTCAGCAGCTCCCTTATCTCGGAGAAACCGTCCGCGTCATCATTGAAGAGGTCTATGTATTCGACGCTTGTCACGGAAGGGTAGTTGTAATTGAGGTCGTTCCTCAGCTCGTTGGCTATGAGCTGGTTTTGCTCCTGTTCGCCAAAGCCGGAATCGGTGCCCGGCACCCAGTTGGCCGGGTTGTCTAATATCTGTATGTGGACCCTGTTCAACATTTTTTTCTTTTTTTCCTTTGGCTTTATTTTAAATCATTTACCAGAAGGTTGTCTATAAGCCTGGTGGTGCCCACGATAACAGCCCCAGCCAGAACTATTTCTTTTTTTTCAATAGTTTCAAGCTCTTGGAGCGTTTCGGCGTCATATGCGGATATGTACTGCACCTGGCTTACCAGCGGTTCTTCAGAGAGCGTCAGGCGCATCGCGCCGCTCAGCTGCAGAGTGTCCCTTTGCCCCTCTTTTATTGCTTTTGCCCCTGCATGAAGGGCCCGGTAAAGGGCTGTAGCTGCCTTTCTCTCCTCCGGGTTAAGGTAGGCGTTCCTGGAGCTCATCGCAAGCCCGTCGGCCTCCCTCACCGTGGGGCAGACGACCACTTCAAGCGGCAGATCCAGGTCCCTGGCTAGCCTTTTTATGATGACGGACTGCTGATAGTCCTTTTGCCCGAAATATGCCCTTGACGGCTGGACGATGTTAAAGAGCTTTAGCACAACGGTGGCTACACCCTGGAAATGCCCCGGCCTGAACCGCCCGCACATGCTTTCGGATACCCCCACCACTTCTACCCTGGTGGAGAAGTCCGGCGGATACATGCTTTCCTTTTCCGGCAGGAACACAAAGTCGGCCAGGTCTTCCAGCTTTTCGAGGTCATCGCTTAAGGCCCTGGGGTAGCGGTCGAAATCCTCCCTAGGGGAAAACTGGATGGGATTTACGAATATGCTTGCCACGACGATATCGTTTTCCGCCTTTGCCGCCCTCACCAGGGACATATGCCCTTCATGAAGCGCGCCCATGGTGGGTACAAACCCGATGGTCCTGCCGCTTCTTTTTTCCTTTATGGAGGTTTCCCTCATCACGCGGGGAAGCCTTATGGTCTCCATTGACTGACCTCCCGGATGAGTTCGTTTAGCAGTTCCTCTTCCTTTACCGTCCTCAAAAGCTTTCCTTTCCTGAAGATCATGCCCATGCCCTTTGAGCCCGTGATGCCGAAGTCCGCCTCCTTGGCTTCCCCCGGCCCGTTTACCACGCAGCCCATGACAGCCACCTTCACGGGCCTCGGGAGTCTGAGCCCCCGCAGCTTTTTTTCGGCCAGGGTCGCAAGTCTTTCGATGTCTATCGTCGTGCGCCCACAGGTGGGACAAGACACCAGCTCCACTCCAGACTGCCTGAGCCCGAGGCTCTCAAGTATCTGCAGTGCCACGCGGACCTCGTTTGCCGGGTTGCCCGTAAGCGAGACGCGCATGGTGTCCCCGATGCCCTCTGAAAGCAGAACCCCAAGGCCTACCGCGCTTTTCACTGTGCCTACGGAAGGCGGGCCGGCCTCAGATATCCCAATGTGCAGGGGATAATCGGAGCTTTTAGAGAAAAGCCTGTAAGCCTCCACCGTCGTGGGCACGTTTGAGGCCTTAAGAGAGACCTTTATAAGATCGAAACCAAGCCCTTCCAGAAGGGATATCTCCTTGAGCGCGCTTTCAACCAGCGCCTGTGCGGAGGGGCGCCCGTACTTTGCAAGCATGCCCTTCTCAAGGGACCCGGCGTTGACGCCTACGCGTACAGGTACCTGCCTGTCCTTTAGCGCCAGCACCATCTCCTTTAGCTTCCAGCCGGCCCCTATGTTGCCCGGATTTATCCGCAGGCCGTCCACTCCCTGCCTGAGCGCCTCCAGGGCCAGCCTCCAGTCAAAATGTATGTCCGCGACAACGGGAAGCGGGGAGCCTTTTTTTATAGGGCCAAGCGCCCGTGCTGCTTCCATGTCCGGCACCGCAAGCCTGATGATCTCGCAGCCCGCCTTTGCCAGCGCCCGGACCTGTCTGAGCGTTGCCGCTGTGTCCCTAGTGTCCGTATTGGTCATGGACTGGACGGACACGGGACTTCCGCCGCCAACCGGAACCTTGCCAATCAGTATCTGCCTTGTTTTCATTTGGATGTCTTCCCGCTTGCCGCCTGTTTTGTGTTTTTCGCCACCGGACCCGCACTCCCTCCGTTTATAAGGGCTTCCTGTCTCTCCTTGAGCTCCGCCCTGGCGTTAAGTATGGCAATCTCTTGCTGCTCGTACGTGACGGAGAAAGTGTGCGTGCCGTCATAGTTAGACTCGAAATAAAGATAAGGCACCCTGGCAGGGCAGAGGGCCGCCTTTATCGACTTCAGGCCAGGGGAGTCTATCGGCCCGGGCGGGAGCCCTTTTATCTTGTAGGTGTTGTATTTCGTGCACCTCTTCAGGTCCTGGGCGGTCACGCCTTCGCAAAACGGTTTTACCCCGTAGACCGCGGTGGGGTCCGCCTGCAGGGGCATCCCTTTTTTGAGCCTGTTGTAAAAGACCCCTGCTATTACCGGCCTTTCGGAATCCTTTACCGCCTCCCGCTCCACAATGGACGCCATGGTGAGAACGCTGTTTAGGTCCAGGCCTTCCTCCTGAGCTCTCGCCCGGAGCTTGCCGTCATATACCTGCATCAGTTTGTTCACCATCTCTGTCAGGACCAGTTCGGGCGGGTCTCCCTTCGGGAAGGAATACGTGGCCGGAAACAGATATCCTTCAAGCGAAGGGGCGTCTATGTGCAATTTGGCCAGGAACGCCTTGTCGGTGGCCAGACGGTCAAAGTCCGCAGCGCTCATTATATTTTTTTCAACCAGCTTCTGTCTGATCTCGCGCAGGCTGTCGCCCTCCACAATCGTGATCAGGTTTTTACGCATCTTTCCGTTTTTAAGCATCTGAAATATGAACCAGGGGGTCATCCCGCCGTTCAGGTCATAGTAGCCGGCCTTCAGCCCCCTGTCCGCCCCGGTGAGCCTCGCGGCAATGACGAAGAGTCCGGCATCGCCGATATATCCTTTTTGTTTCAGCATGTCAGCAGCCTGCCTGAATGTGGTGCCGGGGGCTATCCATATCTCCTCCGGCCCTTTGGCGGGGTCTGCCGGAACTGCAAACTGTATGCCGACGTAAAGGGCCAGCATCGCCACGGAAACGGCCAGAAAGAACGAGAGCTGTTTTTTCATCTTTTTATTTTTTGTTTTTTTCTTTTTACTTTTCCCGTTTCTCCTCGCAGGGAAAGAAAAACAAAAACCTCCTGAAAGCACAAAAATAAACTCTCTTTTACAGGGCTTTCTTTGCGCGCTGCCTGGCGGGCAGGCGCATGGCGGAGGAGATACGGCCGTTCGGACCCATCGGTGACATGACATATTTTAACAGATTTTTGATAATTGACCCTTTTTTGTTTTTTAACTAAACTATCTCCTCATGAGAGCGGTGGACCTGATAAGAAAAAAAAGAAACGGCGGGGCTCTTTCCGGCCAGGAGATATCTTTCCTGATAGAAGGCAACATCAGGGGGCAGGTTCCCGATTACCAGATGGCCGCCTTCCTCATGGCCGTCTATAACAGGGGGATGAGCACCGAAGAGACCACCGCCCTTACGGGCGCCATGGTTTCCTGCGGCAGGAATCTGGAGCTTGGGAGCCTGCAGGGCGTAAAGATAGACAAGCATTCCACCGGAGGGGTGGGGGACAAGACGCAGCTGATACTTGCCCCGCTCATGGCCGCAATGGGCCTGAAGGTGCCCTCCATAGCGGGCAAGGGGCTTGGGCACACCGGCGGGACGATAGACAAGATATCCTCCATTCCGGGGTTCAGGACGGACCTGAGGCTTGAAGACCTGATGGAATGCCTGAAGACCGCGGGGTTTTTCATAAACGAGCAGACGGATGAGATCAACCCGGCCGACAAGAAGCTTTATGCCATGCGGGACGCAACCGCCACGGTGGAGTCCATCCCGCTTATCGCCGCAAGCATAATGAGCAAGAAGCTTTCCGAGGGGCTGGACGCGCTTGTGCTGGACGTCAAGACGGGCTCCGGGGCGCTGACCAGAGGGCTTGAGGGGGCAAGGGCGCTTGCGGAGCTGATGGTCGGGATAGGCAATTCAATGGGTGTTATGACCATCGCCCTTATAACAGATATGGATGCCCCCCTTGGGCGTTCTGTGGGAAACGCCCTTGAGCTGAAGGAGTGCATATCCGCCCTCAAGGGAAGTTACGCTCCGGACCTCATGGAGGTGACCATGACCCTCGCTGCCTGGATGCTGCACCTTGCCGATGCGGTGAGCGAGGAGACCCGTCCACAAAGGCTGGGCGAGAACCTGCTTAAAAGGTATAAGGACGAGATATGGGACTACATAGAGCATGGGGACGCCTTCGCCAAACTGCTTGAGTGTATCGATGCCCAGCACGGAAATCCGGATGCCGTGCTGAACCCTTCGCTCCTGCCGGCCGCGCGCCATATAAAACCGGTACTTTCCCCCTGGAACGGCTATATCACCAGGATGGACGCTTTTGCGGTGGGCCAGGCGTCGGCGCTGCTCGGGGCCGGAAGAAGCAGGATGGATGAGGGCATAGACCCGGCGGCCGGGATAATCATAGGCAAAAAACCTGGGGACTCCGTGAAAGCGGACACCCCTTTTGCCACGCTCCACACTAATGACCCCTCAAGGCTTAAGGAGGCGGAGGAGGTACTGCTTTCCGGCATCGAGATAGGCGACAAGGAGCCCCCGAGAAGAAAGCTCATACACGACGTTATTCTTCCCGGCTGAAGATCAACTCGGACCCGGCGGCGTTTTGAACGTTTTCGATCAATCCAGGATCAGGTCTTTTTCTTCCGTTGCTGAGTGCCCCCCGAGCAGGAAGACAAGCGGAATACAGAGCACGAACACCAATGTCACAAGCAGAAAGATATGGTTGTAGGCAAGCATGCCCGCCTGCCTCATAAGCTGGCCGTCAAGCGAACCCAGCGCTTTCTGGCGAGGCGTATAGAGGCTTGAGCCTCTGCCCGCCATGGCTGCCGTGAGGGCTTTCATCCGGTTCGCCATGCCTGTGTTGAACAAGGTAAGGTTATCCACGAGACCTGCCCTGTAGACCTGCTCCCCTCTGGAAAGGGCGGTGGCGGCCGCCGCTATGCCGATGCTTCCGAACACCTGCCTGACCACATTAAAGAGACCCGCAGCCGCAGTCATCCTGGACCTCTCTATCGTTGAGAGCACAGATGTGCTCAGGGCGACAAAGATCAGGCCGAACCCGCCCCCCTGCAGCAGATTGGGTATGAAGAGGTCCCAGAAACCCACTTTAAGAGACATGACCGAAAGCTGCCAGAAGGAGAATGCCACGACAACGAGGCCCGTCCCTATCAAAACTCTCGGCCCTAGCCTGTTGTACATGTTTCCGGCAATAGGCATGACCACTGCCATGCAAAGGCCCCTTGGCAAAAGCACCAGCCCCGAGTCAAGAGCCGGATAGCCCAGGAGTTGCTGGAGAAACATAGGGAGGATGAAAAGCGCGGCATACTGGCCCAGTCCAAGGATGCCCATCAGGAACGTCCCGGACGCGAAGGGCAGGTTTTTAAGCACACGCAAGTCCACGGCGGGTTTGTCCGCAATGAGCTCACGCCAGATGAAAAGGACCATCCCCAAAATTGAGATCACGGCAAGACATACTATGAAATTCGACTGCAACCAGTCCTTGGTCTCGCCCTTTTCAAGCAAGAGCTGCAGAGCTCCAAGCCCCAGAACCAGAAATCCAAGGCCCAGGAGGTCGAGTTTTCCTTTCTCCCGCTTAAGATACGGCGGGTCATGGAGGAAACGGGTGATGAGGACCAGGTTCAGTATCCCTATCGGAATGTTTATGAGGAATATCATTCGCCAGGAAAAATTGTCGGTAAGCCAGCCGCCCAGGGCGGGGCCGAAGGCCGGGCCAAGGACAACGCCGAAGCCATAGATGCCCATCGCCATTCCCTGCTCGTCGGGGGGGAAGCTTTCCCTCAGTATCGCCTGGCCAAGCGGAATGATCGCCCCGCCGCCTATACCCTGAATTATCCTGAATACTACAAGGGAGGTAAGGTCCCAGGACAGGGCGCACAGCAGGGAACTGGCCGCGAAAAGAAAAACGCTCAGAATGTAGAATCGCTTCCGTCCGAACCGGGCGCTCATCATGCCCACAAGGGGCATGATGATAACGTTTGAAAGTATGTAGCCGGTGGAGACCCATGTTATCTGCTCCACCGAGGCCCCCAGGTTGCCTCTCATGTAAGGCAGGGCGACATTTACGATGCTTATGTCCAGGGCCGCCATGATTGTGCCCATTATGACTGTGGCAGATATGAGCCATTTGTTGACAGGAGCGCTGCTCACGGCCTTGCCCATCCCTTTTCCCGGCCGCGCCTGTCCCTCAGCAACCCAAGCAGAAAAAGTCCGCAGGCGTTTTTCCCCTCGCCAGTCATGTCCGGCGCGCCGTTTGTCAGGTCTCCGGAGAGTTGAGCCAATATCATGCCCCTCAGGCAATAGAAAAGGACTGATGCCGTTGCCTGGCAGTCCATTTGCCTGAATATTTTTTCCCTGACCCCCTTTTCCAGTATGTCGGCGATGAGCTTTTTCTGGGAATCGAAAAATGCCTTTTTTATGGGCTTCTTTATTTCCAGATCGTGTTCCTTTATCTGCTGTGAAACAAGCTTTGCCTTTTTGACCGCGTAGTCAAGATAACTGTCTATGAGCCCTCTCAGGGCGGAAAGCGGCTCCTGCTTCCTGAGCGGCTCGGTCATGGCGGAGAAGCTGTCCAGCTGCCGCCGGAAAAGCTCCGAGTAAAGCTCCTCCTTGTTCTTGTAATAAAGGTAAATGGTGCCGACGCTCAGGCCTGCCCGGCCTGCAACCTTCCTTATTGTCGTATTGGCATAGCCCTCTTCCGCAAAAAGCAGCTGGGCGGCCTCAAGTATGCATTTTCTTGTCGCCGAAGGGCCTGGTCTTTTCATCCTTGTTCCCCTTTTATTTCCAGGTCTTGCGCGCCGGTCATTATAAGGCTTTCAGTTTGTTCGCCCCCTGCAGGGAGCATCTTATTGCCGGGGCAAAACTGAACACGCGTTCAGTATATTTCCAATCCCATTGCCACGTCAAGCCGGAAAGGCTTTTATCTGCCTGCCATGATGCGCGTCATATTCAATCTGAATTTTTAATTTTATAGTTTTAATCAGACCGCTTTGTGATTTTGCGCTTTTTGAACTGGTTTGATTCAAACAAAAACGCAAAAAGGAAAAAGGTCTTTTAAATTTAAAAATCAAGGAGGTTTTTATGTTCTGTTACCAGTGCGAACAGGCAGCGCAGTGCAAGGCCTGCACCAAAATTGGTGTCTGCGGCAAGAACGAGGAGGTCTCGGCCCTTCAGGACCTGCTCATACATTCGCTCAAGGGGCTTTCGGTCTATGCGCAGGAGGGCAGGCGCTCAGGCGTGAACGAGCACGAGGTCAACGTCTTTACGGCTGAAGCCCTGTTCTCTACGCTGACGAACGTGGATTTTGACCCGCAGCGTTTCGCGGAACTTATAGGCAAAGCCTCCCGGCTTAAGGAAGGCCTTAGGAAGAAGATAGCAGCCGCAGGCGGAAATTCGTCCATTCCGGGCAAGGCCGCCTCCTTCATCCCCGCCCAGGATCTGGACGGCCTCGTAAGACAGGGCCAGCAGGCGACGGTGGAGGATGCTTCAGATCCGGACATAAAATCCCTTCAGGATATCGTGCTTTTCGGGCTGAAGGGTTTGGCTGCATACACTGACCATGCATACATCCTTGGACAGGAGGACGATGCCGTGTATGCCTATATGCATGAGGCTCTGGCCTCAATGACAAGGGCAGACATCGGCCTTGAGGGCTGGGTCAGGCTTGCGATGAAATGCGGAGAGGTGAACCTGCGCGCCATGGAGCTGCTCGATGCCGCAAACACCGGGGCGTATGGCCATCCCGTGCCGGTTAAAGTGCCACTGGGGGCCAAAAAAGGGAAGGCCCTGCTCGTTTCCGGCCACGACCTCAAGGACCTTGAGGAGATACTCAAACAGACCGAAGGGAAGGGGATCAATGTCTATACACACGGCGAGATGCTTCCTGCGCACGGCTATCCGGGGCTGAAACGCTACGCCCACCTTTACGGCCATTACGGGACCGCTTGGCAGAACCAGCAGAAGGAGTTCGCAAAATTCCCTGGTGCAATAGTGATGACCACCAACTGCCTTCAAAAACCCCGGGACTCCTACAAGGAAAATATCTTCACCTGCGGTCTGACAGGGTGGCCGGGCGTAACACATGTCACGGGCCGCGATTTCACCCCGGCCATAGACAAGGCGCTCTCGATGCAGGGTTTTGCGCACGATGAAAAAGGCGGTGAGGTAATGACCGGGTTTGCAAGAAATGCCGTCCTGGGCGTTGCGGACAAGATAATCGATGCGGTAAAGGGCGGGCAGATACGCCATTTCTTCCTCGTGGGCGGCTGCGACGGGGCAAGGCATGGAAGGAATTATTACACACGGTTCGTTGAGAAAACGCCGATGGACACCGTCGTTCTGACCCTGGCCTGCGGCAAGTTCAGGTTCTTTGACAGGGAGCTTGGAAGCATAGGCGGCATACCCAGACTTCTGGACATAGGCCAGTGCAACGACGCCTATTCCGCCATCCAGATAGCGCTTGCCCTTTCGGAGGCGTTTAACGTGGGCGTGAACGAGCTGCCCCTCTCGCTTGTCCTTTCATGGTACGAACAAAAGGCGGTTGCCATCCTCCTTACGCTCCTTTCCCTTGGCATCAAGAACATAAGGCTAGGGCCGAGTCTGCCCGCATTTATAACGCCGAATGTCTTGGAAATGCTTGTAAAAAA
>JAKAMR010000043.1 GCA_021812785.1 Nitrospirota bacterium
GGTCCTGCTTGAATACCACGTAATTGGGGGCTCCGGTCGAGCACAGCACTATGTCCGAGCGGACCATCTCGTCCTTGAAACCGGAAAAAGGCACCGCCCTTCCCTTGAAGTCCTTGGCCAGCTCGCATCCTCTTTCGTAGGTCCTGTTTGCAACCACTATCTCCTTGACCCCGTTGTTCATCAGGTGCCGCGCGGCCAGCTCGGCCATCTCTCCCGCGCCAAGCAGGAGCACGGACTTGTCCACAAGGTCGTTGAATATCTTCCTGGCGAGCTCCACGGCGGCAAAACTTATGGAGACCGCGTTTTCGGCCACCCTGGTCTCGGTGCGCACCCTCTTGGCCACCGAAATGGCCTTTTTCATGAGCTTGTTCATCAGAGCGCCCGTAGTCTTCTTGTTCAGGGCCAGTTGGAAGGAATCCTTGACCTGCCCCAGGATCTGGGGCTCTCCCACCACCATGGAGTCCAGGCTTGAGGCCACGCGGAAGATGTGCCTTACCGCCGAGGAATCGGTGTGGAAATAAAGAGCCTTGTCCAGGAGCCCTTCGGGTATTGAATGGAACGAGCTTATGAAATGCTTTACCTGGCGGGTGGCTTCTCCTGGTTCATCCACGCCCATATATATCTCCACCCGGTTGCAGGTGGAGATTATCATGGCCTCTTTCACCTGGGGCAATGCCAGCAGGGCCTCAAGCCCCTGCTCCAGTTTCTCTCCGGTAAAGGCCAGCTTCTCCCTTACCTCTACGTCAGCGCTCTTGTGGTTCAGCCCCGCTACAAGAACCTTCATGAAAGCGGGCCCTCATAGAAAAACATGCTGCCCCTTCTGCAGAAGCGCCAGCCCCGCAAAGGCCCCTATGATGGTCAGAAAGCCCAGGATGGAAAGGGCCGCCGCCCTTCTGCCGCGCCAGCCCCGCTGGAGCCTTGCGTGCAGCACGATGCCGAAGATAAGCCATGTGACCAGGGCCCATATCTGCCTCGGGTCCCAGCTTATGTAGCTGCCCCAGGCGTTGTCCGCCCATATGGAGCCGCTTATTATCGCCACCGTGAAAAGGGGAAAACCAACGGTAACCAGCCTGTAGTTGATCTCATCTAGCACGTGGAGGGACGGCAGCCTCGAAAAAAGCCCTCCAAGCTTCTTGCTTTTCACATAATGCTCCTGCACTAGGTACATGACCCCCACCCCGGCGGCCATGGCAAAGGCCGCGTTGGCCAGAAACGCAAAGACCGTGTGCACTCCCAGCCATTCGCTCCTGAGTACCGGGGGGAGCGGCCTGTCATCCGCCGGCAGGATGAACGAGACGAACATCAGGAGAAAGGCCATGGGCGTTATGAAAGAGCCCAGGAGCCGGAGCTTGTAGCGGTACTCCAGGATGAAAAAAAGCAGGAATATGCACCATGCAAAAAAAGACGTCGCCTCCCTGGGGTTTACGAAAGGCACGTGCCCCATGGAAAAACCCTTGTAGAAGATGAAGACCGTATGGAAACCAAAGCCGATGGCCGCCGCAATCAGCATCAGCTTTGGAAAGGTCTTTGTGCTCCTTGAGAGGTCCAGAATGGAGAAGAGCATGGCGCAGAAATAAAAGGCGAGGCTTATGTCAAATGTTATTGAGCCCATCAGTCTTCCGTAACAGTCCCCTTCCCCTCTCTTTCGGCCATGCGTTTGAACACTTCAGCCGCGCATAACTCCAGGCTGCCGCAGAAGACCGCGTCTTTTTTTATGATCTCCGCGGGGATGCAGGCCCCCTCGGGCCGGAACACTATGTCGGCCCCGCGCAGGGCGGCCTCCGCCCCGCTTTTAAAAAAAGAGGCGCTCATAAATATTACAATATCGGGCTTTAAAAGCTCAACGGCGCTGTTGCCCTCCACCAGGACCACGCGGCACCCTTCCATGCGTCCCATTGCCATGTGCAGGGCCTCCTCAAGGTCGGACCCGCCGGGGCTGCTTATCCAGACGGCGCGGCTGGCCCCGGCCTTGAGCACCCTTGATGTGTCCTTTCCTTCTTCCAGCAGGATGTCCTGGCTGGTCACAACGGAGGTATAGATGCCTGTCTTTGTGAACTTGACGGCCCCCCAGGGGCCCCTTGTAAGGTGGGAACTCAGGCGGGATGCCCCGCCGGATGCGCTGCCGCTTTTGTCTTGGGAGAGGGAGTCCTGAAGCAAGCCGCGCCGCCTGGCGCCGCTCAAGAGCTCCTCGGCCATGGTGGTCTTGCCGGAGCCGCTGCCGGCTCCGCATATGCCTATCAGAAAAGGAGGCATCCCGCCGGTCTCCCTCCGCCGCCCGGACCGGCCATTACTCGCCGGAAGCTTCCTCTTTTTTTTCTTCCTTGAAGCCGCAGCTTTTCTCCGGGCAGAAGACCGTGGCTCCCTCCCTGGTCTTTTTCTCAAGAAGGTAAGGGCTGCCGCAGCTGGGGCAGGCCCGGTTCACGGGGCGGTACCACGATATGAACTTGCAGTTGGGATAATTGCCGCAGCTGTAAAAGAGCCTTCCTTTTTTGGAGCGCCGCTCCACGATGTCGCCGCCGTCCATGGGGCACTTTACACCAAGCGACACGGGTTTGGTGGTCTTGCATTCGGGGTATTTCGAGCAGGCAAGGAACTTGCCGAACCTTCCGGTGCGGAGCACCATCGGAGCGCCGCATTTTTCGCAGACCTCGTCCGTCTGCTCCACCGCCTGCTTCTGTCCCTCAAGCGGGCGGGTAAAGCGGCACTCGGGGTAGCCGCTGCAGGCCAGGAACCACCCGTGCCTTCCCCATCTCTTCACCAGCGGCAGCCCGCAGCTTTCGCACTTCTCCTCTGTCATGACGTCTTCGGGCCGCACCTTGCCCGGCGTCTTGAGGGCCGTCTCAAGGTCCTGGCTGAAGGGCTGGTAAAAATCCTTTATCACCTTGGGCCACTCCATCTTGCCCTGCTCTATCTGGTCCAGTTCGTCTTCCATCCGGGCGGTAAAGCCAACATCCATAAGCTCCGGGAACTTTTCAACCAGCAGGTCGTTGACAAGGACTCCAAGGTCTGTCGGCTTGAACTTCCCCGCCTCCTTGGTGACATACTTTCTGTCCTGGATGGTCGAAAGTATGGCGGCATACGTGCTGGGCCGCCCTATGCCCTTTTCCTCCAGGGTCTTTACGAGGCTTGCCTCCGTGTACCTGGGCGGCGGCTGCGTGAAATGCTGGTCCGGCCTCAGCTCAAGGAGTTTCAGCGCCTCGCTTTCCTCCAGGGAAGGAAGAAGCCCCTCTTCCTCTTCGCCGGCAATGTCCTTGTAAAGGGCCAAAAAACCGTCGAACCTGACGACCGTCCCACTTGCCTTGAATACGGCCGCATCCTTTTTCTCTCCGTCTCCGCCCGTTGAGGAGATGGTAAATACGGTCTGCTCAAGCTGCGCGGAGGCCATCTGGCTTGCCAGGAACCGGTTCCAGATAAGGCTGTAGAGCCTCATCTGGTCCTTCGACAAAAATTGCTTTACCGCCTCCGGAGACCTCTCCATGTACGTGGGCCTTATGGCCTCGTGGGCCTCCTGAGCCGATGCCTTGCTCTTGTATTTTGGGGGTTTTTCGGGCAGATATTTTTCTCCGAAGCGGGCGGATATCAGCTTTCTGGCCCACTGCTGCGCCTCCTGGGCCACGTTCACCGAATCGGTCCTCATATAGGTGATAAGGCCCACGGAGCCTTCCTCCCCCAGCTCTATGCCCTCATAGAGCTGCTGGGCAAGGACCATCGTCTTTTTGGCTGAAAACTGCAGGCGCTGGAAGGCCTCCTGCTGAAGCGTGCTGGTTATGAAAGGGGGCGCGGGGGACCGCTTGCGGAGCTTTTTTTCGACGCCGGCAAGCACATAGTCCAGGCCCCTGGCGAACTCCACCGCCTTTTGGGCCTCCTCGGCCGTCCGCAGAAGGAATTTTTTCTCCCCCGTCCTGGTATTTCGCTCCATGACAGGCTCTCCGCGCAGCGTGTGCAGACGCGCGGAAAAACCGGCCCCGGCTTTTTCAGGGGAAAAACCTTTCGCCTGCGAAAAAACGCCCTCAACAGACCAGTATTCCTCCTGCTTGAACCCCTCTATCTCCCTTTCGCGCTCGACTACCAGCCTTACGGCCACAGACTGCACACGCCCGGCGCTAAGCCCCTTCCTTACCTTTCTCCAAAGCAGGGGGGAAAGCTCGTAGCCAACGAGCCTGTCCAGCACCCTCCTGGCCTGCTGGGCATCGACCATGTGGGCATCTATCTCCCCAGGGTGCTCCATCGCTTCCCGCACCGCCTTTTCGGTGATCTCGTGAAAGCTGACCCTGTAGAGTTTTTTGTCTTTGGCCTTGCTGCCTTTTCCGTCCCCCAGCTCCGAGGCGATATGATACGCTATGGCCTCGCCTTCGCGGTCCGGGTCAGGCGCAAGGAACACCTTTTCGGCCTTCTTCGATGCGGCCTTGAGCTCCTTTACCACTTTCTCCTTTCCGGGGATTATCACATACCTGGGCTCAAAATCCTTTTCCTTGTCAACGCCCAGTTCCTTCTCCGGCAGGTCCTTTATATGCCCTATGGACGCTTTAACGGAAAATTCCTTTCCGAGGATCTTGTTCAGCGTGCGCGCCTTTGCGGGCGACTCTACGATTACAAGAAAACCCATATCCTGCTCTCCGGCCCTTCCGTCATAAAAAAAATGTTTGGAAGAAGCAAAAGCTTTATTTTATTTCCAAATATCCGTGAAACACGGACGGCAAAATCAAAAAAGTCTCTTCCACGCATTTTAGCAGATAAAGAATTTTTTTCCAGCAGCCTGCTTCACAATGCCCTTGAGCTCCAGCTGAAGCAGAATGCCCATTATCTGAGGCGCCCCCATTCCAAGCTGCCTTGCTATCTCATCTATATGCACAGGCTCAGGGCCGAGCGCCTCAACGACCCGTCTTTCCCCATGGTCGAGCACGGCCTTAAGCTCCCCCTGTCTTGCCGGTCCCTGCCAGGCTGCCTCCGAAGCGTGAGCCTGACTCAAAAAACCCTTTAGCACCGGGGCAAGCTCCTCGATGATGTCATCAATGCCGGTGACCACCTTTGCCCCGCTCTTTATAAGCTCGTTGGTGCCGCTTGAGACTGATGAGCTTATGTTGCCCGGCACCGCGAAGACCTCCTTGCCCTGCTCAAGCGCGTAACCGGCCGTTATCAGTGAGCCGCTGCCCTTGCCGGCCTCAACCACAAGCACACCAAGGGAAAGCGCGCTTATTATCCGGTTTCTCCTTGGGAAGTTCTCCCTGTTTGGCCCGGTGCCGGGCGGAAACTCGCTCAGGACCGCGCCGGACGAGGCAAGTTCCTGCATAAGGGCATGATTTTCTGGCGGGTAAGGCACATCCAGGCCGGAGCCCATGACGCCTATGCTCCGTCCGCCCGCCTTCAGGGCGCCTTTGTGGGCCGCGGAGTCGATCCCCCTTGCCAGCCCGCTTACGATCGTAAAGCCCTTTTTTGCCAGCCCGGCAGCCAGGTTTTCGGCGTGGAGCCTGCCATAGTGGGTGGGCGTCCTGGTCCCCACAATGCCTATAGCATATTTGTCTTCCTCGAGGATGTCCCCGCTCATATAAAGCAAAGGCGGGTGGCCGGGTATGTTCCTGAGCGGCTCAGGGTATTGCGGGGAGCTGCTTGCGAGGACCTTTATCCCCGCCGCGCGGGCGCGCTCAAGCATGCCGCGGACTTCCCCCCATCCTGAAAATCTCAGTATGTCCGCAGCTTTCCTTTCGCCGATGCCTGATGCATCAAGCCTTTCCCTGGGGGCCTCAAATACCGCCCTGGCGCTGCCAAAAACAGAAGTCAGCTTCTTTATCGTCAGAGGCCCTATCTCCGGTATGGAAGCCAGGGCCGCAAGACATTCGAGCTCCCTGGCCTTCTCCGCTTCTACGTTCATCTGCTTTCAGGTTGGAAAAAAAATCTCTCAGGACTCCGGGCGGAGCAGTTTTTCCACCCTCAGCCTTAGGGCGTTCAGCTTGATAAAACCTTCCGCGTCCTTCTGGTCGTAGATATTTTCCTCCTCGAAGGTAGCCAGGTCCGGATGATAAAGGCTCTTGGGGGACTTCCTCCCCGTGACCATAAGGCCGCCCTTGTAAAGCTTCAGCCTTGCCGTGCCTGTCACGTTCTCATGCTCCTGGTCCATGAGCCCCTGCAGGAGCCGCCTTTCCGGGGAAAACCAGAAACCGTTATAGACAAGCTCCGCGTACCTGGGCACCAGCGCGTCCCTCTGGTGGAGGGACTCCCTGTCCATAGTTATGGACTCCACCGCCCTGTGGGCCGCATGGAGCACCGTGCCTCCGGGGGTCTCATACACGCCCCTTGATTTCATGCCCACAAAGCGGTTCTCGACCAGGTCCACCCTGCCTATGCCGTTTTCACCGGCGATCTCGTTCAGCGTCTTTAATATTTCAAGCGGGCCCATCTTTTTGCCGTCAACCGCCACGGGGTTTCCCCTGTCGTATTCCACCTCTATGGTCCTTGGGGCATCGGGCGCCTTCTCGGGCGGCACCGCCATGGTGTACATGCCGGGAGGCGGCGCGGCCCATGGGTCTTCAAGGACGCCGCCCTCATAGCTTATATGGAACATGTTCCTGTCCGTGCTGTAGGGTTTTTCCTTCGTGGCAGTCACCGGGATGCCGTTTGCCGATGCGTATTCGATGAGGCTCTGGCGGGACTTGAAAGGCCAGACCCTCCAGGGGGCTATTATCTTGATGCCAGGCTTCAGGGCATAGCAGGTCAGCTCGAAGCGCACCTGGTCGTTTCCCTTGCCCGTGGCCCCGTGGGCCACCGCCTCGGCCCCTTCCCTGCCGGCTATCTCTATCAGCTTTTTTGCTATGAGCGGCCTCGCTATGGAGGTGCCCAGAAGATAGGAGCCTTCATAAACGGCGTTTGCCCGCAGCATGGGGAAGACATAGTCCCGCACGAACTCCTCACGCAGGTCCTCTATGTACACCTTCGAGGCCCCGGTTTTGAGCGCCTTCTCGTCAAGGCCGCCAAGCTCCTCCTCCTGTCCAAGGTCGGCACAGAAGGCGACGACCTCAGCTCTGTATGTCTCCTTGAGCCATTTGATGGCAACCGAGGTGTCAAGCCCCCCGGAATATGCAAGCACTATTTTCATTGTCGCACCTCTTTTAGAGAAAAAATCTTTGTATCAGGCAAACAGGATAAAAAAGAACATAGCACAAAACAAAATCAAATGTAAACGCGGGAAGAAGAGGCAGGTGCGCGAGCCAGGCCCATTGGCGCCGGCCATATGAACTGTTCATGTTATATGTTTCATGAGCCCAGATGCTTAAAGAGGAATTCCATGCCTTCCCTGGTCTTTTTAAGCTGTCCTTTCCATCTTCAACTCCGCCCCCTGCGGCAAACTTGAAGCGTGTTTTTTACGCTTGCAAAATTACCGGACGGAATTAAATAAAAAATCTTCACCCTCTGAAAATCAGGTACTCCGCCGCTGCCACCACGAACACCGCCGCCGCCGCGGGGATGGCCCTTTTGTACATGCCCCAGAGGTCCGCCTTGAAGTATTCCCGCGAAAGTATCAGGCAGACGTGCACCGGGCTTAGCAGCACCCCCAGGAAGCCGCAGGCAAAGGCAAAGGATATGGCATGCGGCATGCTCCCTCCGGGCAGGGCCATCAGAAGCGGAAATGTCGCCCCCACAAATGCCATCGTATGGCCGGTAAGCAGGCCCGCCAGGAATGGCAGGGCAAAAAGCAGGGCCATCAGAGGTATCCTTTCCTCAACCAGAAAGCGGCCCAGGCTGGCGACCGCTCCCGAGTTTATGAGGACCTGCTTGAATATCATGACCCCGGCTATCAGGAGCAGGACATCAGCGGACAGCGAGTGCACGGTCGTCCTCCACACATCGGACGGCCTGTAGCGGTAAAAAAACATCAGGCCCGCAAGGGCGGCAAGGATGGCCCACTGGAACTCCATCCCGAAGACGATCACCATTGCCAGTATGGAGAGGATAGGCAGGAAGTTCAAAAGCGAAAAAGCAAAGTTTTTGTTTTTGAAGTCCTTTTGCTTTTCTGACTTTTCTGCCCCGGCCGGTTTTCCGCCTATGCCCCTGAGCCCGAACACAAAGCCCGTTGCCGCCACCCCAAGGGCGTATGGCAGGTTGTAAAACATGAGGAGGGGCAGCTTTATTCCCGTGACCGCCCCGGCAAGGACGATCCCCGGATAAAGGGGAAGCACGTATTCCCACGGGTGCCTGAACCAGTAGTTCACAAACCCCTTCCGCTCCGCCTGAAGACCCATCCCTTTTGATGCCTCCTCAACCATGGGGGCGGAGAAATATGCGCCTCCCATGGCTGGCAGAGTGCCTATGAGAAGCGGCATAGCGGCGATGAGCGCCCTTTTCCCCCTCAGAAAAGACTTCGAGGCGTTCATCATCCCCTCAAGTATCTTTTTTTCCCTGAGGACAAGCTCAAAACCCCGTATGGCGGTAAGCGCAAGGGCCACCTTGAGCGCATCGGGGTTTGTTATCAGCGCCGTCTTCAGGGCCGAAAGCACGGCGCGCACCGGCATTAAATAAAGGAGTGCAAGCAGAAGGGAGCCCAGAAGAAGCACAGTCCCCGCCCGCACCTTTTTTCTGACTAGCACGATCAGAAAAACCAGGACGGCCAGGATCCTTACGAGGTCCTTCATTTATTCAGGCCCCGCTGTCCGCACCCGCCAGCTCAAGAAGCCTGGCCCTGAGCTTCACAAGCCGGTCCAGTTCTTCCACGAACAGCCTGTACTGCCTGCCGTTTCCCCGGCGCATGGAATCAAGAAGCGGCTCGCAAAAATACCAGGTGCACCTGAAAGGCCGCCTCCACCTTGGGAGCCCGCAGCCCGAAGCCCCAAGCAGGCTGCATACCGCATCCGCAGGCCCGTTTGCGGGCTCCGCCTCCGCGCCCAGCGCGCGGTAGAAAAGAAGGTCCTCCCGTTCCGGCGTTCCGTGCTTGTTGGCGCAGCAGACCTTTTTGCATGCGGGACAGACCTTTCCCGTGTGCCTTTCTATATAGGGGCTCAGCCTTTCAAAAGACTCCTCCATGAGGCGGGCCAGGCCTTCAGGGGTCCTTGTCTTTTCGCCAGAGCGAAGCATCCTGTAGTATAAAACAAGCAAGTGTATTAAAAATTCATACACCAGCACCCGCAAAATCCCTTCCGCCCTGCTCATGTTTCATTTAAAAACAATAGCTTGCATTTTGGCACACATATTGCTTTGCCTTTTATGGTTTAATAAAAGGAGGTCGTAGCGATGGCAGCAGTCAAAAAGAAAAAGATACTGGTAGTGGATGACGACCCCGTAGTGGGCCTTAGCTGCAAAAGGATACTGGGGGCGGAAGGCTACACGGTAAACACGGTCACCAGCGGGGCTGAGGCCATAAAGAGACTTGGCTCCGAAGAGGTGGACCTCCTTGTATCGGACATCAGGCTGCCGGACCTCCACGGTATCCAGGTTTTGGGGGAGGCCCGCGCCATCCAACCCGCAACAGACGTGGTGATGATAACCGGATACCCCACGCTCGAAGACGCCAAGGAGGCCATAAGGCTTGGCGCGTTTGAATTCCTCGAAAAACCCTTCACCCCCGAGTTCATGAAAAACATCGCCGCAAAGGTCTTCGATAAAAGGGGCTGGATACTGCGCAAGGCCTTCATAGACCAGTTCAGGCAGTATGTGACGGTGGCCTCCGAGCTTGACGACAGGGCCATTTATTACAAGGATGGGGCATGGGCAAGGCCTGTTAAAGGCGGCTGGGAGATAGGCTTTGATGTGAGGCAGTGGTACCTGGGCGGGCATCTTCTGTATATAGACCTTGTGGATCAGCCCGAGGTCACCTCCGGTGAGACCTTCGCAAGGGTGCTGCTTGGCGAAGGCAGGATAATAGAGCTTAAGTCCCCCATGAGCGGCATCGTTCAGGGCAGGAACGAGAGGGTAAACGAGACGCTGCCCGGCTTTGTGCAGGAATGTCTTCAGGAAAACTGGCTTGTATGGCTTCTTCGGGTAAGTTCGGGCGTATCAGGCCTTTGACGGTCATGGCGCAAGGAGACAAAAAGGAAGGCCTGGACGGGAAGACGGGCGGGCAGGACATCTATTTCCCCCTGAACGGCGGTGATTTTTCAGACGCCGGGGCCGGATCAAAGAGCCTGCGCTCGGAGCTTGCGGCCCTTGGCGTGCCGGCCCAGGTCATAAGGCGGGCGGCCATCTGCGCCTTCGAGGCGGAGATAAACGTCATAATCCATGCGGTGGCCGGAAGTCTGCATTACCTGATCGAAGGGGAAACCCTTACCATAACGGTAACCGACATGGGGCCCGGCATTGCGGACATAGGGCTTGCCATGAAGGAGGGCTACACGACCGCGCCGGACTGGGCGAGGGAATTCGGATGGGGAAGCGGCATGGGCCTGCCCAACATAAAAAAGAACGCCGACGCGCTTGTGATAGATTCGGTGCCCGGCGAAGGAACGACGCTTGAGATCACTATAAATCTGGCATCACCATCAAATGCAAGGCAGGAATAAATGACGGTACAGGAACTCATAGGCAGGCTTGGCCTTGAACTCAAAAACAATGGCTGCGTTGAGGCGGCCATAAACGGCTGCTATGCAAGCGACATGCTCTCCGACGTCCTTGCCAACGGCAAGGAAGGCAACATCTGGATAACGAGGCAGACCCATCCCAACGTGGTGGCGGTGGCCGCGATAAAGGGCCTCTCCGGGATAATAGTGACGGGCGGCAGGCAGATCGAGGCGGAGACCCTGGAGAAAGCCGCCTCCGAATGCATACCGGTCATGAGCACCCCCCTGCAGACCTATGATATGGTCGGGATGGTGTACAACCTCCTTTTGAAAAATGAGGAAAGGTGACGGGGCCGGGGCCAAAAAGGAAGAAAAGGCTGTTTGCGGCGGACCTGCACATCCACAGCTGCCTGTCGCCCTGCGCGGAGCTGGACATGACGCCGGGCAGGATCATGCGGAGGGCCGCGGAGGCGGGGCTGGACATAGTGGCGATAGCCGACCACAATTCCTGCGAGAACCTGGAGGCGGCGGCACGCGCCGCCGGGGAGGCAGGGGTCTTTCTGGTGCCCGCGATGGAGATAACCTCACTGGAGGAGGTCCATGTGCTTGCGCTTTTTGACACCCTTGAGGCCGCCTTCAGGATGCAGGAGGACGTCTACCGCCGGCTGGACGGCCTTTACGGGGAAGGGGACAGGCCCAACGGCATCCCGCCGTTCAGGCAGGTGCTGGTGAACGAGGAGGACGAGGTCATGGGATTTAACAGGAGGCTCCTTGCCGGGGCCACGGACATAAGGCTTTCAAGCCTGGTTGCGGCCGTCCACTCCCTTGGCGGGGTTGTGATAGCAAGCCATGCCGACCGCGGCTCTTTCAGTATCACCTCGCAGCTTGGCTTCGTTCCCGAAGGCCTTGATTTCGACGCGTTCGAGCTCTGCGGGGAAAAAGAAAAACAAAAACCTTTTAACCACCGGGGGCAGGCCCCCGGGCTCCGCTTCTCAGATGCCCACAGGCTGGAGGACATCGGACGGAAGAGGACGAGCTTCCTGCTTGAGGAGGCGAGCCTGAGGGAGATCGCTCTGGCCCTGAAAGCGGCACGCGGAAGAAAGGCGGTTTTTGACTGAAATGGAAGACCTGTCGCTGCACATCCTGGACATCGCTGAAAACTCGATAAATGCCGGGGCAAACAGGATAGTCATACGGATAGAGGAAGACCCCGGCAGGGATATTTATTCGCTTAGCGTGGAGGACAACGGCCGGGGCATGGACGGAGAGGTCCTGACCATGGCGGAGGACCCATTCTTTACTTCATGGGAGGGCCGGAGAAACGGAAAGCGTTTCGGGCTGGGGATACCGCTTCTGAAGCAGACGGCCCTGGAGTGCGGCGGGGAGTTCCGCCTGGATTCGGAGCCCGGCAGGGGCACCACCCTGTTTGCCTCCTTCAGGCACAGCCATGTGGACAGAAAGCCGCTTGGTGACCTTGGGGCCACCATGCTCTCCATGATGTGCGGCCACCCGGAGATAAGATATGTCCTTTTCTATGATGCCATTGGCAGCGGCGCCACGGGAGGCGGCTTCCATTACGGGTTTGATTCCGGTGCGCTCGTGGAGGAGCTTGGAGATACGCCCGTAAACCTGCCCGAGATACTTCTTATGGTAAAGGATTCCATAAACGATGCGATCTCCCAGGGCAGGCAGCAGGCAAAGATAACGGCAAAGAGTCATAATAGGTTTTAGTGACCCCGTTTTGCGTAAGGAGGATTTTAGAGAGATGAAAGGCAGCATTCTGGTTGTCGATGACGAGGAAGTGATACTTAAAAGCTGCGAGCGCATACTCGGGCCCGAGGGTTACGATGTAAGCACAGCGCTTTCCGCCCTAAAGGCCATCGAGATGCTCGAAGGCACAAAGCCTTACGACCTCGTCATAACCGATATAAAGATGCCCGGGATGGACGGGATGGAGTTCATGCGCAGGCTGAGGTCCAAAAACCCCGAGATATGCGTCGTGCTCATTACCGGACATCCGTCGCAGGAGAGCATAAAGGAAGCCCTCACCCTTGGCATCATAGACTACCTGCCCAAGCCGTTCTCTCCGTCGCTGCTTGTGGAAACGGCGGCAAAGGCGATGGAGGTCAGGAAAAAGTCGGCAAAGGCGGAAGCGCAGGATTTCACCGGGGAAATGGCCGAAAAACTGAACGGGATAATACAGAAGTACAAGGACAGGCCGGGGAGCCTTATCCCTGTGCTCCAGGAGGCTCAGGAGCTTGTGGGCTACCTGCCGCCCGTCGTGCAGAGGCACATAGCCCGCGGGCTGAACGTGCCTGTCAGCGAGGTGCACGGGGTGGTCTCCTTCTATTCTTTTTTCACAATGAAACCCAAGGGCAAGCACAACGTGAGGGTCTGCCTTGGCACCGCGTGCTACGTGAAGAGGGCGGAGGAGATACTGGCCAGGCTCAAGGACCATCTGCAGATAGATATCGGAGAGGTCACGTCCGACAAGAAATTTTCGCTTGAGAGCGTAAGGTGCCTGGGCGCATGCGGCCTTGCCCCGGTTGTCGTGGTGGACAAGGACACCCACGGTTCCGTGAATCCGGTAAAGACATTGGATATCCTTTCCCAGTATGAATAAGGGGGCCCAGTATGAATAAAGGCGGCAACCCAAAGGGCGGGACCAAAAAGGAGGCGTTCATGCGCAGACTGACCATAGACGACCTTAAGAAGATCAAAGAGCAGTACGAGGCCACCTTCACATTGAGGCACGGCAGCTACCGGGCCAGGGTGACCATACACATGGGCACCTGCGGGATAGCCGCCGGGGCCAGAGAGGTAATGAGCGCCCTCGTTGAGGCCCTTGCCGAGGCAGGCGTCAAAGACGTGGTGGTCACGGCATCGGGGTGCGCCGGGCTTTGCAGCAAGGAGCCCATGGCCACCGTGGAGCTCGCGGGCCAGGCGCCGGTCAAATACTGCCAGCTGGACGCTCAGAAGATAAAGAGAATATTTTCCGAGCACATACAGGGGGGCAGCATAGTGCAGGAATATGCCCTCGTGATGGGCAGCGAGACCTCTTATTGAGCGGCAAAAAACAAAAAAATGATTTTCCTTTGTTGGAGGAACATATAAAGATGGACAAGTTCAGGGCGAACCTGATGATATGCGGAGGGACCGGCTGCATCGCAAGCGGCGGGCTCAAGGTGAAGCAGGCCCTCGAGGCCGAGCTCCTCAGCCGGGGGCTTGAAAAAGAGATAGGCATAGTGATAACCGGGTGCAACGGCTTTTGCGCCGAGGGCCCCATAATGACCGTTTACCCTGATGGCACCTTCTATGAAAAGCTCACCCCTGCCGACGTGCCGGAGATAGTCGAGGAGCACCTTCTTAAAGGCAGGCCGGTCCAGAGGCTCATGTACAAGGAGCCGGAGAAGAAAAAGGTCCTGCCCGTCATGAGCGAGATACCTTTTTTCAACCTCCAGGTGCTGCGGGCGCTCAAGAACAAGGGTCTCATAGACCCGGAAAAGATAGAGGAATACATAGCGAGGGACGGCTACCAGGCGGCCGCCAAGGCGCTCTCCAGCATGACCCCGGAGCAGATAATAGCGGAGATCAAGGCATCGGGACTCAGGGGCAGGGGCGGCGCCGGCTTCCCGACGGGCCTCAAGTGGGAGCTCTGCTCCAGGGTGCCCGGCCCGCTTAAATACATCCTGTGCAACGGGGACGAGGGAGACCCCGGCGCGTTCATGGACAGGAGCGTCATGGAGGCGGACCCGCACGTTGTCCTTGAGGGCATGATAATAGGGGCGAAGGCCATCGGGGCAAGCAAGGGATACATATACGTAAGGGCCGAATACCCGCTTGCGGTCCAGAGGCTCCAGAAGGCCATAGACGACGCAAGGGCATACGGGCTTCTTGGCGAGGACATCCTGGGCACAGGCTTCAACCTGGACATAGAGATATACCAGGGGGCAGGGGCGTTCGTCTGCGGCGAGGAGACCGCCCTCATGCGCTCCCTGGAGGGCAAGCGCGGCATGCCCATACCAAGGCCGCCCTTCCCGGCCTCACAGGGCCTGTGGAAAAAACCCACGGTCCTTAACAACGTGGAGACCTATGCAAACATACCGTCCATAATCCTGAACGGCTCCGCATGGTTCAAGAGCCTGGGCACGGAAAAATCCACCGGCACGAAGGTCTTTGCGCTCACCGGGGCCATAAACAACATAGGCCTTATAGAGGTGCCCATGGGCATACCGCTCAGGAAGGTCATCTTCGACATAGGCGGAGGAATGAAGAAGGGCAGAAAGTTCAAGGCGGTGCAGCTTGGCGGCCCTTCGGGCGGCTGCATACCGGAGTCCCTGCTGGACACCCCCGTTACCTACGAGGACATAATGCAGACTGGCGCCATCGTGGGCTCGGGCGGAATGGTGGTCATAGACGACTACAACTGCATGGTGAGCGTGGCAAAGTTCTTCCTGGAATTCACGACCGACGAGTCCTGCGGCAAGTGCCCTCCCTGCAGGATAGGGACGAAGGTCATGCATGACAAGCTTGTGGACATAACCGAGGGAAGGGGTAAAGAGGGAGACATAGAGCTCCTGGCTGACCTTGCCCAGGACATCATAAACACGTCGCTTTGCGGCCTGGGCCAAACGGCTCCCAACCCCGTCCTGTCCACCATAAGGTACTTCAGGGATGAGTACGAGTCCCACATCAGGGACGGCTGGTGCAAGGCCGGCGTATGCAGGCCGCTTGTCACCTTCTACGTGGAGCCCGAGGCCTGCAAGGGCTGTGGCGCATGCGCGCGGGTCTGTCCGCAGAAAGCGGTGTCCGGAGAAAAGAAGAAACCGCACGTCATAGACCAGACCCTGTGCGTAAAATGCCGCTCGTGCTACGAGGCGTGCAAGTTCGGCGCGCTCAAGGCCGGCCCCGGCAGTCTGGCCAAGGAACTGATAGAAAAGGCCAAAGGAGTGGAGACGAGATGATAGAGTTCGTCATAAACGGCAAAAACATACAGGCGGAGCCCAAGACCACCATCTTGCAGGCCGCCCTTGCAAACGGGATATACATACCTCACCTCTGCTGGGACAGGAGGCTGACGCCGTACGGCGGCTGCCGCCTCTGCCTGGTGGAGGTTGAGGGGCAGAAAAAACTCCTTGCCTCCTGCTCGACGCCCGCGGAGCCGGGGATGGTCATCCATACCGAGACGCCCAAGCTGGAGAAGGCCAGGAGGACCGTCCTTGAGCTGCTCCTCATCCACCACCCGCTGGACTGCCCCGTCTGCGACAAGGCGGGGGAATGCGATCTGCAGGACCTGGCCTTCAAGTACGGCCCGGTGGCAAGCAGGTTTTCAGACGAGAGAAAGCATGAGCCGGAATCGACCGCCGCGCCCCTTATAGAAAGGAACGCAAACAGGTGTATCCTGTGCGGCAAGTGCGTTAGGATCTGCAAGGAGCACCAGGGCGTGGGGGCCATCAATCTTATCGGCAGGGGGTTCAAGACGAAGGTAAGCCCCGCGTTCGAGGAGACGCTGGACTGCGAGTTCTGCGGCCAGTGCGTGGATTCCTGCCCGGTTGGAGCCCTCGGGGTGAAGCCCTACAAGTTCCGCTCCAGGGTATGGCTGATGGAAGAGCAGGAGAACATCTGCCCATACTGCTCCGTAGGCTGCACCTCCGTCCTCAGCATGAGGGACGGCCACATCCTGCGCGCAAGGGGCAAGGACGGGGTTGGCGTAAGCAAAGGGGACCTGTGCCCGAGGGGAAGGTTCGGGTTCGACTTCATAGAATCGGAGCGCAGGCTCAAAACCCCGCTCATACGAAAGGAAGGCAAGCTCGAGCCCGCCACCTGGCAGGAGGCCATTGAGTTTGCGGCCAGGAGGCTTCAGGAGGTCAAGGCGGCTCATGGCCCGGAGGCAATTGGAGCGCTGGGCTCGGAGCGCTGCTCGGTAGAAGACAACTACATGCTCAAAAAGTTCATGGAGCTTGCCGTGGGTTCAGCGAACGTGGACTCAAGGACCAGGATGGGCTACTCCAAGCAGGTGGAGGCGCTCAAAAAGGCCTTCGGCATGGACAGACTGGCCATGGACCTTGACGCCCCGCTCAGGGCGGACGTCATTTTCGTCCTGGAGTCGGACCTCACCTCCACGCACCCTGTCTACGGACTGAAGGCCCTTGCGGCCCGAAGGGACTTCAGGGCGGCCCTCATAGTGGCCGACCCCAGGGAGACAAAACTCTCCAGGTGGAGTTCCCAGTGGCTGCGGATAAGGCCCGCAACCGGCGTTGCCCTTGTAAACGGCATCATGAGCGCCCTTATCGAAGAGGGCCTGTACGACAAAAAGGCCGAAGAGGCGAAGGGGTTTGCGGAGCTGAAGAAAGCCCTGGAGAGACAAAACCCTTCTGCCGCCGCGGGCGTTGCAGGCGTGCCCGAACAGGACGTAAGGGAGGCGGCCCGTGCGCTTGCGGCCGCAAAGAACCCGATGCTCATGGCGTGTTTCGGAAGCTCGGAGAACACGAAGGGAGAAGGCACCGCGCTTGCCCTGATGGACCTGGCAATTCTGCTTGGCAGGGGGCCCGAGGCGCTGGGCCTGCCCCCGGAATTTGCAAACACCATGGGGACCCAGCTGGCCATGGAAGGCACCGGTACAGGCCTTGACGCCATGGAGATGATGTACGGGGGCCGGATGAAGGCGATGTACATAATGGGCGAGAACCCGGCAGTCACCTTCCCGGACACGGCCAGGGTCATGGACACGCTTGGCAGGCTGGAGCTCATCATCGTCCAGGACATAATGATGACCGCCACGGCAAAGCTCGCTCACATTGTGCTACCCGCCTCGGGCTGGGGAGAAAAAGACGGCACCTTCATCGGGATGACCGGCAAGCCGCAAAAGATAAACAAATGCCTGCCTGAAACGGGGCTTTCCATGCCAGACTGGAAGATATTAAGAAACATAGGCAGGCTGATGCAAACTGACCTGGACGCAAAAAACTTTGCGCAGCTTTCCGTGAAGGCCCTGATGGACATGCCGCATGGCGGCGGGCAGGCGCAGCCGGCGCTAGTTCCCGTGGGGCAGGAGATGAGGGAGCCAGCCGACAGCGACTATCCGTTCATCTTCGCCACAGGCAACCTCATGCAGCATTCGGGGAGCCTCACCACAATATCCAACAACCTGGATTCCGCCGCGCCCGATGCCTGCCTTCAGATAAACCCTCTGGACGCGGATGCCCGCGGCATATACAACGAGAGTTTCGTAAAGGTAAGCGGAAGAAACGGGGAGGCCATCTACCTTAAGGCCAGGGTCACCGAGGAGGTCCCCCAGGGGATGGTATTTGCTCCGGTGCACTTTGCCCATGCCAAGGTCAACCTGCTTACCCTGCCTTCAAAAAACGGAGAGGCCCCCACCGTGGCGGTGAAGGTGGAAGCGGCGTGAACTGAAAGACGGGAACAGCCCGGAAAAGGAAAATCAGAGGGCCGGGGGCCGGCTAAAAAAGCCAAAAAGGTTTTTTAGCCGGCCCCCGGCATTTTAAAAACGGCTCTTCAGTTTTGAGTGAAGGGGCGGGCGGCATTCGCTCCTGCTGCATTTTTTCGTATCTTTTTGTCTTGCCTATATTTTTTTATGCGCTTAGCCGATTAGTTACCATTCCTGTGTAATTTGTCATTCCGGCCGGATTTATTCTGGTTGCGGATAAAAACGGGCGGAATCGTGCTTTTGCAAGGGAAAGATTTCCGGCTCGCTTCGCTTGCGGGAATGACCTGCGTAAACCGTATAAGCGCATTTTCAAATCTTCAGAGGGGCATGGGGCGCCCAAAAAGGTGCAAACCCCGTTTCAATGTCCCATATTAATACCCTGCATTCGATGCCCACAGGACATATAATGACCGTGCCCGGCTTGCTTCATTTCCCGCCTCTGTTATACAATTTTCATTTATTCCTATAGTGGAGGTTTCTCGCAAATGGTCATAAAAGGGAAGGTCTGGAAATTCGGTGACGACGTGGACACGGACGCGATAATACCGGCAAGGTATCTGAACACCTCGGACCCGGCGGAGCTTGCCAAGCACGTGATGGAGGACGCCGACAAGGATTTCCCGGGGAAGGTCAGGCCCGGGGACATCATCGTGGCAGGCAAGAACTTCGGCTGCGGCTCTTCCAGGGAGCACGCCCCGCTGGCTATCAAGGCCGCAGGCATAACCACTGTTGTCGCCAGGAGCTTCGCCCGCATATTCTTCAGGAACTCTTTCAATATAGGGCTGCCTATCTTCGAATGCCCAGAGCTCTTTGAGAACGTGCAGGAAGGCAGCGTCATAGAGATAGATACCGACAAGGGCACCATCCTGGCAGGCGGGAAGACCTACAGCTCCAGCCCCATACCGCCTTTCATGCGGGAGCTTGTGGGCGCGGGAGGGCTTGTTGAGTGGACGAAGAAAAAACTGGCCTCGCGTAAATAGAAAAAAATCCAAAAAGGAGATTCGGCATGAAATCTTACAAGATCGCTCTTATACCCGGTGACGGCACCGGTCCCGAGGTAATAGCCGAGGGCATAAAGACACTGAACGCCGCGGCCGGCCGCTTCGACTTCAAGCTGGAGTTCACCAACTTCGATTTTGGCGGAGACCGCTACCTGAGAACCGGTGAGACGCTTCCGGCAAGCGCCCTGGAGGAGCTCAGGAAATTCGATGCGATATATCTTGGGGCCATAGGCCACCCGGACGTGAAGCCTGGCATCCTTGAAAAAGGCATCCTGCTTGAGCTGCGCTTCAAGCTGGACCAGTACATCAACCTGCGCCCCATAAAACTCTATCCCGGCGTGGACTGCCCGCTAAAGGGGAAAGGCCCGGACGACATAGACCTGGTCGTAGTGAGGGAAAACTCCGAGGGGCTTTACGCGGGGGCGGGCGGCACGCTTAAAAAAGGCACGCCGGACGAGGTGGCCATACAGGAGTCGATCAACACGAGAAAAGGCGTCGAGAGGTGCCTCAGGTACGCGTTTGAATATACGCAGAAAAGGAACAGGCGCAAGAACCTGACCCTCTGCGGAAAAACTAACGTGCTCACCTATGCCTTCGACCTCTGGGAGAGGGCGTTTAGGGAGATTGCGCCAGAGTACCCGGATGTAAAGACGGACTACGCCCATGTGGACGCCATAACCATGTGGTTTGTCAAAAACCCGGAATGGTTCGACGTCGTTGTCACGGACAACATGTTCGGCGACATCATAACTGACCTTGGCGCGATGATACAGGGAGGCATGGGCATAGCAGCGGGAGGAAACATAAATCCGGCTGGCGTCTCCATGTTCGAGCCAATCGGAGGTTCGGCCCCCAAGTACAAGGGTCAGAACGTCATAAATCCGCTTGCCGCCATCAGCGCGGGCGGGATGATGCTTGAGCACCTTGGCCAGGCGGATGCCGCCAGGGCCATAGAGGCCGCCGTGATGGAGATCACGGGAAAACACATAAAGAGCCTTGCCGCAGGCAAGATGGGCATGGGCACAACTGAAGTCGGCGACCTTGCCGCCAAACTCGCCTCCAGCATCTAGTCCGGAAAAATCAGGAAAAGCAAAAAATAAAAAGGCCGGGCCCCTTTTGATAGGGGCCCTGGCCCGAGTTAGGGAGGAAAAAAGCTGCTGCTCTTTTCTTGCCTTAAATTTATCCCAATACTGTGAAGGAAAATTGAAGATAAAATGAATAGATTATGTTGAATTTGCCCGTCATCCAATTCCCTCCCGGATGCGCAAGACCTTCTTTTTTATGCTCTGAGGGCAAAAAAAGGGCCGGATATTGTCCGGCCCGAAACTCAGGAGGAATGGATTTTCTTTACACTATTAGCATACCCCCGAATTGTGAAGAAATTATTTGAACAGCTTGAAGGAATCATGAGATTTTTTCAGATCACTTGCCCACTTCTGGCCGTTTAGAGCGATTTTATTTTTTGCTTTTTATTTTCCGGATAAGATTTTTTCCTTAAAAAAAAGGGGCCTTCCGGGAATCCTGCGGGGCGTCATTATATGCTCCGCGGGCATCGAATGCGTATGGGACATTGAAACGGGGTTTACACCTTTTTGGGCGCGCCGCATGAAACAGCGGCAGAGCCAAAAAAAGAAGGGCCCTTTTATGGGCCCTTCTTTCGGAGAGGGGGAATCTTTTTCTTTTTATTTAGAAATAGTTTATCCCCCGAATTTGAAGAAAATTAGAAGAGAGTTTGAAAAGATTATGAGTTTTGCACCCTTGCGGCCTTGCGGCGCCAGAGGGCCAGCGCAATGCCGGCAAGCACCATGACGGAGCTCAAGACCTGTCCCATGGTGAAGGGGCCCGCAACGAAGCCAAGCTGCGGGTCGGGCTGCCTGAAAAACTCAAGGGTGAACCTGAATATCCCGTATAATATGAGGAAGGCTGCAAGGAGCATTCCGCTTCTTTTTATCCTGTCCTTCAATATCCAGAGGATAACGAAAAGCACCACCCCTTCGAAAAAAAACTCGTATAGCTCAGAGGGATGGCGAGGAATGTTGCCTCCCTGAGGAAATATCATTGCCCAGGGCACATTCGTAGGGCGGCCGAAGAGCTCGCCGTTTATGAAATTGCCGATCCTCCCAAACCCGAGGCCGGGAGGGACGGTAGCCACCAGCATGTCGGCCATCCTCCAGAAATCAAGCTTGTGTTTCCTGCAGAAAAGGACGCCGGCTATTACAAGGCCGATGAGCCCGCCGTGAAAGGACATCCCGCCCTGCCATACGGCAAATATCCTCAAAGGGTTTTGCATGTAATAGGGCAGGTTGTAAAACAGCACGTACCCAAGCCTGGCCCCCAGCACAAGGGCCACGATAAGCCAGAAATAGAAGCTCTCGACCACCTGCTGGGTAAGACCCTTTATCTTCTTTTTCCTGGCCTGGTAATTAAAAAGGAACCAGGAGGTGATGAAGCCCAGGATGTACATGAGCCCATACCACCTGATCGCAAAAGGGCCCACCTTCACAATCGTCGGACTAAAACGCGGGTACGGGATCATCGCCCTCTTCCTTCCTGTCTGAACGACGCGGCAAAAGGCTCTGCCGCGCCGGCCATGG